>DATFKQ010000105.1:0-8708 GCA_035268565.1 Desulfotignum sp. | reverse complement strand
TGAGACCGTAATGGGATTGTGCGCTTCCCTGGACCGGTACCTGGCCGCCATCCGGGTCCTGTCTGCGGTGGCCCCGCTGCTGGGACTGCTGGGCACGGTGGTGGGTATGATGCAAACCTTTGAGGTGATCACGGTGTTCGGCACCGGCAATGCAAGGGCCATGGCCGCTGGTATTTCCGTAGCCCTGATCACCACCCAGACCGGGCTGATGGTGGCTATTCCAGGCCTTTACATGGCCGGGTGGCTCACCCGTCGGTCCCGAAACCTGAAAAACCGGATTTCTGCCACCGGCATGTACCTGCGGCGGTATATCTGACCGATGTGCCCGGGCTGACATAACAAACCCTGAAAGAATCCCATGAATTGATCGGGTCTTTCTTAAAAAAATTGCACCGGTTGCGGCCGGAAGTTTACAGGAAATAACAATGCTCAATATAACAGCCGCCAGGCGGGCCCAGAAACAGACCCTGGAACTGAATATTGCCCCGCTCATCGACATGGTGTTCATTCTGCTGATTTTTTTCCTGGTGACCACCTCGTTTGTCAGGGAAACCGGGGTGGACATCACCCGGCCCACGGCAACCACGGCCGTGACCACTGCACCCAACACCATTCTCATCGGTGTGACCAGAGAGGGGACAGTGCACCTGGACCGGCGGGAGATCGATGTGCGGGCGGTGCGGGCCAATGTGGAACGGGCCATGGCGGAAAATCCCGAGGCGGCGGTGGTGATTGTGGCGGACAAAGACAGCACCACCGGTCTGGTGATCGATATCATGGATGCCTGCAAGCTGGCCGGGGCTGAAAACGTTGCCATTGCCGCCGGCCTGCCTGGAGGGGAATAGGCCTGTGGCCGGGAATGTATCCATACCTGTCCGGTCCGGATCCGGAAACTGGTTCGGCTGGGTACTGGCAGGGGTTGTGGCTGCGGCCCTGAACCTGTTTTTGTTTGCCGTAATGCCGGAAATGATCCGGGCCGTGCCGGAAAACCTGGAAAGGCACGCGCCGGTCCAGGCGATCCAGGTGGTGCGGGTCAAGCGGCCCGAACCCCCGCCGCAGAAGCAGAAGCCCCCGGAACCGGAGCCGCCGAAACCGCAGAAAACCGCTGCCCCCAAAGCGGTGCAGAAAAAGATGCCCAGGCCGCCGGTCCCGAAACCGTCCCTGCCCTTTGTCCTGAACCCGAAGCTGCCCCCTGTGGCCCATTCCCTGGAAATGCCCCCGCTGGAAACCTTTTCCATGGAT
The DNA here is from genome assembly GCA_035268565.1 of Desulfotignum sp. Lineage (GTDB taxonomy): Bacteria > Desulfobacterota > Desulfobacteria > Desulfobacterales > Desulfobacteraceae > Desulfotignum. The sequence goes on along the minus strand of DATFKQ010000105.1, from coordinate 7,466 downwards.
ACGCCGCAGCTCAAGGACCGGTACATGGCCCATGAGCTGGAGACCGGCCTGATCCCCCTGGCCAAGGTGGCGCCGGTATATCCGCTGCATGCGGCCCGGCGGGGCATAGAAGGAAAGGTGCGGGTGCAGTTTCTGGTCACGGCCGAAGGGACGGTGCAGGATATCAGGATTCTGGCGGCTGAGCCGGAAAAACTGTTCGATCAGAGTGTCATCGACTGTGTGTCCCGTTGGCGGTTCCAGCCCGGCCGGGTCCAGGGCATCCCGGTGGCGGCACTGGCACAGACCACCATCAAATTTCAACTGGAGTAGGCATGACCCGGTACATCAGGCAGGAGAAGAAAATCATCCGGTGCCGCCGGCAGGTGTGGGCGGTGCTGTTGCTGCTGCTGACGGCTTTTTCAGGCCCGCTCCAGACCGCGGCAGCCAAAACGGGAGAAGAAAACATGTCCCTGGCTGCCGGTATGGCGGTGAACAAGGCCCGGTCCCTGATGGCGGAAGAAAAACCGGCCCTGGCCCTGGCCGTATTGATCCGGTATTCGGAAAAACATGGAGAAAATGTTCATCATTATATCGATTTCCTGTCCGGCATCTGCCACACCGACCTGGGACAGACCGGCCCTGCTGCAGCGGCGTTTCAGCGGACCGTGGAAAAACAGCCGGACCTGTCTGCGGCCTGGCTCAACCTGGCCCGGTGCCGGTATGAACTGGGGCAGATGGCCGAGGCTGCCCAGGCCTTTGAAACAGGGTATGACACCAGTGAAAAGAAACAGGCCGTCCACCTGTTTTATGCGGCAGCCTGTCATTTCCAGGCCGGCTCCCCGGGTGCGGCCCTGACGGTTTTTGAGCGGCTGATGGCGGCCCATCCTGAAGCGGTGAATTTAGAGTGGAAGCAGACACTGGTCAATATCCTGTTTGCCCTGGAAAAATTTCAAAAGGCCCTGCCGTGGCTGGAGGAGCTGGCTGCAGAGACCAAAGGGGACACCCGGCGGCAGTGGCAGGAAATGCTGCTGTACCAGTATCTGTCTTTGGCAATGAAAAACAAAGCCCTGGCATATGCCCGGTATCTCACCCGGACCCATCCGGAAGACCCGGGCTGGTGGAAGGCCCTGGCCCACGTGCACCTGACGGACAACCGGTTTGAAAAAGCCCTGGCTGCCATGCTGGGCTACTCATATCTGACCCCTTTAACCCGGGAAGAATCCCGGCTTGTGGCAGACCTGTACCTGTCCTGCAACATCCCGCTGTCCGCGGCCCTCCAGTATCAAGCCTGGCTGGCAGCGCATGGGGACACCCTGTCGGAAAAACAGGTCCTGGAAAGGATCAAAACCATCTCCCGGGCCTGGCTGTCCGCCGGAGACCCGGATCAGGCCCTGGCCTGGGCCAAAAAAGGGCTGGCAAAAAAAGATGACCCTGAACTCGTACGCATCAGGGATTATGTGCTGGCCACCCGCAACATGCCGGACTAAACCGTTTCGGCATCGCAAAGGCAGCCTGATAAAGGATATCATTTACCCGGTCAGACGGCAAAACAGTGAAATTGCCATCCATGAAATTTGGTATTGACAAACCGCTGCTGTTTTTCTTATACATTGTCTCGATGTAAGATGTAACGTTTTTCAGGTTCCACTGGCGTGGATGAAAAGGGAACCCGGTGCAAATCCGGGATGGGCCCGCCGCTGTAATCGGGGACTTGGGCTGCACACTGCCACTGACCGGAATTTAGGGTCGGGAAGGCGCAGCTGACAGGGAAGATCCGAAAGTCAGAAGACCTGCCTGGAAAAACAGCTGGACAGCTGTGATGGAAGTCCGGCGAACGCTGAATCTGGGAAAAGGATTTTCTTTTTTCAGCGGGGAAAGATCTCCGTGGACAAGGGATTTTTTTCAATCTGTGGATAAATCAGGGCATCCCCGGATCATTTTGATGGTCCGGGGATTTTTGTTTCTCCCCGGACGAAACTTTTTTTCAGGAGGAGATGATAGATGAAATCCTGTGAGATTTTTTCGCGCCGCAACTTTTTCAATCCTAATTTCAATCAATATTTATTCAAGGAGGAAAAAATGAAAAAAATGGTGAATCGATTGATTTCGGGGATCCTCGCGATGATACTGGTACTGGCCGCGGGCACCGTGGGTTTTGCCGGCCATCATGACACACACAAGGAAAAGAAAACCGGTATTCTGCTGGTGGCGTTTGGTTCCAGTGAAGCCAGCGCCCAGGTGTCGTTTGAGAATATCGACCTCAAAGTAAAAGCGGCCTGGCCGGACACCCCGGTTTGCTGGGCTTACACCTCCCGCATCATCCGGCACAAACTGGCAAAACAGGGAAAAACTCTGGATTCCCCGGCCGTGGCCCTGGCCCGCATGGCGGACCAGCAGTTTACCCATGTGGCGGTGCAGAGCCTGCACACCATTGCCGGAGCAGAATACCATGACTTGAGACGGGTGGTGGGTGCGTTCAAGTCGATGGGGGATTTTGAAAGCATTATCCTGGGGTATCCCCTTCTGGCCACCCAGGCGGATATGGAAAAAACCGTGGATGCCCTGTTTGATATGATACCCGCTGATCGGAAAAAAGAAGATGCCGTTGTTTTCATGGGGCATGGTACGCATCACCCAAGCAACGCGTTTTATCAGGCCCTGATGTTCCAGGTTCAGCAATGGGATCCCCATGTGTTCATCGGCAATGTGGAAGGATATCCGGAGATTGATGAGATTCACTCCTGGCTGGCGGAAAAGAAAATCAAGACCGCGTGGCTGCTGCCTTTCATGTCCGTGGCCGGAGATCATGCAAAAAATGACATGGCCGGCGATGAAGAGGATTCCTGGAAATCCATTCTTTCAGAAGCCGGCATTCAGTGCCATACGGTCCTGAAAGGTACGGCGGAATATGACGGATTCGTGGATATATGGCTGTCCCATCTTGAAGATGTGCTGAACCATTTCCATTGAAATGCACCTGAGGATCAGAGAGCAAAAGGTAGTTTCAAGTACGGATCTGCTGGAATATATTGCGGTCCGGCGTCGGCCGGACCGCTGCTTCTGTGTCATGCTATTGCCTGGTCAACCGCGTCAGCTGCGCTGGCATGCACGGGATTGAAGCAGACAAACTGATTGCGTGTCAAAATTTCATAGCCGGGCGTGTTCAGGGCCAAAATACTGCAAACCTTTGTATGTCTGGCTTTCAGCAGCGGTGCCACCCGGTTGAAATGCAGTTTTTCCGGGGAGATACGTTCACCGGCCTTGGCTTCCACCAGGATACGTCTGCTGTTTTTTTCAATGATGAAATCGATCTCCACCCCGTTCTGGTCCCTGTAAAAGAACAGGTCTGTTCCGGGTTGAAGCTGCAGGGTTTTGATCAACTCCATCATCACCAGGTTTTCCCAGAGGCTGCCTTTGTAAGGATGATCATGCCATTGTGCGTCACTGCCTATTCCCAGCAGGTGGCACAAAAGGCCGTGATCCCCGAAATACAGTTTCGGTGATTTGACCAGGCGTTTCCCGATGTTGGCATGAAAAGGCGGCAGCAGATAGATCAGGCCGCTGATCTCAAGTGCATGAATCCATTTTTTTATGGTGACGTCAGAAACCCCGACATCTGCAGCCAGACCCCGGTAATTGAGCAACTGGCCCGCCCGGGTGGCGGCTACCCGAAAAAAACGCCTGAAATCGCTCAGATTTTTTACATCGATAATGGTTTTCAGGTCCCTTTCCACATAGGTGCGGACGTAACTTTCAAAGTAATCTGTCATGGTCAGGTGCTTATTGGACCACAGTTCCGGATATCCGCCCCGGTAGAGAAACCGTTCTGAATCAGGCGCCTTTGCCTGCCGCAGCTCCATGGCGCTCAGGGTTTCAAGGCGGAGCAGGGCGATTCTTCCGGCCAGACTTTCGCTGACCTGCTCCATAAGAGAAAAGTGCTGAGAGCCAGTCATGATCCATCGGCCGTAACGGTCCCGCTGGTTGTCGATGACAATTTTCAACTCCCGGAACAGTTCAGGGACATACTGGATTTCATCGAGAATCACCGGATCATGAAACCGGGAGAGAAATTGTTCCGGTGCTTCTTTGGCCGCTTCCACCTGCTGCAGATAATCAAAGGTGATATACGTGGTGTCCGGGTACATGTGCTGTAACAGGGTGCTCTTGCCGGTCTGCCTGGCACCGGTCAACAGAATGGCTGGTCTTGACCGGACACAGCGGTTTACCTGGTCTGTGATCTGGCGCTCTATCCACATATCGCTCTCCTTGACTTTAAGATATTTCAAACTCTAACTTTGAAATATCTTAAAGTCAAGGTATGAATTTTCTGTTCTGACTTCATGTCATCTGATCTATCCTCCTTCCGGACTTCGTTATGAAGGACACGTCTGGGTATGATTCCTTTGTGGATATATGGCTGTCCCATCTTGAAGAGGTGCTGAATCATTTCCTTTGAACTGGATTAGGGAAATCAGTGGATGGAATCTGAGGTTCGTCCGGGGATTTGGCCAGGGTTTCCCGATGTTGGCATGAAACGGCGGTATCATGTGGTCAGAATATAGGGTTTGCCGGAAACCGGGTGGCGCTGTACCAGCACCGGGGTGTGGTAGACCGCTTCGATGACGGCCGGGATCGAAAACCTGATATGTTTATGGCCAATATCCAGTTTGACTTTTTGGGGTTGACAGGGACACCGGGATATGTCATCGTTAAAAGTCGATTAACGATAAAAGGACTTTTTCATGGATCTGGAACAGACTGCAAAAATTTTCAAAGCCCTGGGCCATCCCACCCGGATCAAAATAGTTCAGCACCTGATTGCGATCGATACCTGCATCTGCGGCGAGATCGTGGGTATTTTTCCCTATTCCCAGTCCACCATCAGTCAGCATTTGAAGATACTCAAGGAATCGGGCATTGTCTGCGGAGAGGTGGAAGGCCCTAAAACCTATTTTTGCGTGGATAAAACCGTATTGGAACAGTTCAGGCAATTTGTGGCCAATTTATAGAAAACCTGGAATAGACAAACATCAAAGAATCATGGAACCATCCCCAATGGAAAACAAAGTGAAAAATACAGGCTGCAATGATCTTCAAGGCAGAGGCCGGGGCCTTTCAACCGGCAATGTGCAGATCATGCCGGCCATGTACATGCCCGATGCGGCATGCGGGCCGGAAGGGACCAGCCCCCTGTCTGTTTATGAAAAACCCGGATATGCATTGTGCCCCTATGTGGACCGTTTCATTGATACGGATGCCGGGCCGGTACCCCTTATCCGGCGGGAACTGGACAGAAGGGACCGGCTGTCCACCATTGCGGTCCGGTGCGGCATCCGGCGCCACCGGTACACGGTGAGCCCGGGGCTCTACGGCATCGGATCACCGGATCCGGATTCAGAGGTGCTGGTGACCGCCAATTTCAAGTTGACCTTTGATCATCTGAGATCTGCGCTGGGCAGCGTCAGCGCCTGGATCCTGGTGCTGGACACCAGAGGGGTGAATGTCTGGTGCGCGGCAGGCAAAAAAACCTTTTCCACCCGGGAGCTGGTAAAAAGAATCACAGCGGTTTCCCTGGATAAGGTGGTGTCCCATAAGCGGGTGATCGTGCCCCAGCTGGGGGCCACCGGGGTATCGGCCCGGCAGGTCAGGGAGTTGTCCGGTTTCCGGGTGGTGTACGGCCCGGTGCGTGCCTGTGATATCCCGGCGTTTCTGACCAGCGGCAGAAAAGCGGACAAATCCATGCGCCAGGTGAGCTTTTCTCTGTTCGAGCGGTTTGTGCTGACCCCGGTGGAACTGCACGGGGCGTTGAAAATGGCAGGTGTCACAGCCCTGGTACTTTTTGTACTTTCAGGTATCGGTCCGGGGATATTTTCTTTTCACGGGGCATGGGAAAGGGGTATTATATCCCTGTCCGCGCTGGTTACGGGACTGGTTTCCGGTGCCGTGCTGACCCCGGTGCTGCTGCCGTATATCCCGTCAAAAAAATTTGCTGTAAAAGGTATTCTTCTGGGAAGTATGTGCACCCTGCTGATCCTGCCCTTTATTTTGAAAGGTGTCGGCAGCATGAGTGGTGCAGCAGCCCTGTTTATCTTCAGTGTGATGGTCAGTTCCCACCTGGCCATGAATTTCACCGGGGCCACCCCGTTCACCTCCCCTTCCGGGGTGGAAAAAGAGATGAAACAATACCTTCCCGTGCAGCTGGCAGGGATTCTGGTGTCTGCCGGCATGTGGATTTACAGCGCATTCTGATCCGTCAGGACGGCACAACAAAAAGGAGATGATAATGGAAGATTTCAGATATCTGGCGAATGTGGCCACCCTGGTGCTGGATGAACAAAAATGCATCGGCTGCGGATTGTGCACCCAGGTCTGTCCCCATGCAGTGTTTGAGATGCATGAAAATAAAGCGGTGATCGTTGATTTCAACGCCTGCATGGAGTGCGGGGCCTGTGTCAGCAACTGTCCGGTGGATGCCGTGTCCGTCTGTCCCGGGGTGGGGTGAGCCACTTATATTATCCAGGTCTGGATAAAAGGTAAGGAAAACGCCTCCTGCGGAGACGGCTGCTGCTGAAAAAAATGATCAAAAAACCTGACTGCCGTCTTTTCTGGTGGTGCCTGGCTGGTGATCCCGTGATTGCCTTGTTTCATGGAAAAGCAGCACGCACCGATCTTTCAGAGCTGGCCAGGGCCCCTTCAAGATATCCCCCGAACACATCCGATGTTTCACTTCCCGCAAAACAGAGGATCCCGTCCCAGATACAGGCGTGTCCCGACGGGGGGTGGAACCGGGGATGGTCATGGGCGGCCCTCTGGTCATATTCCGTGGCAGTATATCTTTCCATGGCCCAGTCGGTGTAAAAAACCGCTGCGGGTGAATCTGCCCTATGTCCGTACAGGTGGTGAAGCTGTTGAAGGGTTGCCTGAATCACCGCCTGTTTGTTTCGGCGCTGGGCCGCATGTATTCCCACAAATCCGGTCAGGCCGAATGGGCCGCCGGTGTGATTTGACCCGTCGTGGATTTCTCCCAGGGGGCCGGACTGGCTGAAAGCCTGACCTGAAAAACCTGCATTCCGCCAGCCAGCACTGTTGTACAGGGCGAAAAATTTGGCCTGTCCTGCCATCCATGTACTGGTTCTGAGCATGGCCTGGGTCAATTCCCGGGACAGATCAGGGGTGAACAGGATGGTGGCAGCTGCCAGGCGTGGCGGCAGTGCCAGAATAATCCTGGACGTCTGATATCGGCAGCAGGGGGATTGCCCCGGTTTTCCGACATTGACAATGGCATGGTTTGTTTTTCGTTCTATTTCACATGCCGGCTGATTCAGCCGGACCGCATCCTGGGGGATGGTTTTCAGCAGACCGTTGACCAGGGTGATCATGCCGCCGGATATCCGCCAGGATTCCGGTTCCATGGGACACCTGGAAATGGTCTGGACCCGCCCGTCCATGGTCTGAAACCGTCCGTTGCCGGCATCATACTGGGGGTA
>DATFKQ010000104.1:0-3615 GCA_035268565.1 Desulfotignum sp. | reverse complement strand
CAAGGGGGAAACCGAAACCATGTTTGTCTTTGTCATGGGCAAAGGCTGGATGGAAAGTTCCGGCGGACCCAAAGACTACATCCCCTTGAAAAAAGGATTTATCAGGGGGGACCCCGGTATTTCCTTCCGCACCGGACGGCCCGTGAACAAAAGCCTGTGGACCCGATTGCGCAACTCCGTGGTCCTGGCAGGCACCGCCTTTGTCATCGTCATGCCCCTGGCCCTGCTTTTAGGGCTTATTGCCGGACTCCAGGAAGGGTCTCTCAAAGACCGGTTCCTGTCGGTGGGCGGCATGATGTTTTCCGTGGTGCCCGAATTTGCCACCGGTATTTTTCTGACCCTGATCTTTTCCGTATGGCTGGGGTGGCTGCCGGGGGCGGCGGTCCTGGGCACGGCTGCGCCCTGGGAAAAACCCATGATGCTGATTTTGCCGGTATTGACATTGACCCTTATCGAGCTGGGATATATTCTGCGCATCACCCGGGCCTCCATGGTGGAGGTCATGAAATCCCCCTATATCCGCACCGCATTTCTCAAGGGCCTGCCCTATCAGAAAGTGGTGTTCAAACATGCGGTGAAAAACGCCCTCATCGCCCCCATCACCGTGATCATGCTCCATGTGAACTGGCTTTTGGGGGGGATCGTCATTGTGGAGGTGGTATTCGGGTACCCGGGACTGGGGGCCTATCTGCTGGAATCGGCCCTGTACAAAGATTTCAATGCGTTAGAAGCAGGCGCCATGATCATGGTGCTGGTGGCCGTCGGCACCCAGCTGGTGGCCGACATCATCTATACCTTTTTGAATCCGAGGATACGGTATGCCTGAAACAGTTGAAACCCAAAATACAAAAAAAACCAAAAAAGTGCAGCTCAAGGAGATGTTTGCCATCCTGCTCAGCTCCAAAATCGCCATGGTGGGGCTGGTCATTGTCCTGTTCTGGGTGTTTGTGGCGTTGTTCGCCCCGTTTCTCACCCCGTACACCCCTTATGAGCAGGACTGGAAAGCCCCCAACCAGGGGCCGTCTGCCGAACATATACTGGGCACGGACGAACTGGGCCGGGATCTGTGGACACGGTTGATCTACGGTGCCCGGGTGGTTCTGGTGGTGCTGCCGGTGTCGGAAAACATCTCGCTTCCCGGCGGCACCGCCATCTGGGGGGTGGTGGTGGCCTTGTTCATCGGTGCTACGCTGGGTTTGATCGGCGGCTACAAGGGCGGATGGATAGATGAAATTGTCATGCGGCTGCTGGATGCCATGATGGCCATCCCGGTCATCCTGCTCTATCTGATCATCGTGGTGGCCATCGGGGCATCCGCCGTGAATGTGGTCATCGCCATCTCCATTGTGGGGGTGCCGGGCATCGCCCGGCTGGTAAGAAGCCTGACCCTGGATATCAAAACCCGGGAATATATCCGGGCAGCAGAGACCCGGGGGGAAAGTGCCTGGTTCATCATGTTTGTGGAAATTCTGCCCAATACCCGGGGCCCCATCATCATCGATGCCATGCTCCGGATCGGGTATGCCATCTTTGCCATGGGAACCCTGGGATTTCTGGGCCTTGGTATGCCGCCGCCATCACCGGACTGGGGCTCTATGGTTGCCAAAGGACGGGCCTTTATCCTGACAGGCAACCCCTATGCAGCCCTGTGGCCGTCCCTTGCCATCGCTTCTTTGGTGGTGGGGCTCAACCTGCTGGCGGACGGGATTCGGGAAGAATCCATGCGATATCAGTAACCCTGTACCCGGCAGCCTCTGCTGTCGGGTACTGACAACGAACGAAAGCGATCCTATGGAACATACATCAGACATACCGGTATTGGAAGTCAAGGACCTGGCCATTTCCTACCAGACCCGTAAACAACTGGTACCTGCGGTCAGGGGTGTCAATTTCACCGTCAGACAGGGACAGACCGTGGGGGTGGTGGGGGAGTCGGGCTGCGGCAAAAGCACCATCGCCTTTGGTATTCTTGATTTTTTAGGGTCCAACGGCAAAGTGGTGGGGGGCAGCATCAAGTTCATGGGAAAGGAGATGGTGGGCACCCCCAGGGCGGAGCTGCGCAAAATCCGGGGCAACAACATCTCCATGGTGTACCAGGACCCCATGCAGGCGTTGAACCCCTCTTTGACCATCGGTACCCAGCTGACAGAGGTGCTCACGGCCCACACTGACATCGGCGAAAAAGAGGCCTGGGAACGTTGCATTGCCATGCTGGAGCGGGTGTACATGCCCGATGCCGCCAATGTGATGAACCGGTATGTGCACATGATCTCCGGGGGGCAGCAGCAGCGGGTGGTGATTGCCATGGCCCTGCTCAACAACCCCTCTCTGCTCATCATGGATGAACCCACCACAGCCCTGGACGTAACCGTGGAAGCGGCGGTCCTGGACCTGGTGGAAGATCTGAAAAAAGATTTCAACACCGGCATCATTTTCATCACCCATAATCTGGGCGTGGTGGCCAAGGTGAGTGACCGGCTGTGCGTCATGTATGCCGGGGAGATGGTGGAACAGGGCCCCATTGAAAACCTGTTTGCCAACCCGGCCCATCCCTATACCCGGGGGCTTTTGTGCTGTGTGCCCCGCCTGGGGGACAGCCTGTCCAACAACCGGCTGTGGTCCATTCAGGGACGGGTACCGGACCCGGCGGAACGGGACCTCGATGCCTGTATCTTTGCCCCCAGGTGTGACTGGCGTATTGAAGGCAGGTCCCTGGAGGACAAAAGCCTTACCGCTAACTGCACCACACAGCATCCCGAGCTGCTGGCCATATCCGATGACCACTGGTCCCGGTGTTTTCTGGGCAGAGAAACCCTGAAGGTGCCCTATGATGATTATTCCCGGGGACAGAAGGATTCCGTCATTCAGATGGCGGAAGGGGATGATGATTTCGCTTCCATGGACACCTTGCTGCATATACAGAACATGAAACTGTACTATCCGGAGCAGAATCCGTCTTTACGGGCCATTCTGGGCCTGGAAAAAAAATCCCATGTCAAGGCGGTGGATGACATCTCCCTGAAGGTCCTCAAGGGCACCACTTTGGGGATTGTGGGGGAATCCGGCTGCGGCAAAAGTACCCTGGTGAAAGGCATTATCGGCCTGGAAGCACTCACCGGCGGCTCGGTGGAACTGATGGGTATCGATCTGAACCAGCCGGCCCAGAAACGGGACCTGTCCTTGATCCGGGAACTGCAGATGGTATTCCAGAACCCGGATTCCACCCTGAACCCCTCTTACACTATCGGTGCCCAGATCGGCCGACCCATCCAGAAGTTCAAAACCGTTCCCAAAAGAAAGGTCCGCCAGGAGGTGGAGCGGCTCCTGCGTGCGGTAAAGCTGGCAGCCTATTATTATGACCGCTATCCCCGGCAGCTGTCCGGCGGGGAAAAACAGCGCATCGGTATTGCCCGTGCCCTGGCCAGCCGGCCGTCTCTGGTGATCTGCGACGAACCGGTGTCTGCCCTGGATGTGTCCGTGGCTGCGGCCGTGCTGAACCTGCTCAATGAGATCAAGGAGGACATGGGCTCCACCATGATATTCATTGCCCATGACCTGAGTGTGGTGCGCTTTATTTCCGATCTTGTGGCGGTCATGTACTTAGGGGAAATCGTG
>DATFKQ010000103.1:0-8797 GCA_035268565.1 Desulfotignum sp. | reverse complement strand
TCATATTGTCTGACAACCACGGGGAGATACCTTTTCAAGTGCCGGATGACGTGTTGACGGCTATATCCGAAGCCGTGCATGAATGGGGCCGGTATCCCCTGGAATGGGCAGCACAAAAATAAACCGGATATAGGACAAACCACAGCTGAAAATTTTATCAAATCAATAAGGATGGGAATAACGATAATGCCGGAATCGGACAGCACAGCACTGCTGAAAAAAGAGATACAGGTATCCCGAGAGAAACTGTCAGAATACGCCATGGCGTTTGATCTTTTGACCAAAATTGCCCATTCCTTTACCGAACAGGAAGCCATCGAGAGCATCCTTGCGGTATTTGACCTGCTTTTTTCTCCCCGGACACTTGTTTTTGTGTCTTTGTCCCATAACCAGCCTGACAAGGTTTATGCATTATCGTCTTTACCCGAACACGGGCAGGCCATAAAAGACAGATTGCAGGGTTTTTCATCGGAACATGCCTGGACAGCCTCAAAAAAAGGATTTCAGGTCATGATCCGCTACAAGGACAAAGACCTCGGAGTGCTGGAGGTTGACCATGTAAAATTTCCACAGGAAAAGGACCGGTACCTTAATCTGACCTTGTCCATGGCCGGGGTCTGCGGCCTGGCCATGGAAAATGCCAGGCGCTACCAGAAAATCAAAAACACGGAAAACCAGCTCAGAAATGAAAAGGAAAAGCTGGAAGCGGCCCTGGCTGAAGTTAAAAAACTGAGCGGTTTGATTCCCATCTGCGGACACTGCAAGAAAATCCGGGATGACAAAGGCTACTGGAACCAGGTGGAAGCCTATATCCAGGAACATTCCGAAGCAAAATTCAGCCACGGTATCTGCCGGGATTGTGCAAAAAAATATTATCCCGGCTATGACCTGTATGAAGAAGAGTAAAAAGAGTGATGCGAAATCAGGAAGAAAAAAAACGACCTGTTTTTTGGTAAAAAAGAAGAAATCAAACTTTCCTGGGAAGATACATTTAAAAACCTGGCTGAAGAAAAGAAAGATCGGAAATATTTTGATGTAACACTGCTTGACGGCCTTCATGGACTGTCATATTTTTGAGACTGTCATATTTTTGAGACCATTCATCTTTTCTGTTCCAAAACCCCCTCCACTCAAAGTATTTGTCTGTTTGGTCCCTTGATTACATCCATGGCTGTCATTTTTTTGTGACAGAAGCTGCAGCATATGTTTTTTTTATAACTATTTGAAATAGTTTATAATATAAAATCTTTCTCTGCTGGCATGAAAATTGATTAATACATTTCCAAGACTATTTTGGATGTTATGTTCAGCAATGTTACAAAGCACAGCAGAGAAACAGATGAAAAAAATAATTTTATTCGTAGACCGCAGTTCAGGAGAAAAGGGCAGGTTTTTTTTGAAAGTCATCCAGAAGCGGCTGCCAGGCATTAAAATGCAGGTTTGCAGAAGTGTCACCTCCTGTGTCACTGAAATAAACCAGACAAAACCATATGTGGAAAATCTCATTATTGTATTTTTTACAGACAATGATGACCGCCTGGATGATCTGTATGAAAAAAAACATATCTTTCAGGACAAGAAAATAGTGATGGTGCTGCCCCAAAAAAACAACCGGGAGATCTCAGCCATTGTCCACAGATTTTTTCCCAGGTATTTCACCTTTATGGATGACCAATACGGGGACCTGTGTGATGTCCTGAACAAAATGATTGTGCAGTAAAATATGTGGATAAACAAAATGCAGGAAGCAAAAATCAAAGGAGAACAAGATGACTGAAACACAAGACACACTAAATCAGGCGATTCAGTCCACCACCCTGAAGACGGGCAAATACCTGACCTTCACCCTGGCAGATGAAGAATACGGCATCGGTATCCTCAAGGTCAAGGAGATCATCGGCATGATGCCCATCACATCGGTTCCCAGGACCCCGGATTTTGTCAAAGGGGTGATCAACCTGCGGGGAAAGGTCATACCGGTCATTGACCTGCGGCTCAAATTCGGAATGGCATCTATTGACTACACCGACCGTACCTGCATCATTGTGGTGGAGATCGATGCCGATGACATGACCATCCAGATCGGTATTGTGGTGGATGCCGTGTCTGAAGTCCTCAACATCAAAGAAGAGGAAATTGAAAATGCACCGTCATTCGGTACAACCCTCAACACGGACTATATCCTGGGGATGGCCAAAATAGACAAAGGGGTGAAAATCCTTCTGGATATTGACAGGGTCCTGAGTGCAAAGGAAATAAAAGCCTTGGAAAATACAGCATAATATAACACAAAAAAAGGGTATCTGCCATGAAACAAATGAGTCTTAGCGCAAAGTTAATTGTATTATTCCTCCTGGTGGGGTTAATCCCGTTTTTTCTTATCTCTGCCATTGCCTATTTCAATGCCAGCAATGCGCTGTCTGAAAAAGCCTATGGCCAGCTTGAAGCCATGCGGGCCGTGAAAAAAGACCAGATCGAACGGTTTTTTGCAGAAAGAAAGGGCGACATGGGGGTGTTGATGGAAACCGTCAACACATTGCGGACAGAAGCGTTTGACAAGCTGGATGCCCTGAACCAGTCAAAAAAGAGTGCCATTGAAACCTATTTTTCAGGCATGTTTTCACAGATGGACATATTTGCAGGTTCCAGGGATGTAAAAGCCCTTTATGACAGACTGGTGGCCTATCACAATGACATGAAAACATCCCCCACCGGCAGTTATGATATATCCACTCCCGAATATCAGATGATATGGGAGACCCTGGGCGCTCCTGTGGAAAAATTTTATAAGGACAGCGGTGTGTACGATGTGTTTCTGATCTGTGCAAAGCACGGCCATGTCATGTATTCTGCGGCAAAGGAAAAAGACCTGGGAGAAAACATGGGCCATGGCAGATACAAGGATTCAGGGCTTGCAGACCTGTGGAAAAAAATAACCGCCTCGGATAAACCAGCCATTGTCGACATGGCCCCTTATGCCCCCAGTAACGGTGATCCTGCCATGTTTGCCGGGTATCCTGTGAAAGCTGCATCCGGTGAAATGATCGGCATTATCGCATTTCAGCTGCCCCTTGACCAGATCAATGCGGTCATGACCACCAGACACGGCATGGGTGCAACCGGGGAATCCTATCTGGTGGGACAGGACAAGCTCATGCGGTCTGATTCTTTCCTTGATCCGGAAAACCATTCGGTCAAGGCCAGTTTTGCCAACCCGGGATCCGGCCGGGTGGACACGGAAGCATCCCGGTCCGCATTTGCCGGAAAAGCCGGGCAGGATGTCATTTCGGACTACAACGGCAATCCCGTGCTGTCCTGCTTTGATACCATAACCATACAGGATCTTACCTGGGCGATTATCACGGAAATGGATGTGGCCGAAGCCTTCTGCCCCAAGGATGATCAGGGAGAATTCTTTTTTGAAAAGTACACCCAGATGTACGGGTATTATGATCTGTTTCTTTTTAACCCGGACGGGTATGCATTTTATACCGTGGCACAGGAGTCAGATTATCAGACCAATTTTCTCACCGGTAAATATGCGGATTCAAACCTGGGAAACCTGATTAAAAAAGTGCTCCAGACAAAGGCATATGCCATGGCCGACTTTGCCCCCTATGCCCCCAGCAATAACGCACCCTGTGCTTTTATCGCCCAGCCGGTGGTCCACAACGGGGACATTGAGATGGTGGCTGCCCTGCAGCTGTCCCTTAAAGCTATCAACGCCATCATGCAGGAACGCGAAGGCATGGGAGAAACCGGTGAAACCTATCTGGTGGGGTCGGATAAACTGATGCGGTCCGACAGTTTTCTGGATCCGGCAGCCCATTCGGTGAAAGCATCTTTTGCAGATCCCTCCAAAGGCAGTGTGGATACGCAAGCGGCAAATCTTGCCCTTACGGGGAATACCGGAGCAAAAATTATCACAGATTACAACGGCAATCCTGTGTTATCAGCCTTTACACCGGTAAATATTGGGAATACGGTGTGGGCTTTGATTGCGGAAATCGATGAGTCAGAAGCCTTTGCAGCGGTCAATGCCATAAAATGGCTGATCCTTATTATTTCGGTGGTCAGTGCAGGGGTGATATTTGCCGTTGCCTTTTTCATTGCCCGGTCCATCAGTAAACCCATCAATGCCATTACCCTGGGCATGGATGAAGGAGCAGCCCAGGTGGCATCCGCCTCCAGCCAGGTATCCTCCTCCAGCCAGTCCATGGCCGAAGGGGCATCCCAGCAGGCTGCCTCCATTGAAGAATCTTCTTCCTCCATGGAAGAGATGTCCTCCATGACCAAAAAGAATGCAGAAAATGCGTCCCATGCAGACGCCCTCATGAAAGAGGCCAACCAGGTGGTAACCCGGGCCAATGCATCCATGGGTGAGCTGACCCATTCCATGGAAGATATTTCCACGGCCAGTGAGGAAACATCAAAAATTATCAAGACCATTGATGAAATTGCCTTTCAGACCAATCTGCTGGCGTTGAATGCAGCAGTGGAAGCGGCCCGTGCCGGAGAAGCCGGTGCCGGGTTTGCCGTGGTGGCTGACGAGGTAAGAAATCTTGCCATGCGGGCGGCAGAAGCTGCGAGGAACACGGCTGAACTCATTGAAGGCACCGTGAAAAAGGTCAATGACGGTTCCAGGCTGGTTTCCACCACCAACGAAGCATTCGGCCAGGTGGCGGAGAGTGCTGCCAAAGTCGGGGATCTGATTGCGGAAATTTCTGCGGCATCCAAAGAACAGTCCAGCGGCATTGAACAGGTGAACATCGCCATCACGGAAATGGACAAGGTGGTGCAACAGAATGCCGCCAATGCCGAAGAATCCGCATCTGCATCTGAAGAGATGAATGCCCAGGCAGAACAGCTCAAAGAATATGTGGAAGATCTGGTCATGCTGGTGACAGGTAAAAGAGACCGGAATCAGGCCGTCGCCAGAAAAAAATCCATAAAAAATGTTGGCCTGCATCAGGCGAAAAAGATAAGCAGCAGCAACAAACCGGCAGCAGTAAAGAGCGGAGAAGTGCGGTCGGATCAAGTCATACCCTTTGATGATGACGAGGATTTTAAAAATTTTTAGACAAATAATGCCCATGCGGTTTGCAGAGCATGCCGAAATTGCAGCAATACAAAAAGTGCAAAAGGAGAAAAAAAATGGGAAAGAACATGAAATTGGGAACCAAATTGATGCTGGGGTTCGGGGTTGTGGCAGTGATAACCCTGGTGCTGGGTATTGTGGGGTATTACGGGGCCATCAAAGGAGAAGACTCCGTGGAGGAAATCGGCGGGGTGCGCCTGCCCAGTGTGGACAGTCTGCAGGTCATTCATGCGGAGGCGGAAGGTATAAGGGGCTCCATGCGGACCCTTTCCATCCCGGGCCTGTCCAGTGATGTGCGGCAGCGTCAGTACCAGAACCTGGCCGACGCCAGAAAGCATTATGAGGCTGCGTGGAAGGTGTATGAACCCCTGCCTCAGACCGATGAAGAAGCAAGGCTCTGGCAGCAGTTTGTGCCGGCCTGGAATGCCTGGCGGGCGGAAAACAACAAATTCATGGAAATCATGCAGCAGTGGGACAAGCTGGGCATGGCAGATCCCATGCTCCTGGGGCGAAAGGTGGAATCGTTTACCAAAGACCATTACAAGGTGGTGCAGCATGTGCTGACCCTGGTGAACATGGACAGGCCGTTTGAGGGCGGCGAAGACCATACTGCCTGTGCTGCCGGTCATTGGATGAGCGCTTTTAAGACTGACAATCCGGATCTGGCCGCTGCCATCAAGGCTATGCAGGATCCCCACCGCCGGTTTCACCAGGCAGTGAAACAGATCAAACAGATTCACGGACAGGGCAATACAGACGGAGCGCAAAAACTGTATACCATGGAAATGCTGCCGGCCATGCAGGAGGTGTTTGCGCATTTTGATACCATGCTCCAGAGCATTGACCAGGCGATTTCCCTGGCGGAGCAGGGCAGGGCACAGCTCCTGGGACCTGTGGCCGACCGCCAGGGCACCGCCCTTGATCTGCTGGAAAGTATTGTGAAAATCAACCAGGATGTGGCAGCCCATGAAGTGGAAGCAGCCCATCACCAGGCAGGGTTTATTAAATTGTTGTCCATTGCTGCTACTGTTTTAGGGGTGGTGCTGGCCATGGGGCTGGGTTTTTTAATCTCCAGGGGTATCACCAGAACCCTCACCCGCATCACCCAGGGCATGGATGAAGGTGCCAACCAGGTGGCATCTGCATCCGGTCAGGTGTCGTCTTCCAGCCAGGGCATGGCCGAAGGGGCTTCCCAGCAGGCAGCCTCCATTGAAGAATCATCTTCCTCCATGGAAGAGATGTCTTCCATGACCAAAAAGAATGCGGAAAATGCGGGCCAGGCAGACACCCTCATGAAAGAAGCCAACCAGGTGGTGCAGCGGGCCAATGCCTCCATGGATCAGTTGATCCATTCCATGAAAGATATCTCCAAAGCCAGTGAGGAAACCTCCAAGATCATCAAAACCATTGATGAGATCGCTTTTCAGACCAATCTGCTGGCACTGAATGCTGCTGTTGAGGCAGCCCGGGCCGGAGAAGCCGGCGCAGGGTTTGCCGTGGTGGCCGACGAGGTGCGTAACCTGGCCATGCGGGCGGCGGAAGCTGCCAAAAATACAGCAGAACTGATCGAAGGCACCGGCAAAAAAGTCAGTGACGGCTCCAGGCTGGTGACCACCACCAACGAAGAGTTTGCCAAGGTGGCCCAGAGTGCTGCCAAGGTGGGGGATCTGATTGGTGAGATATCCGAGGCATCCAAAGAGCAGTCCAACGGCATTGAGCAGGTGAATATCGCCATTACGGAAATGGACAAGGTGGTGCAGCAGAATGCCGCCAACGCGGAAGAATCCGCTTCTGCAGCCGAAGAAATGAATGCCCAGGCAGAACAGCTCAGAGATTATGTGGGTGAGTTGGTGCTTCTGGTGACAGGAAAGCAGAACCACGAAGATACCACAAGACAGCAAAGCCCGGTCAAAAAGGTTGCCGCAGGTTCCCATAAGCAGGCAGCCGGCAGCAAAAAAATGCTGGGCCGGGAAGCCAGTGAGGTGCGGCCGGATCAAGTCATTCCCTTTGACGACGATGATGACGATTTTAAAAATTTTTAAACCGTACATAATTTTTTGCATAAGGATACACCCATGCCCTATGAAATCATGAAAGATTTAATTGAAAAATTTTCCTGCGAACTTGTTCTGGCAGATCCGGAAGACAGCCAAACTATGTCTGGTTTACTGCCGGTGCTTAAAAAGATGCATGGTGAATGCAGACGTCTGTCACTGCAGCCGGAAGCCGGAGAAGTCATACGGACGCGGGACCTGATTGCCCGGGGTATCTCAGAAAAAAATGCAGACGGGGCACAGCTGATGGCATCGTTGGAAGCTTTTATAGCAGATCTGTCAGCTGCGGTGAAACAGCCCGGTAAACCAGAGCCGGCCGGGAAAACAGATACTTCTGATGCCCCGGCCGGCATGTCTGACACCATTGAAGCGGCAGATGCAGATGCTGCTGCACCGGATACTGGAGAACAGAAAGCACCGCCGGATATGCAATCATCTGAACCTGAACCTGAACCTGATACCACCGGATCTGAATGCTGCGCAGAACTGGAAAAAAAGCTGGAGGCGTTCACGCTGCTCATCGGCGGCTTCTGTCCCGGGGAAATTCCTGTGCTCGGAGATATGTTGAACAACCTGGATGGGCTTATGGCAGTTTCAAAAAACATAGCCCCCCCCTTGTTCCATGACATTGCCCTGGCATGCAAAAAATATGTGGAAACCATGACCATGGAAGAGACAAACAGCACCAGGCCGGTGGAAGAAGCCCTGGTGCTGCTCAAGTCAATTCTAAGCCATATGAAGCGCAATGAATCCTTTGCCTTTGATTGTTCCGATGTTCTGGAGTTACTGGAAATGCGGTTTTCAGAGGAAAAAGCAGCAGCGCCCGAGCAGCAGGCGCCTGCTGCAGACAACCACACAGAACCTGAAAATGAATCCCCGGTAAAAATTTCAGGCGATGACATGGAAATCCTCATTGATTTTGTGTCCGAGGCCCAGGAGAACCTGGAGACTATTGAGGTCAATCTTATCGATCTGGAACAGGACCCTGCCAACATGGAGATCATCAACAATATCTTCCGCCCCTTTCACACCATTAAAGGGGTCTCCGGGTTCCTGTCCCTTAACAAAATCAACCGGCTGGCCCATGCCACGGAAAATCTGCTGGACAGTGCGCGGTCCGGGGAATTTGTCATCAATGATATTGCCACGGACGCTGTTCTGGAATCTGTGGACACATTGAAACAGCTCATGGAAAAGGTCAGTGAGGGCATCAACACCGGATTTATGCCCAGAGATGACGATATTGATGTGGATACCCTGCGCGACAAGCTGCAGACCATTCAGCAGGCTTTGACAAGAGGCGACAGAGAACCGCTGGGGGAAATCCTGTTGAAGAAAAAAATGGTGGACCAGACCAGCCTTGACCAGGCCCTGGCAGACCAGAAAAGCCATCCGGACAGAAAAATCGGTGAAATCCTGGTGGATGCAAAAAAAGTACAGCCCAGCCAGGTGGCATCCGCTCTCATGGACCAGGTGCCTTCCAGAAAGAAGCCCGACACCCAGGTCAAGGTGAGCACCAGAAAACTGGATGACCTGGTGGATTATGCAGGCGAACTGGTCATTGCCCAGTCCATGCTCAAGCAGAAAACCATGGATTATCCGCTGATCAGCCAGAATGTCTCCCAGCTGGGGCAGATTGTCACCA
>DATFKQ010000102.1:0-3917 GCA_035268565.1 Desulfotignum sp. | reverse complement strand
TTTGAGAAAAATATGTGATTCCCTCAAATCAGATCAAACCCTTGACACCGGGCATTTTGAAGGCATTCTGGAATTTTTCCAGATTTTTGTGGACAAATGCCACCACGGAAAAGAAGAAGA
Organism: Desulfotignum sp.; assembly: GCA_035268565.1. Classification (GTDB taxonomy): domain Bacteria; phylum Desulfobacterota; class Desulfobacteria; order Desulfobacterales; family Desulfobacteraceae; genus Desulfotignum. Next base: position 3,797 of record DATFKQ010000102.1, on the reverse strand, counting down.
TCTGCTCTTTCCGGCAATGGTGCAGGCCGGCATTCCCGAAAAAGGCCCCATTGAGGTCATGCTCTCGGAACATGCTGCCGGCCGCAGCCATATCAAAGCCATCAGCCAGTTGTTTACCCGGTTTAAATCAGGCGATACTGCCGTGGCCGGAGATCTTGCCCATGAGTGTGAGCAATATATTTCTCTGATGGTTAATCACATCTACAAAGAAAACAACATCCTCTATCCCATGGGCGAGACCCGTTTTTCACAAGCCATTGATGAAAAACTGTACCAGGATTTTGAAACACTTGAAGAAGAAAGAATCGGCAAGGGCAAACATGAAGCATTTCATGAAATGATCAACCGGTTAACTGCCATTTATATAGAATGACAAGGAGGAACCCATGCACCTTACAATCAAAGAACACATCCTTTGGGTGGGAAAGATCGACTGGGAACTGCGGCACTTTCACGGTCAGGAATACACCACACACAGAGGATCCAGCTATAACGCCTACCTGGTGAAAGATAAAAAAACCGTTCTCATCGATACGGTGTGGGCCCCTTTTTCCCATGAATTTGTGGAAAATCTCAAAAAAGAGATTCCCCTGGACCATATCGACTATATCATCGCCAACCATGCAGAACCTGATCATTCCGGGGCCCTGCCCGAGCTGATGCGGCACATTCCGGACACCCCCATATACTGTACTGCCAACGGGGTGAAATCCCTGAAAGGCCATTACCACCAGGACTGGGATTTCAAGGTGGTCAAAACCGGGGACAAACTCAATATCGGCACCAGGGACCTTATCTTTATTGAGGCCCCAATGCTCCACTGGCCCGACAGCATGTTCTGTTATCTCACTGAAGACAACATCCTGTTCAGCAATGACGGGTTCGGCCAGCACCTGGCCTCGGAACTGATGTACAATGATCTGGTGGACCAGGGAGAACTTTTCCAGGAAGCCATTAAATATTACGCCAATATCCTGACCCCCTTCAGTGCCCAGGTCACTCGGAAAATAAAAGAGGTGGTGGACCTGAACGTACCGGTGGACATGATATGTCCCAGCCACGGGGTGATCTGGCGCAAAGATCCCATGCAGATTGTGGACAGATACATGCAATGGGCTGATGCATACGCGGAAAACCAGGTCACCCTCATCTATGACACCATGTGGGAGAGTACCCGGAAAATGGCGGAAACCATTGCCAAAGGCATTCTTTCAGCTGACAGCAGTATCACCGTTAAACTGTTCAATGTCTCCACATCTGACAAAAATGACGTCATCACCGAGATCTTCAAATCCAAAGCTGTTTTGGCCGGTTCTCCCACTGTGAACAAGGGCATTTTGTCTTCCCTGGCCGGTTTGTTTGAAGAGGTGATCGGCCTGCGGTTCAAGGGCAAGAAAGCCGCAGCATTCGGATCATACGGCTGGAGCGGTGAATCTGTAAAGTTGATATCCGACAAACTGGAACAGGGCGGATTTGAACTGTTGAACCAGGGGCTGCGCGAAAAATGGAACCCGGACACCCAGGCAGCGGCAAACTGCTTCAACTTCGGAAAATCCATTGGAGAAACCCTGAAATCATGACATCCCGTCTGTTGAAAACCGTAAAAACAGATTCTGCAGTCTTCAGCGTGATGACCATGAACCTGCGGTTCGGCCTGGCCAGGGACGGTGGAAACCCCTGGGAAAGGCGCAAGGCGGTTGTTAGGGAGTTTCTGAAACAGCTGCGCATGGATTTCATCGGATTCCAGGAAGTGAACCATTTTCAGGCTGATTTTCTGGAAAACACTTTGAAAGGATATGGCCATATCGGCCGGTACAACCAGAACAAGCCCTGGTGGCAGTCCAATATGATTTTCTTCCGCAAAGACTGGACCTGTCTGGGTCACCGTCACCATTTTCTCAGCCGTTTTTCCGACATCCCTTCCAAAATGGCAGGCGCCCGGTGGCCCAGGCAATGTGTTCTCGGGTGGTTTGAAAAACAGGGCCGGGCCGTGCTTGCCGCAAACACCCATTTTGATTTTGATCCAACGGTCCAGGCCCGCAGCGCCGGCCTGGTCATGACCTTTCTGAAACAATTTCCGCCGGGCCTGCCGGTGGTCATCACCGGTGATTTCAATGCCGGTCATGATTCATCCGCCTTTCAAATCTTTCAGGCACATGGGTTCAAAGAAGTGTTTGCGGCAGACCCGCCCGGCACCTTTCACAACTTTACCGGAAAAACCGACGGCCGCCACATTGACTGGATCCTCTACAGGGGAAATATCCAGCCCGATACCCCCCGGGTCCTGACCTTCCACAAAGGGGCCCAATATCCCTCGGACCACTTTCCTGTGTCTGCCGATTTCACCTGAAAAAAAATCATGGACAGGGTTTCATAATTCAGGTGGTTTTGATTTGACCCGGTCCCGGATTCAGGGCATACTGACACCGTCCATTAACCTTTGCCAGGAGGAAAAACACCCCCATGTCATTTCTGATTTCCGACAGCCAAAAATTTGTGACCACCATCGAGGTAGTTCCCCCGGCCGGCCATGATCCACAGGCCCTGCTGGACAAACTGGCCGGTATTGCTCATCTGGATTTTGACGGATTCAGCGTGGCCACCAACCCGGTGGCAAAACCCCGGATGTCGGCCATGGTTTTCTGCCATCTCCTGACCCGAAAAACCGGCAAACCATCCATCCTGCATCTGACTGTCCGGGATCACAATGTCCTGGGGCTTCAGGCAGAACTTTGGGGAGCCAAAGCCCTGGGCGTTGACACCCTCATCGCCATCACCGGTGATCCGTCCGCAGCCCGGCAGCAGGGCAGGGCCACGGCTGTAAAGGACTTGACTGTGTTTGAACTGATCAGCCTGGGAAATGATACCGGCCTGACCACGGGCGCAGTCCTGGATTTCCGACCCGAAAGAAACGGGCTCAAAAATGAGATCCGGCGCCTGGAAAAAAAGGTAGCTGCCGGATGCCGGTTCATCGTGACCCAGCCGGTATATGATGAAGCCACAGCCCAAACCCTCGCAGACAGCTGTGCCCATCTGCCGGTGCCCAAAATCATGGGGATTCTGCCGCTTTTGTCCTTTAAACACGCCTGCTTTCTTCACGACAAAGTGGACGGCATTGCTGTGCCCGAACCCCTTCGCAGGGAGATGGAAACATCAGATGACCCGGTGCATACGGGCACGGTGCAGGCGAAAAACATGCTGGAAACAGCAAAAAAATATTTTTCCGGTGCCTGCGTCATGCCGCCCTTTGAACGGTTTGAAATCCTGACGGACATCCTTTGAAAAAACAGCCTATGAAAGCATGGCAGGAAAAATATTCAGGCAATTCACTGCAGACCCGGTGACATAAATCATGCCGGTTTTTTGGGAACGATATCTTTTATTTTAAAGGTAAAATCCCGGTGCTGACAGTCATCGAAATAATCTTTCAGGGTCTGGCGAATCGATTCAAAAGCGATATCATCCCAGGGGATCTCTGCCTCATGAAACAATCGGACCGCCGTACTTTCCTTGGTGGGACCAAAATTTTCATCCAGCAGCTTTGCCCGGAACATCAGATAGATCTGCTGGACGAAAACCAGGTTGAACATCCTGTAGGGTGCTATAATTTCCACCTCTGATCTTGTTTCCTCCAGGGTTTCGCGCACTGCCCCGTCCTGGACCGATTCTCCGTTTTCCAGGTAACCGGCAGGCAGGGTCCATCTGCCCTTTTGCGGGGCGATATTTCTTTTGCACAACAACAACCGATCTCCTGTCACCGGGATACACCCCACCACCAGTTTGGGATTTTCATAATG
>DATFKQ010000101.1:0-49102 GCA_035268565.1 Desulfotignum sp. | reverse complement strand
ACACTGCAGTAAAAGCCTTTTCCCAAAATTCAGCCCTGTTGTAACCATCACCATTGTCAATTTGAGAATATCAGGTTTTGGATTGATTTGGTATCGCTTATAAAATTTTCTTGGGAAAATTCCGGTATCGGATTTGAGTTTCATCTGAAGCTTTGTTCAACACCGCTTGAACTTTCTTCCAGCATCATCCAGGTCATCTTGAGAATAGAAGGCGCATCTTTGCATGAAAAGCAGTTTTGAAATAAATAACGGCATCATATCAGGACCTTGATGAAGCCATGTTTCAGGCGATTGATAATTCTTTATACTTTACTTGACAAAAAGAAAGTGCCTGTCATATAAAAACCGCCTGAAGGTAAGGTGCTGATTTTTTCAAAAAACAGGAAAATGTACCCACCTTATGAAGCAAATGTTAACAGCATAATATTATTGGACAGGAAATTTGGACATCGAAGTCTGCTGGGCAAAACAACTGCAAAAAGAACATGGCAGGATCTGTTTCACACAAAGTGTTTCATTGTCCAGGCCGGTGATCAGTATCGTTTCCGGCAAAAAGCGGTTGGCTTATTGGTCAACAGGAAACAAAACAATTTCAGTTTCCAGGGATTTGATTGAAAGCAGACCCTGGGAAATTGTTCTGGAAATATTCAAACATGAAATGGCCCACCAATATGTTAGCGAATACTTTGGCAACGCTGAAAGCCACGGACAAGCTTTCAAATCTGCCTGTAAAATATTGGGCGTGCATCCGGCTTTTTCCGGAAGCGGCTGCAATCAAGAACAAATAGCGGCCTTTATGGGCACCCTGCCGGAAACGGCACAAAAAATGTTACGGCGGGTGGAAAAATTGCTGGCCCTGGGGCAATCAAACAATGAATCTGAAGCCCAGGCAGCGTCCAGAAAAGCCAGCTATCTGCTGAACAAATACAATCTGGACCGGTTTGCCGGAAATGAAAATGATGCTTCAGATATCAGATATTTGTATCTTCGGACCAACAAAAAGCGCATGGAAAGCATTGAAAAGCAGATCCTGGGTTTTTTGAAAGACTACTATTTTGTATCCTGTGTGATCGCAACAATCTATGAGCCCCAAACCGATGAAGAATACAAGGCCGGGGTCCTGATAGGCAAAAAAGAAGCCCTGGTGGTCGCTGAATATGTGTACCGGTTTCTTTTAAATACGTCCAAAGAATTGTGGAAGGATTTTCGGAAAAAACATTCCGGCCAGCGGACAGGAAAAGTGGCTTTTGACTTGGGATTCATGAAAGGCATCAGATCCAACCATGAAATGATGTTCAAAGAGCATGATGACGTCAAAACCAATGCAGATACTTCCCTGCCGGTCGCTGCAGTAAAGGCGTTGCGTGTTACATGTCAGGTTGAAAACAATTTTGAAAAAAAGCGGCTGTTTCCCCGGCTAAGAAAAGAACGCACTTCTTTCCGAATGGATAAAAACGCTTTCTTCAAAGGCATGGAACAGGGAAAAAGAATCCATATCAATCGGCCTGTTGAACATAAAAACACAGGGATCACAGCATTGCTGAATAGATAACGGCGATCAAATAAAAAAAATCGGCTAAATACACCCGTGGGCAATTTGCCGTCGGAAACTGCCTGAACAATCTCAAATTTTTGGGTGGATGAAATTCCGGATGAACCGGCGGTGCGGTTCATCCGGAGAGAATACACTTAGAAATCGATGGCAAAACGTCCGGCAACAGCGTTTATGTCCGCATCACTTATGGTGCCGCCAATCCCTCGGTCTTCCACCGTGCCATAGACATAGTTGGCCATAACCCGCAGCGCAGGATTAAGGTACCAGTTAACGCCCACGGTGTAGTTGGTTTCCTCTCCACCGGCTATACCCCCATCGTTCAGGTCGAGCCAGGACCACCGAACCGCGATTTCCCATGCCCCTAAACCCCCTTGAAGGTCGAAGTCGCTGTCGGGTTTGACCCGGCTGAAGGACCCGCCTTTGTAAGGCCGGCTCTCTCCGGTCAAAAAATAGCTGGCATAGACATAGGCGCCGTTGAAGTCGTAATCCTCGTTCGCACCGTCGACCATGGCCCGGATGTATTCCCCCTGGATGGACAGGGGGCCGAATACCACGGCTGCTTCTGCCCCTATCAGATCCTGGCCGTCAAAGAAGCGGTCAAAGCCGTCAATATCGCCGGTGTCCACCGTTCGTGCCTGTGCCAGATGGATTTCGGGCCGCTGGCGAAAGCGGAATGCAGTCTCTTTATCATCCCGGAACAGGTGGCTGTACCCCAGACCCAGGTGCAGGAGCCGTCGGCCCTCATCCGCGTACCAGGGCGTACCTGCTACACGGGCGGTGATGTTGTAATCTGCGAAGTCGTTGAAGTTTTCGGCGCCGTCTTCGGTGTCCCAGAAAATGCCTGCTCCCCAGAACAGTTTCTTTTCCAGGGCCGAGTTCATGACCTGTACCCCCATGTTCCGGCCGGGAGAAAAGACATTGGGCAGGGCCCGTTCCAGAAAGGTGATGTATTTGGAGCTGGTCAGTTCTTCCAGGGAAAAAGGCTCCTTCTGATGGCCGATGCGGATTTTGTCCACCACCGGAAGACCGGTCAGACCAAGGTAGAGATCCTTGGCTGTAACCTCGTCACCGGCAAAGTCGAACTGGGCCTTGTATTCGGCCACCTTGTAAATCATGCCGGACATGAAAAGCCTTGCCCGTCTGAATTCTGTGCCGAATCCTTCGAAGTCGCTGCCCAGGGCGTCCTCGACCTCATCGTCTGCAGATATGGAAGCCCAGTCAATCTGAATCCGGCCGCCCAGCTTAATGGAGAAATTGCCGTCCGGGCTATCAGCACGGAGGCCGTTTTTCCATTTGACGTCCCAGTCTTCTTCCTCGACTTTGCTAAGGATCTCCTGCTCGGCCTGGGCTTGCTCTTTCAGTTCCTGGTATTGCTGTGGGGTGATTTCCCCCTTGTCCAGAAGTATTTCCAGGATTTTTTCGGCAACGCTTTTCTGCTCGGCTGCTTTTCCCATATATGGGACCAGCCCGAGAAAAAAAGTCAACAATCCAATAATGAATACTCTGCCAAAGGTTTTCATGCTACCTCCCTTTTGGGTGAAAAGATTTTTCCTGGTTGCGGTTACCGTTGCGACCCGTTTTCCGGGTCCGGGCCTGCATCAAATTCCATGATTTTTGCAAACTGCCGGTCAATGCCGGGGTGGACCTCGTGGTAGAGGGGACTGTCCGGACCAATGCGGCCGCCCATGTCATAGGTAAAGGAGGCTTTGCCTTTATGCCGGATCCAGTATCCTGCAGGTACAGGACCCAATCCATCATAACAGGAATGAAAATGAAGGTATTCATCCCGGGGCCGGGGGCGGTCATTCAGCCATTTTTGGGGGGCATCCCCAAAAAACACCGGATTGATCCGGTCATCTGAGGGCAGACGAAAACCCGTGTCCACAAGCTGGGTAAAAACCGCATCCCCTTCAAACAGCAGGACATTTTCCGGCAGGTCACGGGTGTAAAAAGAATCTTCATTGTAACAGACAAAAGAAAGCCGGGTCAGGTCATTTGGATTTTTCGGTTTGAAATAATATCCCACAAAAGGGCCGAATCCCAGCAAACGGTCTTTCAGCTGGATGTCAAGCCGGTCCACATATCCTCTGGGTATGTTCAGGTTTGTCTGCCTGTCTTGCTGCGGGCCGGGACATCCGGAACCGATGATGGCCACTAGAACAAGGAATGCCGGAAAGACAACAGATATAATATTTTTATTATGGGACCTGGCTGCCATTTTTTTCCTTCCATAAAAAATGGATGGCACCTATGCACAGGCCGAATATAAAAACCAGCAGAACAACCGCGGCTGGCCTGCTGCCTGTCCAGTCCGCAAGGGTGATCTGGCCCACATTGAAAGGATCATACAGCAAGGGCACCAGATACCCGTGCAGATGGGCAAAAACCGCTGCACCGGCAAGTCCGCCGATAAGGGCAAAAACGGCATCCATACGTCCCTCTCCTGCCGCAGCCCAGGTGGTGCCGGGGCAGTATCCGCAAAACCCCCAGCCAATACCGAACAAAACACCGGCCACTCCTGTGGCAACCAGGCTGGTGGGCAGTACCCGGGTATTGGCGACCCCGGCGGTTTCAAGCCCCAAAAGCCCTATGGCTGAGAGGATAACCGCCATAAGCATGAATTTTGGGATATCTCCTGCGATCATCAGATGTGCCCTGGCCATTTTATGTGGATTGGTTGCGCCGACGCGCTGGATCACAAATCCAAAGGCAATGCCGGAGAATAACCCCAGCCATATTTCTGAACCCATTATTCCTCCTTTCCGATTCTGCCGTAGACAAGGCGGGCCGTGACCATGGCAACGGCAAAGATAAGCACCCCGAAATACAACCCGCTGACGGCCAGCTGGGTTGATCCGGAAATAAACAGTCCCAGGGTACAGCCGCCTGCCAGCCTGGAAGCAAAAAGTATGATGAATCCACCGGCAAAGGTGGCGGCAAATCTTTTGATCCGGCTGTTCCCGAACCGTTTTTCCCATATTTCCGGGACATCTCTTACCGGTATTGTGCCTGTGCGGCCGGCAGCAAAACCACCGATGGCCATGCCCAGAACAAAGGCAAAGAGCCAGGAACCGGTGTCAGGCATCATGGCGTAATGGGTCATGTTTTCAACATAATTTGGTGCAACCGTCTGGAGAGCGCCTTTCATTGTGCTGACAAAACCACTGGAAGAGGCCGGCGGCCCGAATGTCGCAAAAATAAATACAATGATGCCTGCCAGAGCAAATGCAGCCGGAAGCCACGGCCAATACAACGGAGATATATTTTTTTTATCCATGATCAGCCTCCGCATGAAATATAGCCGCCAGCTGGTTTGTCTGAACCGGATCTGTCTTGTGGTGTTTTTCTTTCAGGTTTCCCGCTTGAGACGGTCCGGGCTGCTGCAGAAGGGGAGGGCAGCATGCTGCCTGTCAATGTGTTTTTCCTGGTTTCCACCGGGAAAAATTTGTCCGGATTCCCCCATTCTTTCCAGGATGGTTCATATGTGTACACCCTGTCAAATCCCATCAAGCGCAGTATAAAATAGGAAAAGGAACTGCGTCTTCCTGAATTGCAGTAAACAATCACCGCCCTGGAAGCATCCAGGCCTGCGTAAAGGGCCTGGAGCTGCGCATAGGGTTTAATCGCCTTTGTGTCCATATCTGTCCATGCATCCTGATAGTTGATGTTTACAGCTGTGGGGATATGCCCCAGTTTCAATGGGGCGCCGTCAAGGCCTTTGGTGCCCTTTTCGCCTAAATATTCCGCTTGTGAGCGCACATCGATGATCTGGTAACAGAAATCGCCGAGCTGCTTATACACAAAATCACCGGTAATCAGCTGGTGCTTTTGTATGTTTTCCCCACGCGCCTGATAAAGCAGTGGTTTTGTTTCACCAGGCGTGGTTACCAGGTCATAGCCGGCATTTTTCCATCCATCAATGCCGCCCACGAGAATCTTTTTGTTTTCATGTCCCAGGATATCCAGAATCCAGAAAACATAGGATGCAGTGGCGCCGCCGTCCCGTTCCACCGAGTCGTAAAGAATGATGGTGTCTTTAGGGGTAATACCGTGCCGGCCAAGGATATCCTGGGCCTGGGAAATACCGATGAAAGCCGATGCCACATCACTGCCGATATCATTAAACTGGAACGCAGACCAGGGAAGCCGTATGGCACCGGGAATAAGTGCACCGTCAAAATGATCATCCGTTCTTACATCTGCAATGACCAGATCTGTATCATCCAGATGGGACTTGAGCCAATTGGGATATGCGGCAAAACGGGCGTTGGGGTAGCTGTTTTCCTGCTGGGAGGCCGAAACCAAAGACCACAAAAGGCCCAGAAAAAGAACCAGCGCCAGAATGACATATCTTAAACGGTTGTTTTTTTTCATGGAAGATTTCCTCCTTAGAATGACGGGTAATCTAAGCACGTTCCAAATTTTTAATGCGGTTATACCCTGACGGGAACAACAAAGCATGGAAGAACAATTGTGTATTATTATGCCTAATTTACGCTGCCGGAATCGGGTGGGTAAATGGGGATTTTACCCATTTCAACTACACAAGGTATGTATACTGTCATTTTCTTCCAGTTCGGTTCTCTCATTTGTTGAAACAGTTGACAGATGGCCCGGAGGATATTCCCTTTTCCGGGTTGGGTGGTATTTGCTGTCAGGGGCCGGAAAATATTTGGCATCTCAAAAACCGCTGCTGGTTGCATCAACATACCCCTGGAGTCCTACTCTCCGGATTTTGATGACTCCGCCACTGGATAATTATGTGCACCTCCGGCAAATGACACAATTTGATTATATTTAATCCATCGTCAGAAAAATGGTGAAATATAGCCATTTTCGTTGAGGGTGGTTTTAAGCAAAAAACGGGTCTCTTTGAGAGGACTCTCTTTTAGGCGGATTGGCACAATTCGTGTATAACTGTTTTGTTAAAAGACAATAATTGTCAGTTTGGTTGCAAAATTTGTCCAATTTAACATTAACCCAAATACAAAGGAAAAAGCATGAAAAACCTTTATTTTCCGAAAAATTCAGACTTTTTGACAACCCATTGCCCTTTTTGTGGGACATCTCACACAGTCACAAAAACAGACGTTAAAAATTTTGCTGACCAGAAAATCGTCAGATTTGTATGCACTTGCGATTGCGCTTTCCACCAGAGAATTTGTAAAAAGAACCCGAGGGAAATTGGTTTGATCTCTGCAATGAAAAGTTTAGATTTTAAAGGTATCAGATATAAACTGCGACACCAATTGGCCTCTTTTTCATAAATATAGGATGGGGCCGGGCGAACCTACTGATATATTGAGAAATAGATTTTATTTTTTGGCTGTTTTTGGGGATTATGCCTTATGTTTGTTTTGCAGATGGATTGTTTCATCCTGGAAAAGGATTCAGCAAAAGCGTTATATGTTGAATTCTGAAACATCTTTACAGATATTTGAAATGTGATATAAAATATTACAGGATAAATTTCAAAGAAAATACAGAATGTTAATGGGTATTAAACTGCAGGCGCATCCGACAGAGGCACAAAAGCTGGTTTTGAGTCAGTTGTAATTCTGCCCCTTCAGGGGCGATCGGTTCACGAATACGTGGCAGCAACCGCTGTTCTAAAAGGTCTGCACAAGATCCGAATGCATGGTGAGGCCGCAATGTCCAACGCAGTTTTTTTTAAATGGAATTGAACCATGTCTGAAAATATCTGGTCCAGACGCCGGTTTCTTGGTCTGATGGCGGCTTGCCTGCCGGGGTTGTCCATGCTCCGGGGGAGGATGCCGGCCGATCTCTGGGCCCGCGAACAGGGGGTTATCGCATCAGGTGAAAAATGGAAAGCGGCTGGTAACAGCCTGAAATGAACAAAAAAGCGGTTATGCGACATTCACAAACAAGATTTCCGGTGGGAAGGAAAAGCATCATACTTGCCACCTGCGGTACCCGGGGGGATGTCCAGCCCATGGCCGCCATCGCCCTGGCCCTGCAGTCTGCCGGCCACAAGGTGCAACTGATCGGTCCCCCTGAAAATGCGGCATGGGTTGAGGACCTGGGATGCCCTTATAAGGGAGTAGGGCAGGATGTGTCAGCATTTGTCTCCACCTTTGACCGTCCGGTCAGTATTTATTCGGGTCTGTCCTTTGTCCGGTTTGTGATGCAGGAGCTGGCATGGCAGCTGAAATATCTGCCGCAAATCATTGCATCTGCAGACCTGGTGATCGGATCCTCGCTGATGTTCGGACTGTCGTCCACTGCAGAAGCCCAAGGCATTCCCTATCGGTATATCGCTTTCACGGCCCAGGTGCTTCCCTCGAAACATCACCCGTTTTTACCCATACAGACCCAGACCCTGCCGCCCCTGGTGAACCGCCTGACCTGGACAATGGCCGACATCCTGGACAGGGGGAGCCTTACCCTGTTGATCAACCGGTACCGGAAACGCCAGAAACTGGCACCTGTCTGCGGTGCCTGGAACCATATACTGGGGCCTCAAACCATTGTGGCGGGTGACAAAGAAATTGCCCCTGTGCCGCCGGATGTCCGGAAAAAGGTTATTCAGACCGGGTATCCCCACCTGGATCAGCCGGTTTTGCCTAATCCGGATCTGGACCGGTTTCTGGAAACCGGGGAAAAACCGGTCTATGCCGGGTTCGGAAGCATGCCCGCCAAAGGCCAGGAAAACGCGGTTCCCCTGCTGGTCCGGGCGGCAAAAACTCTGGGCAGACGGATCATTATCAGGCACCCGAAAAAAATGGATAGAAAATATCTTGCAGACAAGGCAGTATTTTTTATCGGTGATTATCCCCACCATGCTTTGTTTCCCCGAATGGCGGCAGTCATACACCACGGCGGTGCCGGCACCACGGCCGCAGCCGCAGCAGCCGGGGTGCCCCAGGTCATTGTGCCCCACATTCTGGATCAGCATTACCACGGCCATCGGATTTTTCTGTCCGGACTGGGGCCTGCCCCCATTCCCCTGTCTCAACTTACTGAAGATCGCTTATCCCGTTCACTGGCGCATTGTCTCACCAATGGGCGTATCATTCAGTCAGCCCGGAACACAGGCCGGACCATTGATCCGGCACACCGGCTGGAAATCCTTGTAAAGGCCGTATTGGCGCCGTTAATTCCCTAAAGGTTTACAGGAGCAAAGACACCTCGTTCAAAAAAACAGCCTGGCAAACCCGAACAGGTATGCTGATAATCTGTTTTGGTAATCCAGACAAAACAGGCATTGATTTATTGGCGTTTCTTGAAGTATACACAAGGGTAGAAGATGTCAATGCCCTGAAAAAGGAGTACCCATGTCTGCCTGTCTGTCTGCCACCTATTTTATCGACAAAGACCATCCTGATGTCATCGCGTTTTCAAAACAGCATGCAAAAGAGGGCCAATCTGATCTGGACCGTGCTGTCAGCCTGTATTATGCAGTGCGGGATGTGATCCGGTACAACCCTTACAGCATCGAACCGGACAGGCGGGCCATGAAAGCCAGTGCAGTGCTGGCAAAAAAGCAGGGATACTGCGTGGCCAAAGCTGTACTGCTGGCCGCCTGTCTCCGAAGCCAAAGGATCCCGGCCCGGCTGGGGTTTGCTGATGTGAAAAACCATTTGAACACCGAGCGGCTGAAAGCATTGATGGAAACCGATCTGTTTGTCTGGCACGGGTTCACAGAAGTGTTTCTTAACAACAAATGGGTCAAGGCCACCCCGGCTTTCAACCTGGGCCTGTGCGAATCGTTCAATGTCAAGCCCCTGGAATTCGACGGGACCTGTGATTCTATTTTTCATCCCTTTGATAATTTAGGCAACCGGCACATGGAGTATGTAAACGAGCACGGCAGTTTTGAAGATCTGCCCTGGGACCTTGCGCTGGCAGCCATGAAAAAAGCTTATCCCCGCTATTTTGAGGCCTGTGACCGGAAAACCGGTGATTTCAATGCAGAAGCTGCCGAAGAAAACACCTGACTGCCGGGCCCGACAACAGTGCGCTGACCCGGCTTTTTCGTCAGGCCTGGCGGATTTTTTTTGACACCTGTTGTGTGAGTGTCAGCACCTGCGTGGCCGATGCCAGATCCAGAGAGCCTGTGCCGCAGCTGGGGGTGACAAAGGACTGGCAAAGGATATCGTTTCTGGAAAATCCCAGACCAGCCATCTGTTTGATCTGGTCTTCCAGTTTTTTACTCAGCCCGTCAACGGTCTGTTCTGCAATCATCTGGGCATCCCCTGTGGGTACAATACCCCAGGCCAGAATGCCGCCCCGTCCCAGAAATTCTTTTATGGCTTTCGGGTACAGGATGAACCGGTCAAAATAGGAAAATGCATCAAAGGAAATGATGTCAATGCTGCTGTCTAAAAGCAGGTCCCATTCTGTATTGGCGCACACATGCACCCCTGCCAGGCCGTTTTCCGCATGGATTTCCTGGGCGATTTCATCAATGCAGGCCTGGGCATCAGCCCGGGTGATGGTGATATAGGCGGAGGTGCCGAACCCGGCAAGGGCCGGCTCGTCAAGGAAAATAATCGGGGTTGTTCTGCGCTGGGCAAATTCTTTTGCCTGCCATCGGGCATTCATGGCCAGGCGCTTGACTGCCGCATCCCGAAGCTGGTCATTGTAGAAAATATCTCTGTCTGCCTCATCCTTGACCGCTGTGCAAAAGGTGATGGGGCCTGTGACCTGTCCTTTGAGGGCGGTAAATTTCTCCGGGTGCCCGTCCACCTTATCCAGAAAATGGGAAAATCCCTTTCCGGTTTCAGGGGTAAAGGCAAATCTGGACGCGGCAAAATCCGCGTCCGATTCTGACAGGGAAAGATAGTCTTCAAAAAACTGGACAAATTCCTCATCAAAGTGCGGGTCTTTGGTGTTGATGAAAGCGGCACCCTCTTTTTGGGTCAGACCGGGCAGACCGGGCAGAAACTGCTGGATCATGCCTTCCTGTCTGAAAGCCGGCAGCTGCACCCACAAAGGGATTTCCGGGGTGTGGGCAAATACCAGATCCAGGGCTTTGGCATGGTCCTCCAGGGGAAGGCTGCCGATGAGCAGGGGAAGTGCGTTCGGGGTGAAGGTTGTCATGGTATATCTCCTCTATATATCTAAATATGTTCATTTGTTGTTATGTTGTTTAGTAGGATGTATACCATGGATGCCACCAAAATTACATGTTTTTTTATTTTTTGTTGTCGGAATCATTCGGCCGTACTGCCAGCACCGGGCATTCAGCCCGGCTGATCACCCGGTCTGTGGTGGATCCCACCAGAAATTTTTCCATCAGGGTGTGCCCCCGCACCCCTAAAACAATAAGGTCTACATTTTTTTTCCCGGCAAAGTCCAGCAGTTCCTTGTAGGGTTCACCTTCCCGCACTGCAGTGATGGGGGTGCACCAGTGCCGGCTTTCTTCGGGCACCATGTTTGCCAGCTGCCGCTGCAGCCGGTGCATCAGGGTGTCTTTGCGCTGTCCGTCAGCTTCATTGGCATTTTTGGTGAGACCTAAATAGTCGGAGCGGTCCCAACCCAGGTAATCACCTTCCTGGACTTTGATATAATCTGCACTGGAAAATTCAACATGTTCAGTGGGACGGACCACATGGGCCAGAAACAGTTCTGTTTCAAATTCCTGGGCCAGGCTCAGGCCATACTGAAAAGCAAGACTGGAATCCGGGGAAAAATCACATCCCACCAGAATCCTGTTCAACAGCTTTTTTTTGTCGCCTGGTGCCACATCCGGCGCTGCATCGCCATGGAGAACCATTACAGGGCAGGTCAGGATTTTCACCAGCCGGTCTGTCACAGATCCCACCAGAAACCGTTTGACGCCAGACCCGCCATGGGTGGCTGCCACCACCATGTCCATACCCGATTCCTCGGCAATTCTGGCAATTTCATCAGCCGGATGTCCGGTGGATACCAAGATCCTGCAGTCCATCTCCAGGGTTTCGGCAATTTCCTTGAGCCGGGAGGCGGCATCCTCCCGCCGCTCCGCCTCAATTTTCTCAGAGGCGATATATGCCTGGCCTGCAGAGGACATCAATACCATGTTGGACACCACATGGCACAGGGTGAGACTGGCACCGAACTCTTTTGCCAGGGACTGGCCGTAGGACAGGGTCAGATTGGTAAAATCGCTGAAATCAATGGCGCACATGATTTTCTGGGGTATGATTCTCATGACGGGCCTCCTTGTTTTATTCCTGTTGCATGTTTTTCATCATTTCCTGCACCTGTTTCATCATGTTGTCCATCTGTTCTGCACTGGGCATCTGTCCTTCTGAAAGTTGTTCCATATCCGGCATTCCCATAGCCTGCTCCATTGATGCCGCTTTGGTATAGCCTTCAGGTACAGTAAACAGATGATCCGGCTGTTTACCGGTTTTTATGTTTTTAAGATGGGTGGTAACCCTTCCCACCGGCGGGGGCATTATGCTCTGGGTTTTGATGGGATATTGCAGCTTTCTGGACAGCCAGAATTTCATGGGGGTGCTCTGTCCGGATTTTTTGTCAAGGATGACGGTTCCTTCATAAATATCACATGCAAATCCTTCAATGGTTTCTGTGCCGGTTTTTTGCATGTTGTTTTTTTTTGCCCAGGCAGGAAAATCCGCTGCCCCTGCCATGGGGTTTTCTTTTTCAAGTTCTGCCACATCAGTCACCTGGTATTTTTTTGTGTTCGGGAACACCTGGTACACGTGGGGGCGGTTCATGATGGTGATCATGCCCATCACTTCATTGCGGTTCACCTGATTGCTTTTGACATACAGTTTCCCGCTGACACCGCCGGTGTCCATTTCCGTGATTATGTCCGCTGAAAATTCTTCTGCCTGAACAGCTGGTGCTGTGATAAAAAATGATAGAGCAGAAAATAACATGGTAAAAGACAGGGCGATGGCTGTGTTTTTGATCATTTCATCCTCCTTTTTCAGTATGATTCCAACAGTATGTTTCCAATAAAATAATTATACCTTTTTTTTCTTTTGTCAGTAAAGGGTTATGTATGTTATTTCCAGGTGTGTCTGCAGCCGGTCATCACGGCATGCTTTCTGGTAAAGGGATATTGCCGGCATATGTGTGGCTTGATTTTTTGAATTGCGCATGAAAACCGGTTGCTGCCAGGGCAGGGCACAAGCCAGGGGCATGTTTCCGCGGTTTTCCCAGTATCAGGATCAACCCAGATCCGGTATCTGTCTTGTCCGTCCGGGGAGGATTCTTTGCAGACCCAGGCCAGGATATCCCGGCGGCCAAGGGATTCCCAGAGAAGGTAGTCTGATGCAGTGCAGTTGTTTTCATAGGCCAGAGACCGGCAGCACTGTCCGCACTGGCTGCAGACAAAGTCTTTCATCTGGGAGTGAATCCAGATGCCGGAGATGTTTTTTGTTCTCAAAGGTCCTGCCAGGGTCCGGGTCTGGAAAACCAGTGCGCAGATGTCTGCCAGGATTTCCAGGTCAGGGGGGGCGGTTTCCAGCACATGGATCAGATAAAATCCCAGATCTTTGTCTGATACCGGAACAGGGGTTTTTCCCTGCAGAATATGTACGACTGGTTTTTTTCTTTTGTGTGTGACGGTGCACCGGTTTTCAAGAATCAGGGGGGCAATGGATGCGAAAAGCGCGGGCTGGGGCCCATACTGCGTAAAATCAATGGCAATGGCATCCACTGCCTGGGCAGGCGTTAAAAAAGTCCAGTCTTCCGGATCTTCTCCTGCTGCAGGAGGAAGATGACGGTTTTGGAATTTTTCCCCGGTCATGGTTTCTCCTTTGTGCAGTATCTGCAGATGAAGGCGGCTGATCCGGGCGGCCAGCGCCGTGGTAAAGGCCGGACAGCCTGTATGTCAATCCAGTGGGGGAATTATGGGACGTCACTAAATAATTACCGTTTTTTCATACCCCTGGCAAGCAGGAAAGAAAATCAAATAATTTTGATCCGCATCCAGAGAAGAATAAAAATTATTTGATGCTGCCGGGCAGATAAGATCGGCAAAAAAAATACAATTGTCTGAAATTACAGTCAGAATGATCCCATAACGCAGACAGTGTCAGCCTGTGGCATGATCGTTGCTGAACATCGTTGCTGACCAGTGTGCCTGAATAATCAGGATGACCACTGCCCGGACATGGGTGACCAGGGCGGATAATGGTATTGAAACATTGACCACCAGGAGACATGCAATGGCAAGAAAAATGAAATTAGGCCTTCACACCTATACCCTGCATCTCTGGGGCCTGGGCCAGAACTGGGGAATCCAGGCCGATCCCCGGCCCAAGGAGATCGATCTGTTCCAGCTCATGGACATGGCGGTGGACTGGGGGCTGGACGGGCTGCATATCACCGGCTGCGACCTGGAGACCAAAGACGATCTCCGTCTGGCAGCAGTGAAAAAAGCGGCACAGGACCACAGCCTGTACCTGGAATATAATTTTTCCAGAAATGAGGAATTTGATCCCAGGCTGACAGACAGCCTGGAAAAGGGTATTGACATCACTTGTAAAATCGGCGCGGACCTGGCCAAGCTGAGCCTGGATATCCGCCGGCCCCGCCCGATTTACGGCTCCTGCTTTCATCCTGAGGTCATGCGCCAGCTGTGTGATGTCCATGATGAGATCACTGCCGTCCTGCCGTTGCTGGAGAAAACCGGGATACGGCTGGCTGTGGAAAACCATACCGAAACCTTTGCTGATGAGATCCTCTGGGTTATCCGCCAGGTGAACCATCCCCTGGTAGGGGCCTGTGTGGACACGGTGAATTCCATGGGGGTACTGGAAAATCCCGAGGATGCCGTAAAAAAACTGGCACGGTTTGCATTCTGCAACCATTTCTGCGACCACAAACTGACCCGGGACCAGTTCGGCATCCGGTTCCACGGCGTGGCCCTGGGGGACGGCGACATCGACTGCTTCAAAACCTATAAAATTATCTGCGACCAGTCCCCCACAGACCGCGTCACCTTTGAAATCGAGTGGGACATGGGAGATGATCCCCTGGAAATCGCTCGGGAAAAGGAGATGGCTGCCTGTAAAAAGAGCATAAAATATGCCAGAGAGGTGTTGAAAATCGGGAGCATATAGACTGATAATCTATTGGACCCGGCGTCACATATTTTGACACAGCCTCCTGCAGATGCTGTGTGACAGGACCGTCAGAGGAAGAAGCCGGGCCGCCGGCCACGCAGTCAAGGTATCAGGCAGCTGAACAGGATGTGGTCACACCCTGCGGCCCAGGGCAATTGCTGTTCCGGGCCGGTTATTTTTTCTTTCCCAGATAATGGGTGCTTTCTGCATAAAATGCCTGGGCAGCCTCCATCAGGGTTTCGGAAAGCGTGGGGTGGGGGTGAATGCTCAAAGCAATATCTTCGGCTACAGCACCCATTTCAACCGCCAGCACCCCTTCAGAAATGAGTTCCCCGGCATGGGGACCCACCAGGGCCACGCCGAGAACACGGCCGTTGTCAGGTTCCAGTACCAGTTTTGTTATCCCATGCTTCCGGTTGAGGGTTGCCGCCCGGCCTGAGGCATTCCAGGGAAATTTTGCAATTTCCACCTTTTTGCCCTGTTCTTCTGCCTGGGCCTGGGTCAATCCGCACCAGGCGATCTCCGGGTCAGTATATAAAACAGCAGGCACAGCCCTGGGATCATATGCAGCCTTTTGGCCGGAGATGACCCGGGCCGCAACCCGTCCCTCATGGGTTGCCTTGTGTGCCAGAAGCGGCCCGCCCGTAATATCTCCTATGGCAAAAATGGCCGGGTCGGTTGTTTGTCTTTCGGCATTGACTGTAATAAAATCCCTGTCATCTTTTTCAACACCGGTATTTTCCAGGCCCAGGCCGCGGGTGTTTGGTTTTCTCCCCACAGCCGCCAGAATGGTTTCAAACACCTGCTGTGTAGAATCTTCGCCTTTTTTTTTGAATGTGACCTGCATGCCCTGGTCCTGCTCCCTGATATCTTCCACCCGGGTTTCCAGCATGATGGATTCAAACAGGTTTTTTCCCTCTTTTTTATACACGGAAACCAGATCCCTGTCCGCACCGGGCAGCAGATCGGCGGTCATCTCGGCCAGCCAGATACGGGTACCCAGGGAATGATATATGGTTGCCATCTCCAGACCGATATAACCGCCGCCGATGATCAGCATGGTTTCCGGGACGGTTTCCAGTTTCAATGCCTGCCGGGAATCCCATATTCCGGGGTGTGAAAAATCAGCGCCCGGCAGCGTTGTGGGAGATGAACCAGTGGCAAGGATAACGGCATCAAAAGATTCTTCTGCAGCATTGCCGTCATGTTTGTCGATCCTGAGCCGGGTGGCCTCTTTGAATACCGCTTTTCCCCTTATATACCGGATCTTGCGTTGTTTGTTCAGAAATC
Organism: Desulfotignum sp.; assembly: GCA_035268565.1. Classification (GTDB taxonomy): domain Bacteria; phylum Desulfobacterota; class Desulfobacteria; order Desulfobacterales; family Desulfobacteraceae; genus Desulfotignum. The sequence continues at coordinate 33,208 of DATFKQ010000101.1, read as the reverse complement.
CGACCCCCGAGGTAAGCTTTTCCACTGTCTTGTCTTTCCATGACCGGAGCTGTTTTATATCAATATCAGGGTCCTGGAAAACCAGACCGATATCTTTGGACCGTTTTGTTTCAAAAATAACCCGGGCCGCATGCAGCAGTGCCTTGGTGGGTATGCAGCCATGGTACAGACAGGTTCCCCCGGGATTGGGTTCCGGATCGATAAGGGTCACCTCCAGGCCCTGGTCTGCGGCCATGAATGCGGCTGCATATCCACCAGGTCCAGCTCCTACCACTGCCAGGGTTTTCTTTTTTTTCTCTGAATTCATTTTATCTCTCCTTACAGAAAAAGCCGCATAGGGTTCTCCAGGGATTCGCTGATGATATTAAGAAAACGGATGCCGTCGGCCCCGTCGATAATCCGGTGGTCATAACTCAATGCCAGCGGCATTTTCAGCCTGGGTTCCCATCCCGAGTCCCGGTATACCGGTTCCTGTTCCGCCTGTCCCGCTCCCAGTATGGCTACCTGGGGCGCATACACGATAGGCGTGAAATAACTCCCGCCTATGCCGCCCAGATTTGAAATGGTGAAATTGCCTCCCTGCAGTTCATCAGGTTTGATTTTTTTGTTACGGGTTCTGTCTGCCAGGTCGGTCAGCTCCACGGAAATCCGGGTAAGCGTTTTTTGGTCCGCGTGTTTGATGACCGGTACCAGCAGTCCCCTGTCCGTATCCACAGCCACACCGATGTTAATATAGGATTTAAAAATGATCTGCTTTTTTTCCATATCCAAACTGGCATTGAACCGGGGAAACAGTTTCAGGGCCTGAGCCGCTACTTTTACCAGAATGGCGGTAAGCGTAAGTTTGCCCCCTGCCTTTTCAACAGAAGCTGCATGCTTTTTCCGGAATTGTCCCAGGTTGGAAATATCTGCTTTGTCAAACTGGGTCACCGTTGGTATGGAATTCCAGGAAGCTGCTGTGTGATCTGCGGTTATTTGCCGCACCCGGCTCATTTTTTCCTGCGTGGTTTCCCCCCACCGGGAAAAATCAGGCAGTGTCACCTCAGATGTTTCCTTTGAGCGGGTTTTTTTTGCATATGCCTTCACATCCTCTATGGAAATCCGGTCATGGGGCCCGCTGCCGGATACATCGGCAATATCCACACCGATTTCCCTGGCAAACCGCCGCACTGAGGGGGCTGCAGGTACCAGTTCTTTTTTTTCAGGCGTTTCCTCTTTCTTTTTTCCTGCAGGTTCTGTTTTTTCTTCCCGACTTTTTGTTTCTTTCTCTTCTTTCTCTTCTTTCTCTTCCGGCTCTTCTTTTTTTTCCGGTACTTCTTCCTGTTCCTGTTTTTCTTTTTCAGGCTTTTCTTCCTGTTCCGGTTCTTCTGATACAGATTCTTCCCGTGCGGCTTCTTTTTTTTCTTCTTCCTGGCGGGCTTCTTTTTTTTCCTCTGCCGGTTCATTTTCTCCGCCTGATTCAGATATCTCGATTTTGGCAATCACCTCCCCGACCTTGACAGTATCATCTTTTTTAACCAGGATTTCGTCAATTTTCCCGGCTTCCGGAGAAGGGACCTCAAAGATAGCCTTCTGGGTTTCCATTTCCACGATGCCCTGTTCTTTTTCCACTGTATCACCTTCGGAAACCAGAACATTTACCACTTCAGCCGTATCGATATCCTCTGAGATTTCCGGCAGCCGTATCTCTTTTATCATGACACCTCTCCTTAGACATATACCGGGTTGGGTTTATCAGGATCCATATCCAGATCTTCCATTGCTTTTTTGGGCAGATCTTCATCCACTTTTTTTTCACGGGCAAGCCCGGATAATACCGCCAGGACAATGTGCCTGGCATCGGTTTCAAAAAAATCACGCAGCGCTTCTCTGGTATCGCTTCTTCCGAAACCGTCCGTACCCAGCATGACAAACGGCCCGGGTATCCATTTGCTCACCGTTGCAGGCAGCGCTTTCAGATAATCGGAAACTGCCACAAAAACGCCTTCTTCTTTTTCAAGGCACTCCCGGATAAAGGGCTTTCTTGCCTTTTCCCCGGGATGCAGCATATTCCACCTTTCCTTATCCAGGGCATCTCTGTAAAGTTCCTTGTAGCTTGTGACACTCCATATGTCCGTCCGGATATGGTACGTATCTTCAAGGATTTCTTGTGCCTTGAGCGCTTCGTTCAAAAGAGCCCCGCTTCCCAGCAGATGGGCCTGTGCCTCCGGTTTTTCCAAATGGCCGGATTTGAACCTGTACATACCCTTGAGAATGCCTTGTTCAGCATTTTCCGGCAGGGCAGGCTGCAAATAGAACTCGTTCATTACCGTTATATAATAGATGACATCTTCTCCTTTTTCATACATGCGCCGGATGCCTTCTTTTACAATAACGGCAATTTCATATCCGAAAGCCGGATCATAGGCCTTGAGGTTGGGAAGAGGATAGGCAAGTATGTGACTGTTTCCGTCCTGGTGCTGCAGCCCTTCTCCGGGCAGGGTGGTCCTGCCGGCGGTCGCTCCGATAAGAAAGCCCCTGGTCCTTGCATCACCCGCTGCCCATATCAGATCCCCTATGCGCTGGAATCCGAACATGGAATAAAAAAGGAAAAACGGAACAGCAGGAATATTATTGGTAACATAGCTTGTGCCTGCGGCAATAAAAGATGACATGGACCCGGCTTCGGTTATGCCCTCCTCCAGGATGGCGCCCTCTTTGAGTTCCCTGTAATAAAGGAGATTTTCCCGGTCTACCGGTTCATAAAGCTGACCGGCACTGGAATAAATACCGACCTGCCTGAACAGCGATTCCATACCAAACGTCCGGGCTTCATCCGGAACAATGGGTACGATATATTTTCCCCCGTCCTTGTCTTTGAGCAGTTTTGAAAGCAGGTGAACCATTATCATTGTTGTTGCAATCTGCCTGTCGCCTGATCCTTCATGAAATTCTTTCCAGATATCTTTTTCAGACAAAGGACTGCCTTTTTTCAAGTTCACTTTTCTTCTGGGATGAAATTCTCCCAGGGCTTTTCTTCTTTCCTTGAGGTATTTTATTTCTCGACTGTCGTCCCCTGGTCTATAAAAAGGGGCTTCTGCCACTTGTTCATCAGATATGGGAATATTAAACCGGTCCCGGAACTCCCGCAGTTCATTTTCATTGAGTTTTTTCTGCTGGTGGGTGATATTTTTTCCCTCTCCCGCCTCTCCCAGGCCGTATCCTTTGATGGTTTGTGCCAGGATGACCACGGGACTGCCCTCATGTGCGACAGCCGCCTGGTAGGCAGCATATACTTTTTCCGGATCATGCCCGCCCCGTCGCAGTTTCCTGATTTGTTCGTCTGAAAGGTTTTTCACCATTTCCTTGAGACGGGAATCCTGTTCAAAAAAATGTTCCCGGATATATTCCCCGCTGGATACGGCAAATTTCTGGAATTGTCCATCCACTGTATTTTCCAGGGCATCCACCAGTACCCCCTGGTCATCTTTTTCAAAAAGCGGATCCCAGTCACTTCCCCAGATGACCTTGATAACATACCATCCAGCACCATGGAATGCTGCTTCGAGCTCCTGAATAATCTTGCCGTTGCCCCGGACCGGTCCATCCAGGCGCTGCAGGTTGCAGTTGACCACGAAAATCAGGTTGTCCAGTCCTTCACGGGATGCCAGGGTGATCGCGCCCATGGATTCGGGCTCATCCATCTCCCCGTCCCCCAGGAAGGTCCATATTTTTCGATCTGACTGCGGCTGTAGTCCCCTGTTTTCAAGATAACGCTGAAAACGGGCCTGATAAATCGCCATGATGGGACTCAATCCCATGGAGACAGTGGGATATTCCCAGAATTCGGGCATCAGCCAGGGATGGGGATAAGAAGAAAGGCCCTGCTCTTTTTTCAGCTCCCTGCGAAAATTTTTTAAATGGGTCTCATTGAAAACACCTTCCAGAAAAGCCCTGGCATATACGCCGGGGGAGGCATGTCCCTGGAAGTATACGATATCTGCATTGTGTTCCTTGTTTTCTCCGCGCAGAAAATGGGTAAAAGCCACCTCGAACAGAGTTGCCGTGGAAGCATACGTGGAAATGTGGCCGCCTATGCCAGTGGATTCCCGGTTCGCCCGGACCACCATGGCCATGGCATTCCAGCGGTTGATGCTTTTGATGCGCCTTTCAATCTCCCGGTTGCCGGGATAGGGCGGCTGCAGTTCTTTGGGAATCGTATTCACATAAGGTGTATTCCCCGGGCAGGTGTATGCAATGCCTTTGTCTTGTGCGGTGAGATGGAGCAGCCGCATCAGTTCCCGGACCCGCTGCTCTCCTTCAGACTGGTATACATATTCAAGGGATTCGATCCATTCTTTGTTTTCTATTTCAACCAGGCTGTTTTTCTGCTGCTCTTTTTCAGTGCCCATATTTTTTCTCTCCATTTTGATTTTTTGATTCGGTGCTCACAGGCCACCCCGAATACACCAACTGTATGCGGAAACCGGAAAGTTTGTACATGAAGCAAAACATCCATTTGTACCAGGAAAATCATGTATCTTTCATATCAGGGCATATGGCGGGTGGCTGGACTGGGCCGATATTGACCGGACTTCTCAACGTTGCATCAGAAGAGTCCGGAAAAGAGACTTCATCAGGAGCAAACCCTGCAGATCGCAGGTTCCGGACGGCCTGCATGAGAAAAATTCTCCGGAAAATTGCCTGGCCTGTCCATTGACAGAACTGCCGGGGCAATATGTATAAACCAACAGGAGCCGACCCGGGGGTCGGCTCCTGTTTGAAGTAAAAGGGCAATTCACGAACAGCTGTATAGGGAATTTTTGGTAGGCTGTTGAAAAAACCCGGGAAAGATCAGCTGCCTTTCACGCCTTTTTCAATACGCTCTCCAACCCCTTTGTCAATATTTTTCCAGTATTCAAATGCTCTTTCTAAAACCGGTTCGGTAACGCCCTTTTTTAAATGTCCGACAACGTTGGACACAAGCCGGTCCCTCTGGCCGTCATCCATGACTTTCCTGACCAGGGTGCCGGGCTGGCCAAAGTCATCGTCTTCTTTACGTAAGGTATAGGCTGCCCGGACAAACCCGCCGTCGGCACTCCAGATGGTATCTTCGGGATAGCGTTCAGGATCGGGCGTGGGCCCGCCCTTGGAGTTCGGGGCGTACACAGGATCGGTAACATTGTCGATCCGCATCCTTCCACCTTTGCTGTAATTGTGCACCGGTGATTTCGGACGATTTACCGGGATCTGCTTGTAGTTGACGCCCAGGCGGGCCCTGTGGGCGTCAGCGTAAGATGTCAGGCGCGCCAGCAGCATTTTGTCCGGGCTCGGACCGATGCCTGGAACAAAGCTGTTGGGCTCAAAGGCTGCCTGCTCGATCTGGGTATGAAAGTCGGTGGGGTTCTGATTCAAGGTCAACCGGCCGACCTCCTGGGCAGGATAGTCGCTGTGGGGCCAGACCTTGGTCAGATCAAAAGGGTTGAACCGGTAATTTTCAGCATCCGCAAAAGGCATGATCTGTACCTTGAGGGTCCAGCTGGGAAAATCCTTTCGGGTGATGGCATCGGACAGGTCCCGCCGGTGATAATCAGGGTCTTCTCCTGCCATCTGGTCAGCCTCGGCATCGGTGAGAAAATCGATGCCCTGGTCGGTCTTGAAGTGGTACTTGACCCAGAAGCGCTCTCCTTTGGCATTGACCCACATGTAGGTGTGGCTTGTATAGCCGTTCATGTGCCGATAGGTCTTTGGCACGCCGCGGTCGCTCATCAGAATGGTGACCTGATGGGCGGACTCGGGCGAGAGGGTCCAGAAATCCCACTGCATGTCATGGCAGCGCAGACCCGTGTCGGCCCGGCGCTTCTGGGAATGAATAAAGTGCTGGAACTTCATGGGATCCCGCACAAAAAAGACCGGGGTGTTGTTACCAACCATGTCGTAGTTGCCCTCGGTGGTGTAGAACTTGAGGGCAAAGCCACGCACATCCCGCCAGGTGTCAGGGCTGCCGGCTTCACCGGCCACTGTGGAGAACCTGGCCAGAACGTCCGTCTTGGTGCCTGGTTGAAACAATACCGCCCTGGTGTAGGCGCTGACGTCCCGGGTGACCTCAAAGTGGCCGAAGGCCCCTGAACCCTTGGCATGGGGCTGGCGGTCCGGGATCATTTCCCGGTTGAAGTTGGCCATCTGTTCCATGAGGTAATGGTCATGGTGCAGGATCGGGCCGTCAGGCCCTGCAGTGAGTGAGTACTCGTCGCTGGATACAGGGTTTCCCGCATCATTTGTGGTGTGATTAATGTCTTTTTTTGTCATGATATCCTCCTGTGGTGATGAGAGGTTTAATTGAAAAGAAACAGATTGCTGCACCGCACACAGACGCCATGCGGATGAGAAAAAGAAAATGCCGGTCACTGGCGGCCCATATGCTTAAAACAGTCAGGTTCTGCAGGATGATCCTGAAAATACGTTTTTCTTTCTTTGAGAGCATTGTATTCAGTCTCTGCTGGACACATCAATGGTATCAAGGATAGGACAGGAAAATCCTCTTTGTCAAGGAAAAATCACGACGGGGCCGGCAAACCGGGCCAGCATCCCGGCGGTGGTGTCGCCGCTGATACCGGTGTTGACCACCGGGATGTTGAGCTGGTTTCCCAGAAGCGCGGTCCAGGTATGAGGCGTTGCAATGTCACTGCCCCGGGTGAGGCTGTCTCCGTGGCAGATGATTTTCATAACCGGTCCAGTCTGTGGCCGATATCAAAAATTTCATGGCAGGAGGGACAGATGAACATCCATCTGATATGGTCTTTTTCCTGTTTCAGCATGGAATGGAAGCCGTCTTCGTATCCGCACACAGGGCAGATCCGGAATTCTCCTTCAAATGGAATTTCTTTAATGGATTTTTGCATGATGTCTCCTGTAATTTCAGGTTAAAAATCAAAACCAGTATATTTTCTATGCCGGTATTTTGCAACCCGCCATGCTGCAGCAGACAGATTTCTGCCGGGATTGGAATGGGCTTATGCGGGTTTGAACCATCCCAGCACATCCTCCAGGATCATGTAAAAGCAGGGGACCAGGGCCAGGGTGATCAGAGTGGCGAAAACAATGCCGAACCCCAGGGATATGGCCATGGGAATGAGATACTGTGCCTGGCGGGAGGTTTCAAAAATCATGGGGGACAGCCCCCCGAAAGTGGTCAGGGTGGTGAGCATGATGGGTCTGAAGCGCTGGGCCGCAGCCATTGTGATGGCGGTAAGGGCTGGTTTGCCTGAGCGCCGGTGCTTGTTGGCGGAATCCACCATGACAAGGGACCCGTTCACCACCACCCCGGAAAGGGCCACCAGTCCGAAAAGGCTCATGAGGGACAGGGAAAATCCCAGAATAATATGCCCCAGTACGGCCCCCACAATGCCGAAGGGAATGCAGGCCATGATGATCATGGGCTGGAAATAACTCTTAAAAGGGATGGCCAGCAGGGCATAGATGCCGAAAAGTGCCAGGATAAGGCCCCGCACCAGGCTCTGGGTGCTTTCCTGCATGCTGGCCTGCCGTCCTTCAAACCCCGCGGTGAGGCCGGGAAACCGCTGCTGCAGGCTGGGCAGAATTTCGGTTTTAACCACAGCAAGGATCCGGCCGGTTTCCTGCTGGGGCACCACATCGGCTGTTACAGTGGACACCCTGCGCCCGTCGCGCCTGACAATGGCGGTAAAGGCGCGTCCCGGCGCCATGGAAACCACATCCGTCAACAGGGTTTCGCGGCCGTCAGGGGTGTAGATCATCAGGGTTTCCAGGCTGTTTTCAGAATCACGTTCCGCCTCAGGCAGCCGGACCTTGACTGTCACCTCATTTCTTCCCCGCTGGAACTTCAGGGCAGTGGCGCCGTAATAGGCATGCCGCACCTGCAGGGCCACATCCCTGGCACCCAGTCCCAGAGACAACCCTTCCGGTTTCATGGTAAAGTCAAACTGCTTTTTGCCCTGGGCAGAACCGTCATCAATATCTTTTGTGGAAGGAAAATCAGCCAGTTCATCAGCCAGCATCATGCTGGCTGCATCCAGGGTATCGATGTCCCGGTGGCTTAGTTCAATGGTCAAAGAAGCACCGGAACCTGGTCCGCCCCGGTCGGACTGGAAAACAATGGATTCCAGGCCTGGAATGGCACCGGCAGCCTCCCGCCACAGCCGGGTCACTTTGGCCGTGGACATGGGCCGGACATCCGGGGGGGTCAAAAGAATCTGGGAGGTAATCACATTTTCATTCACCCGGGTGTACCGCCCCCGGGAAAGTTCTGCACCGCCGTTGTCAGCCACCACTTTTTTGGCTGCATCAGTGATGATCCGGCGCACTGCAGCTGTTTTTTCATCTGAAGCCCCATAGGGCAGGGTCACCGTGACAAAGGCATAATCAGATTCAATGCGGGGCATCAGTGTGGTGGTGATCCGCCCGCTCTGGACATATCCCACCATGACTGCCAGAACGGCCACCCCTGCTGCCGCGGTGATATACCGGTTTTCCACCAGGGATTTTAAAAAAGGGCTGTACATCCGTCTTATAAGCCAGGTGAGCCCCTGGCTGATGCGTTTCTGCCGGGTGATGATCCAGCCCAGTATTTTCCCGGGAGGGCGGTTTTCATGGGACAGGTGGGCCGGCAGAATAAACAGGCATTCCACAAGAGAGATAAGAAATACCATGATCACCACCAGAGGGATAACCTTGAAAATTTTGCCCATGGTGCCGGAGACGAACATGATGGGTAAAAATGCCGCTATATTGGTCAGAATGGAAAAGACCACAGGCACTGCCATATCTTTTGCCCCCCTGATGGCGGCATCCAGAAATTTTTTCCCCTGTTCCCGGTAATAGTAGATGTTTTCTCCCACCACAATGGCATCATCCACCACAATGCCTAATGTTACAATAAAGGCGAACATGGATACCACGTTAATGGAAAAATCTGTCATTGGCAGGAAAACAAAAGCACCCAGGATGGATATGGGGATGCCCAGAGACACCCAGAATGCCAGCCGGATATCCAGAAACAGGGCCAGAAGAATGAACACCAGGGCAAGGCCGATGTACCCGTTTTTCAACAGCAGGCCGGCCCGCTGCTCAAACACCTGGGACCGGTCGCTTATCATGGAAACACCTATCCCCGGGGGCAGGGTTTCCTGAAACATGTTCGCCCGGATACGGGCGGATTTTGCCACCTCAATGGGTTTCTGGTCCCCCACCCGGAAGACTTCCACCATGATGGCGGGTCTGCCGTTGAAAGTGGCATACCGGTTGGTCTCTTCAAAACCTTCAGCAATATCGGCAATATCTTTCAGCAATACCCGGGCCCCGTCTTCTGCCGTGATGATGGGCAGGCCGGCATAGGCATCTGCCACATCCCGCCGCTCTTTCATGCGGACCATGATCTCGCCGCCCCGGGTTTTGACAGAACCGCCGGGCAGTTCAATGGAAAGGCTGCGGATACGCTCTGCCACCCCTGCCAGAGTAAGGCCGTACCGCCGCAGACTGGCCTGGGGAACGGATACCTGAATTTCATATTCCCGGATGCCTTCCAGTTCCACCTGGGTGATAAGGGGATCCTGAAGCAGCAGGTCCCGGAAATTTTCCGCAAGCTGTGTGAGCACTGCCAGGGACAGGTCTCCGTAAATCGCATGGGATATGACATGGCGCTTGCGGGCCACAACAGCGGTCATGGGACGTTCCGCTTCATCAGGAAAAGAGGTGATGGCATTGACCTCACTTTCCACTTCCTGGGCAAAACTGCGCACATCCATTCCCTGGCGCACCTCAATGGTGACCCTGCCGAACCCTTCGCCTGCAGTGGCATGCATTTCATCAATACCGTCCAGGCCCTGGACCGCCTCTTCAATGGCCAGAATAACGCCGCGCTCCACTTCTTCAGGACCGGCACCCGGGTAGATGACAGATACGGAAACAGCGCCCACCTCAAAATCAGGAAACACCTCCTGTTTGATGCCGAAGGCCATGGCCAGCCCTCCCACCAGCAGGACAATCATGAGCAGATTGGCTGCCACAGGATTTTTTGCCATCCAGGTGATGGCGCCAGTATGATCGTCCGGGTAAACAGGGATGGTCATGACCTGTTCCCTGTATCTGTTCCGGCTGCAGCCGGCCGGTCCCGGGTGTGCACACGCAAAGCCATGCCGTCCACCGGAGAGGACATATCCGACAGAATAACGGCATCACCGGTTTCAAGTCCGCTTTCGACAAATACATGATCTGCATCCCGCCATATGATATCGATGTTCCGGATATCCAGTTGTCCGTCCGAAGCCACCCATACCTGGTTCTGGTTGCGCACCATGGCCCTGGGCAGGGCAATGACATCAGATATTTTTTTCCCCTGGATGGCTGCCGTGACATAGTTGTTTAACAGCAGCGGTGCGTCAATCCGGCGGGAAAGGCCCAGGGGATCGTCAATGGCGATGAGCAGTGTGGCCAGGCGGGTTTCACTGCCCAGTTCCCCCAGAAGACGAATGACACGGCCCTGGTGCACCGTTGTGTTCTGGCCGGTGATGGTGACCGGGCTGCCGGTGTCATCAGGTGCAGACGGGATCCTGATCCATTTGAGATGTTCCACAGGAACGGCGGCTTTTATCCAGTAAGCATCTGTACCGGACAGCTCGGCCAGGGCATCCTGGGCAGATATCTGGGACCCGGTCTGTACATGCACCCCAGTGATCAGACAGTTGAAAGGGGCTTTTATGGTGGTACGTTCCAGGTTCAGCCGGGCCAGATCCAGGTCTGCCCGGGCAGCGGCAATGTCTGCCTGGATTTGTGCCATCTGGGGCTCCCGCAGGGCAAGGTCGGCATCCAGGATGGGGGATTTGGCATCTTTCTGCAGAATCTTCATCTCTTCTTTTGCCACTTCCTGCCGGCCCATTTCCAGCCGAAGGGAGGCGGATAACCGATCCAGTACGGCTTTTTTTCTGGCCACATTCAGTTCAAAGTCTTTTTTTTCCAAAGTGAGCATCACCTGTGCTTTTTTAAAGACCCCGCCGGGAATCAGTTTTGGTGATATGGTTTGAACAAACCCGCCCACCCGGGATTTTAAGATAATGGCCCGGGAGGGCATGACCGCTCCCATGGCAGTAAGAAAAATCCGGTGGTCCTGCTTTTCCATAATGGCTGTTTCCACCAGGGGCGGGGGGATCTCAGGGCGGCCCCGGCTGGCAACCGGCCGTGTGTCATACAGATACTGGGCAATGAATATACCGCCGGCAATAATGATGACCGGAACAAGAAAACGGATGATACGTATAAAGATCGAAGGTTTTGTATGAGAAGACGATGTCATGGCATTTCCTTGGGCATGGGGGAAACAATGGCCTGCCAGTCTCCTCCCAGGGCCCGGTAAAGGGTGATACGGTTTTTTATTAATAAAGCGGTCTGTTCCAGCAGGCGGATCTCAAGCTCCTGGACATTGAGCTGTTCAGTCAGAAAGGGGATAAAGGGATCCAGTCCCTTGATATAGCGGCGCCGGGCTTCTGCCAGGGCCTGCCGGGCAGTTGCCAGCTGGTCTGTCAGCAAAAGAAGGTGTGCTGCCTGGTGTTTTTCAGCGGCCAGGCTGGTCTCCACTTCGGTAATGGCGGTATAAACCACTTTTTCATAAGCGGCCAGCTGCTCTTCCACCACAGCGGCAGCCTGTCGGGACAGGGCTTTTTTTTGTCCGCCGTCAAATACGAGGCCTGCAAGACGGGCGCCCAGGGTCAAAATCCAGTTGTCAAGAAGCAGGTCCAGGGCGTTGTCCTGAAAGATAAAATTTCCTGTGAGAACCAGATCAGGCAGGCGGTAGATCCTGGCCGCTGCCGCATCCCAGTCCGCTGCCATTAGCCGCAGGCCCTGGGCCCGGACATCCGGTCGCAGGGCCAGCAGATTGGCCGGCAGGCCGTTGTGGGGCAGTTCCGGCAGTGTTTCTGGCAGATCACCGGTGATGACGGTACCGGTTCCCGGTGTCTGTCCGAGCAAAAGACGTACAGATGCTTCCAGCTGCTGTATCCGGTTTTCCAAAGGTGGAATCTTGGCCTGGGTCTGGGCCACAATTTCTCTTTGCTGGAGGATATCCAGGGCTGAAGACATGGATTTTGCAAACCGCAGTTCCAGAAGATCGCGTACTGTAATACTGACTTCCAGCTGTTTTTTCACCCGGGCCAGCTGTTCCCTGGCTGTGATCAGGTCTACCCATATACGGGCCACCTCTGCGGCAATGGTCATGGCAGCGGTTTCAAGATCTGATGCAGAGGCCCGGGCTGCCAGTGCAAAAGATGTCACACCGGCATTGATGCGGCCCCACAGATCCACTTCATAGGCAGCTGCCGGCCCTAAAGAAAAGGTGCTGAATGAGGTGGCATCAAGCTCTGTCTGGGTGCGGCTGTATCTGGTTTCCAGGGTGATGAGGGGCAATGCGTCTGCTTTTCTGGCAGCTGCGAGGCTGGCGGCCTGTTCCAGCCTGGCCCGAGCCTGTCTGATGGAAAAATTGTGTGTCAGGGCATGGATGATAAGGCGGTTCAGATCCTGGCTGCTGAACTGTTCCCACCATGGAGAGGCAAGGGAGAAATTAAGGGTTTCTACCGATGCCGTGCGTACTGATGCCGGCAGGATCTCCAGGTTACGGGAATCAGGTTTTACCGTGCTGCACCCCTGGAACATCAGGACAGCAGCCAGGAAAAGGACCGCCAGGACTGTTGCCCGGTTACCGGGCCAGAAGCGGGCCATATTCATCCTGGTGGCGTTTGATAAAAGTATCCACATAAGAGCAGGTGGGAATAACAGTGAAATGGTTCTGCCTGGCGTAGGCAAGAGCGGTTTTCACCAGATCCGCTGCTATGCCCTGCCCCCTGAAAATTCTGGGCACAAAGGTGGAAGTGAAGTCAAGCACCGTGTCACTTTTTTGTTCGTATGTCAGGTATGCCCGGGTAAAATCTTTTTCTATGAAAAATGTTTTTGCATCTTTGTCATGTTGAATGGTCTGTGTCATTACATGGCTCCTTTACTGGAACTACAGTGGGATTTTCAGTTTTTGTATCCTGTAATTATAGGGATTTATTTTCACTGGTCAAGGTGAAGTACCCGGTCCGGTTTTCTATAGTCGCGTGCGCCTCTATAGGGATTCTTTGGTGGTGTCCTGTGAACGGACCGTCAGATCCGGAGGGGGCCTGGTAAAATAAGCCGGGATGGTTTTCAACCGGAGAGCTCGGACCGGGCACAGGACACCACCAAAAGCGGGGCTGTGTGAATATAGGTGACGCTGCAGGCGATAAACCCTGCCGGACCGGGATCTGTACTTGCATTCATGCGTATAAAATAGTATTTATGAGTCCTGTATGAACCTAATCACATATCAAGGAGGAAATTCTTATGACCACCATGGACAACCTTGCTGCTGCATTTTCCGGCGAAAGCCAGGCCAACCGAAAATATCTGGCATTTGCCCAAAAAGCGGAGAAAGACGGTCTGCATCAGGTCGCAAAACTGTTCCGGGCCGCAGCTGAAGCGGAAACCATTCATGCCCACGCCCATCTGCGGGCCATGGGCGGTATAAAAACAACCCTGGAAAACCTGGAGACTGCTGTTGAAGGGGAACACCATGAATTCATGGAAATGTACCCGGGGTTTTTGGCACAGGCCAAAAAAGAGGGGGATAAAAAGGCGGAATTTTCCTTTGCCTATGCCCTTGCCGTGGAAGAGATTCATCACGGTCTGTACGAAAAAGCCCTGGCATCTGTAAAGGATGGCAAAGACCTGCCCGGTACCGCCATTTACGTGTGCCCGGTCTGCGGCAATACTGTGGAAGGACAGGTGCCTGACATGTGTTCTGTGTGCAGTGTGCCCGGGAAAACGTTTTTTGAGGTTTCCTGATCCCACGGCTGCCGGCTGAATGAATGCCCCCCGTCGTCAAGCTGATAAAAAGGAGGTATGATGGCCACACGATCGGAAAAAGATACCATTGGAGAAATTTTTGTGCCGGCAGATGTTTACTGGGGCGCACAGACCCAGCGGTCTTTACAAAATTTTTCCATCGGCAGGGAGATAATGCCCCTGCCGGTTATCCATGCCTTCGGCTATATCAAAAAAGCGGCTGCAATGGTCAACAGGCGTTTTGACCTGCTGTCCCCGGAAAAGGAACAGCTTATCCTGCAGGTGTGCGATGAGATCATCCAGGGCAAACTTGATGACCACTTCCCCTTAAAGGTGTGGCAGACCGGATCCGGTACCCAGACCAACATGAATGTCAACGAGGTGATTGCCAACCGTGCCCATGCCTTGTCCGGCACCTTTTCTGACCGAAAAATGCCCCGGCTGCACCCCAATGATGATGTCAACAAATCCCAGTCATCCAATGATGCCTTTCCCACGGCCATGCACATGGCTGCCTATGCTACACTGGCGGATGTCACCATTCCGGCCCTCCAGGCCCTCCACAAGGGGCTGGCACAAAAAAGCCGGGACTGGGAATCTATCGTCAAAATCGGGCGGACCCATTTCATGGATGCGGTGCCTTTGACCCTGGGCCAGGAATTTTCAGGATATGCCGCTATGCTGGACCAGGGCATCAGTCTGGTAACACAGAATATGGGGCTTTTGACGGAACTGGCAATTGGCGGAACAGTGGTGGGAACCGGTCTGAACAGCCCCAAAGGCTTTGATGCCCGGGTGGCGGCACAACTGGCAGATCTTACCGGCCATCCGTTTGTGCCGGCTCCCAGCAAATTTGCCGCCCTGGCAGCCCATGACAGCCTGGTGGCATGCCACGGGGCTTTAAAAACCGTGGCTGTGAGCCTCATGAAGATCGCCAATGATATCCGGATGCTCGGGTCCGGGCCCAGGTGCGGCATAGGAGAGCTGCAACTGCCGGCCAATGAACCGGGATCCTCCATCATGCCGGGCAAGGTCAACCCCACCCAGGCAGAGGCCGTCACCATGGTGTGCGCCCAGGTCATGGGCAATGACACCACCCTGGCGGTAGCAGGATCTTCCGGACATTTTGAGCTCAATGTGTTCAAACCGGTGATGATTTATAATTTTCTGCAGTCTGCACAGCTGCTGGGTGATGCAGCTGCCTCTTTTCAGAAAAACTGTATCCGGGACCTTGTTCCCAACAAAAAAAACATCCAGGCCCACCTGGAAAATTCTTTGATGCTGGTCACGGCCCTTGCACCGAAATTCGGATATGACAAGGCTGCGGTGATAGCAAAAAAAGCCCATGCAGAAGACATCACCCTGGAACAGGCTGCCTGTGATCTGGGGTATCTGACCAGAGAAGAATTTCATCAGCTGGTTGTTCCGGGCGACATGACCCGTCCTTTTTAAGGGCCGGGCTGGTTACAGGCAAAAGATGGCGGTATTTTGTGGTTTCAAAAATCATGCGGTTATGGTTAAATCAGGGTCTGGATGATGGTTCTGGTGTAGAAAAACCAGACCCAAAGGAGGTAAAAGACCATGGAACATGATGTTACTTTGTTTAAAGGCTATTCTTTTAAAGTTGGACAAAAAATCAGAATTGAAGATTCTCCCCGTTCCGGTGACTGGGAGGTGATACATGTCACAGACACCAAAGTGACCCTGCGCTGCCCTGTGTCAGGAAAAGAATTCACCTGGGGCCGGTTCTGTTATCTGGTGGAAGAAACCAGGCGGCAATGGCCGGAACCCGATTAGGCCCAAAGAAAATATCATGGATGTTATTTTACTGATGGCCATGACCCTGGACGGTAAAATTGCCAGAGGCCACACAGAGCTGATAAACTGGACCGGGAAGCAGGACAAGCAGTGTTTTATAAAGGTTACCCGCCAGGCCGGAGTGGTGGTGATGGGGTCCAGGACATTCGATACCATCGGGCATCCGCTGCCGGGGCGCAAAAATATTGTCATGACCCGGAACAAGACCCGGAAAAGTGACCACAGCGACCTGGTGTTTACAGATCAGACCCCGCAGCAGATTCTTGGGGATTTGAAGCTGCAGGGATTTGCACAGGTGGCTCTTATCGGCGGATCTGTGGTGAACTCCTTGTTTGCAAAGGAAAATCTCATTACCTGGATATATGTGACCCTGGTACCGGTGGTGTTTGGTCAGGGCCTGTCCCTGTTCCATACTGATCTGGACCTGTCTTTGGAATACATAGAGTCCCGGGAAATTGGAAAAGGCCATCTCCTGCTTATTTACAAGGTGAAAAATCATGTCTGAGAAAAAAAAGAAAAAATCAGTATTAAGGCGGTTATTGGCGTGGTTCATAAAGGGCAATGAAAAAGCAGCCCGGGACGGCAGTATCTGCCCGTCCTGAATCCGTAAAAAATGACCGGCCGGGGGCCGGGTGAAAAATTTTCAAAAGGAATGTTATGCACGCACAGGTTGACACTATCTTAAAAAAAATATCATGTATTGAAATGGATATGGAGCTGCACAAACAGATCCTTTTTTCCATTCCATCGGACCGGAAAGATGAAATGGAAGAGGTGATGCACACCATCGCCGATAAAAAACAGCAGGTTCAGGACCTGCGCCGGGAGATCAAACGCCTGGATCCATCCGTCCATGACCTGATTCTTGCCATAGAAAAAGGCACCCGGGAGTTCAAGGACCTGGCCCGGGACAAAGCGTTTTCCCGGGTAAATACACCCGATGACACCGGTGCCTGCAGCATTATCCTCAATGACGGCACCTGTCTGGACTGCCTGGTGGCGGCAGAGGAGGAAAACGGCAACTGGATGATTCTTACCCGGGAAGGCCGGGTAAGACAATTTCCCCCAGGACTTGTGAAACAAGGAGATCTCTCGTGAAAAAAGATACACAGAACCGCCGGCATATTTTTAAAATCATGGTCCTGGCTGTAGCCGTGGCCTTACTGGGATGGGGATCTGCAGCCATGTCCGATGCCCCGCAAAAATTTGAACTGGACCGGTTCATCGATCCTGACACCTGTGCCGGCTGTCATTCTGATATTTTTGAACAATGGAACAATTCTCTGCACAACCTGTCCCATAAAGATCCGGTGTATACCAGGGTGGCACTGTTTCTGCGCCAGGGCCTCACCGACCAGGGAGAGATCGACGAGGCCGAATCCTGTGTGAAGTGCCACACCCCGGTGGGCAATATCACCGGATTCCCCTTAAAGCTTTCCGATGACCTGTCAAAAACCCCGGACATTGCGGCCCGGGGCATCCAGTGCGATTACTGCCATTCTGTTGTAAAGATCAAGCAGATGTATAACAACGGGCTTGTCCTGGAACCGGGCTATGGAGAAGATGATCCCGGTATCAAGTACGGGCCGTTTGACGATGCAGAGCCTGACTTTCATGAGGCAGCTTATTCCGCTCTGCATCAGAGTCCTGAAATCTGCGGTACCTGCCATGATGTCAAGCATGTCAGCTTTGGTACGGATCTGGAAACCACCTATACAGAATGGAAAAACAGCCCTTATAATTCCGATGATCCGGATGAGCGTATCATCTGTCAAGGGTGCCACATGTTTCAGCGGCCCGGCGTTCCGGCCACCGGCATTACAGAGCGCCCGAAGAATCCAGGGGCTGCTGCTGATTACAGCATGGAGCGGCCCCACATCTTTACCCACTATTTTGTGGGGGGGAATTCAGGGGTGCCGGCCCGGTTCGGAGACCAGCAAAAAGCAGACATGGCAATTGCCCGCCTGCAGCATGCAGCACACCTGGAACTGGATCTTTCTCTTCTGGAAAAAAAGCAGCTGAAAATTGTGGTTTCCAATACCGGGGCCGGGCATTCTCTGCCCACAGGGGTAGGGGATCTGCGCCAGGTTTGGCTGGAGGTCACTGTCCAGGATAAAAACGGTGACCGGGTTTTCGAAACCGGGTTTATGGATGAAAAAAAGGAACTGCCGGATGATACCCTTATGTTCAGAACCGTTTTCGGGGACGGCAAAGGAAATCCTGTGATCAATCTGGCCAAGGCCAGAGAAATTCTCACAGACAATCGGATTCCGGCCAAAGGACAGGCAAAGGAAACCATCACCCTGGACCGGATCCTGGAAAAGGGATCACAGATTCAGGTGCGGCTGTTGTACCGGGGCATGCCCCAGAAGATTCTCAATCTGCTGCCCGGCGAGGCCATGGAACCGCTGCCTGTGGTGGAAATGGCCCGGGTTTCCCATACCCTTTAAATTTTCGGGTATGGGACCAATTCCACTGGGCAGGCAGGTCTGCAGCCAGGAAACAGGCGTTTAAAACGGCCAGAAGCTGTTATCATCCCAGATCTGTTTCTGCAGGTCTTCCTGGAGGGCAAGCAGTTTTTTCAAATGGGTCTGCTCCCAGGATGACAGCCACTGGTAGAGCTTTTTTTCCTCCGTATCAGTGGCTGTTTCAGCCCGTTCGCCATAAAGGTCAACCGCTTTTTGTTCAAACCCTACAGCCGCGGTGATGGCCGTGGCCTCAAACCCGGCAGCATTGATTTTGTCTTTCAGGTTTTTATCCAGGATATCGGGCGGGGTGTGGGCCGCCCCGTCGGTTTCATAACCGCCGGCAGCAAATTTTCCTGATTTCATGATGGATTTGAACTGGGTTTCAAGAATGGCCATATGCGTCTGTTCATCCTGGGCAAGGCTGTCAAAAAATGCTTTTACTGTGTCATCTTCTGCTTTGTCCCGGGCGGTTTCATACAGGTTTTTGCCTTGGCGTTCCATCAGGAAAGCATTTTTGAGAATATTGAGTGCATTTGATTTTTCCATGGGGTTTCCTTTGTCTTGTTCTTCATGATATCATTCAGCGGTCACATTACATTGCCAACATCCAGACATTATATATTGTATCATCCGGAGTCAAGGGCACATCACCTTTAATTCAGGACTATCCCATGTAACTGCATCCTGTTCAGCTGCTTGATACAAAAAAAACGTTTTGCAATTCCATGCCGGAGTCGATAGAATATCCTGATTTGACAGTGTAAACAAGAGGTGCGGATTGGGAACAGCGGATTTTTTACTGATCGCTCTGGGGATGGGCATGGATGCATCAGCAGTATGTCTGGCAGCCTCGGCTGCCGGGTATGCCAATGATGCCCGGGCCGTTTTTCGGCTGTCATTTCATTTCGGGCTGTTCCAGTTTCTTTTTCCGCTGCTGGGCTGGTTTCTGGGGTTGGGACTGCTGGTGTTCATCCAGGGGGTCAGCCACTGGGTGGCTTTCGGTCTATTATTGTTCGTGGGCGGCCGCATGGTGAAATCCGGTATGGACAGTTCTGAAGAAGCGCACCCCAAAGATCCGTCCCGGGGTATGACCATGGTGCTGCTGAGCGTTGCAGTGAGCATCGATGCCCTGGCTGTGGGGTTGAGCCTGGCCATGCTCGAAGTGAATATCTGGTACCCTGCCATTGTCATCGGTCTGGTAACCTCTGCCATGTCCCTTGCGGCCATCCGTATCGGCCGTCGTCTGGGAGCGCTGCTGGGCAAACGCATGGAAATAGTGGGGGGGCTTGTGCTCATCGGCATCGGCACCCGGATTCTGCTGGTGCGGCTGCTGGCATGATGCCGGCCGGCTGTCCCGCAAAATGCAGACCTTTATTAACATCATTATTAAAGTAAAACGATCCCCGGGGCAATGAAGATGGAGCAAAGCCCATTTTTTTTACATCAATTTTGAGATAACCCATGAATGCCATAACAACCATCAGCCGGGAAACCGGAATGACCCCAAAACAGGTAACCGCTGTAAAGGAACTTCTGGACCAGGGTGCCACTATCCCGTTTATCGCCCGGTACAGAAAAGAAAAAACCGATTCCCTGGATGAGGTGGCTATCACCCTGATCCGGGACCGGTACCAGACCCTGGAAGACCTGGCTGCCCGGAAACAGGCCATTCTTAAATCCTTGGTTGCGCGCGGGCTGCTGACCCCGAACCTTGAACAGGCAATCCAGAGTGCCGGCACCATGACGGTGGTGGAAGATCTGTATGAGAAATACCGGCCCAAACGCAGAACAAGGGCCATGGCAGCAAAAGAAAAAGGCCTGGCACCCCTGGCGGATTTTCTGATGGCCCAGTCCCCCGGAGATCCTTTTACAGAAGCCAGAAAATTTGTGGATACTGCCACAGGTGTGGATACCACGGAAGATGCCCTGGCAGGAGCGAAAGATATCATTGCCGAAATCGTGAATGAAGACCCGGGAATTCGCGGCGCGGTGCGCAGCCTGTTTGAAAAACAGGGCATGCTCCAGTCCCGGGTGAAAAAAGGCCGGGATATTGCCGGTGCCAAATTCAAAGACTATTTTGACTGGTCGGAACATGCATTCAAGGCCCCTTCCCATCGGGTTCTGGCCATGTTCAGGGGCAGCACTGAAGGCATTCTCACCCTTCATGTCCTGGTTGATCCGGACAAGGCTGTCAGGGTCATGGAAAGATTTTATCTGAAAAACCATCCTTCCCCGTGCCGGAATCAGGTGAAGGCAGCCATCCAGGATGCATACAAGCGGCTGCTGGGAAAATCTCTTGAAAAAGAATGTTTCCAGGTTTTGAAATCAGGTGCAGACCACCAGGCGATCCAGGTATTTGCCAAAAACCTCAAAGAGCTGCTTCTGGCCCCGCCTCTGGGAGAAAAACGAATACTGGCCATTGATCCCGGATTCAGGACCGGGTGCAAAGTTGTCTGTCTGGATGCCCGGGGAGATTTGCGCCGCCATGGGGTGGTTTTTCCCCATGGTGGTGACCGAAACCGGGAACAGGCCGGTAAAACAATTGCCGACCTGGTGCGCAAGTATAACATAGAAGCTGTGGCAGTGGGAAACGGCACCGCCGGCCGGGAGACCCAGGCCTTTGTCCAGGAACTGGGCCTGCCTTCCGCGGTGGATATTGTGATGGTGGATGAAAGCGGGGCATCGGTATATTCCGCCTCCGACATTGCCAGACAGGAATTTCCTGATGAGGATATCACCGTGAGGGGGGCGGTCTCCATTGGCAGACGGCTTATGGATCCCCTGGCGGAACTGGTAAAAATCGATCCCAAATCCATTGGCGTGGGCCAGTACCAGCATGATGTGGACCAGAAACAATTGTACCAGGCCCTGGATGACACCATCAAACTTTGTGTCAATCAGGTGGGGGTGGAGGCCAATACTGCTTCCAGGGAATTGCTGGCCCGGGTGGCCGGGCTCAATGATACCATTGCCGCCAACATGGTGCGCTTCAGGCAGGAAAACGGACCGTTTTCGACCCGGCAGGCCTTCCTGCAGGTCCCCCGTCTGGGTCCCAGAGCGTTTGAACAGGCAGCCGGATTTTTGCGCATCCGCAACGCCAAAAACCCCATGGATGCCTCGGGCATTCACCCGGAATCCTACAACGTGGTGGAGCAGATGGCCAGAGACCTGGGCTGCAGGCCAAAGGATCTGGTCATGAACAAGGACCTGGTAAACAAAATTGCACCGGAAGAGTACACCACCGATACCCTGGGCATGCCCACCCTGAAAGATATTCTGTCTGAACTCAAACAGCCGGGACGCGATCCCAGAAAAGCGTTTCAGACATTTTCTTTTGATCCGGGTGTTCATGCAATTACGGATCTGGTGCCCGGGATGCACCTGCCCGGCATTGTGACCAATGTCACTGCATTCGGGGCATTTGTGGACATCGGGGTGCACCAGGATGGTCTGGTGCACATCAGCCAGCTGGCGGACCGGTTTGTCAAAGATCCCAATGACATCGTCACTGTGCGCCAGCAGGTGCGGGTCCGGGTGCTGGATGTGGATGTGCCGGGAAAACGCATTTCTCTTTCTATGAAAGCTGCAAAGAAAAAAAGGGATGTGTCATCATAAAACTCAGGGAAGCCGTTGAAAAATCCCGGGATGATATTACTATAGTTAAAAGTACAAGCAGGTATTTAGGAAAACAGGTGGATTTCATACAGATCTGCATCTGAAACGGTCACATGAAAATAACAAGGAGAATCATCATGGCTTCTACTAAACTTGGGGGAAATCCGGTTTCCCTGGCAGGCGAATTTCCGGTCAAAGGGATTGAAGGGCCTGATTTTACAGCGGTTAACCAGGATCTTTCTGAAATCAGCCTTACAAGTTTTAACAAAAAACGCAAAGTACTGAATATTTTTCCCAGCATTGATACGGATGTGTGTGCCACATCGGTGAGAAAATTCAATGAGAAAGCAGCCGGTCTGGACAACACCCAGGTGATCTGTCTGTCCCAGGATCTGCCTTTTGCCCTCAAACGGTTTTGCGGGGCGGAAGGCATTGACAATGTGGTGACAGGCTCTTTGTTCCGGGACCAGGGATTTGCCAGGGCAGCGGGCGTGCTCATCACTGACGGCCCCCTCCAGGGACTCACCGCCAGGGCGGTTATTGTTCTGGATGAGTACAACAAGGTCCTGCATGCCGAACTGGTGGATGATATTAAAAATGAACCCGATTATGAAGCTGCTCTGGCTGCTTTATAGTTTTGCCGGCAGGTTTGTGATTTCTGCAGTCAGACCCATAAAAATATGATGCATGGTCTCAAAAACTGATGCATACCAAAAAGGAGGCACTATGAAAATTACACACAAATGGGTTGTTTTTCCGGCATTTCTCGTGTTTCTGGTATCCGGGACACCGGCGGGGGCATCAAATGCCTGGCTGGAACAAGGCACCAAAGCCCTTAAGAGCTTTGGATCGGGAGACGATGCATCCACTTCTCAGAAAACCGGTCTTTCCACAACAGATATCACAGCCGGCCTCAAAGAGGCCCTGACCAAGGCTTCCGGTGATGTGGTTTCGCAGCTGGGGCAGACAGACGGGTTTTACAAGGACCCCCAGGTGCACATTCCCTTGCCGGAAAAGCTGGCCACGGTGAAAAATGCCCTGGACAAGGTGGGCATGGGATCTTTTGCCGATGATCTGGAGCTGAAGCTCAACCGTGCTGCGGAAGCAGCCACGCCCAAGGCCCGGGACCTGTTTGTAAACGCCATCTCCCAGATGACCTTTGAAGATGCCAGAGCCATTCTCAATGGACCTGAAGATGCCGCCACCCGGTATTTCAGAGAAAAAATGTCCCCGGACCTGGCTGAGGCCATGACTCCGGTGGTGGATGACAGCCTGTCCCAGGTGGGGGCTGTGCAAACCTATGACCGCATGATGGGACAGTATGACACCCTGCCTTTTGTGCCGGATGTCAAGGCTGATCTGACGGACCATGTGGTGCAAAAGGGGATGGACGGCATCTTCCACTATATGGCCAAAGAAGAGGCAGCCATTCGCGCAAATCCTATGAAACGCACCACAGACCTGCTGAAAAGAGTTTTTCAATAACGTTCCTGCAGGACCGGTGGCCGGCACCAGGCCGGACAGACTTGCCGGGACGGTTTTTGAAAGGTCTTGCCGCCATTGGCTGCCGTGTGACATACTGCCGCACAATATAATTGCTGTGCTGAAGCTGAAGCGAAAAACCAATCACAAAAGGGGTGAATATGGAATGTCAATTTCTGGGTGCTGCCGGTGAGGTCACGGGCTCCATGCACCTTCTGGATGCAGGGAAAGATCAGATACTCATGGACTGCGGTATGTTCCAGGGCCGGCGAAAGCACAGCGATGAAAAAAACCGGCAGTTTCTTGTTGATCCTGCAAAGATTTCCAGCATGGTTTTGTCCCATGCGCACATTGACCATTCCGGAAGGATCCCCATACTGACCCGGTCGGGATTTTCCGGCCGGGTCATCACCACCCGGCCCACCTTGAACGCTTTGAACTACATGCTTCTGGACAGCGGACATATCCAGGAATCAGATGCCCAGTATCTCAATTATAAATCGTTGCGGTCATTTTTGTTTCAGGAAGAACAAAAAAAGCGCAGCAAACAGCTTTCCGGAAAAGAAAAATCCAGTATCAAACGTCTGCTGAAAAAAAATCCCCATGAACTGGATCCAGATACCATAACCCGTTTGCAAAAGCAGCACAGTCTTGAAAGGGTTGTTCCTCTGTACACCATGGAAGAGGCCCGGCAGTCCCTTTCTTTTATTGACGGATACCCTTATAATCACAGGGTTTCCATCGGCCACCATACAACGGTGAAATTTTATATGGCCGGGCATATTCTGGGATCGGCATTTTCCCTGATAACGGTCAAAGACAATGGCCGTACAAAAAGAATCCTTTATACCGGCGATGTGGGCCGGTTTAACAAGCCCATTATAAAGGACCCCACCCTGATTTTTGATAAAGAGGACCGCGATATTGATCTGATGATCATGGAAAGTACCTATGGCGACCGGGAGCATGCGCCGGTAAAAGACCTGGGAAAAAGTTTGAAAAAAGTATTGCTGGAAACCTTTGACAGGGGTGGTTCTCTGATTATCCCCTCCTTTGCCTTCGGCCGGACCCAGGAACTTATTTATGTGCTTCATCAGCTCTATAAAAACAACGAGGTGCCGAAACAGCCCATTTATGTGGACAGTCCTCTGGCATCCAATATTACAAGGGTGTTCGGGGAACACCCGGAAACCTATGACAAAGAAACCCATGCTGCATTTCTTGAAAAAGGCCTGAACCCGTTTTATTTTGATAAAGTCAGATTTGTACAGAGCGTTGAAGAGTCCATGGCATTGACCAGAGAGCAAACCCCCCATGTGGTGATTTCCGCTTCAGGCATGTGTGAGGCAGGCCGGATCCTCCACCATTTGCGGTACAAGATACACAATTCCAAAAATACCATCCTGATGGTGGGATACATGGCCGAGCATACCCTGGGCCGGCGTATTCAGGAATTGGGGGTACAGGCGGCTGAAAACAAAAACGGTCAGCAGCCGCCCCTGGAAGTTAAAATTCTGGGCAAATCCTATCCCCTGGCCGCCCGGGTGGAAAGCATAGGCGGATTCAGCGCCCATGGTGACAAGCATGAACTGGATAAGCTGGTCACCCAATCCAACCTGAATATAGGTAAAATTGCCATTGTCCATGGTGAAGCAGACCAGAGCAGCGCTTTTGCCCGCCATCTTGAACAAAAAGGGTATGATGTGTTCATACCGGCCTTAGGGGATCGCATCACAGTGTGATATTCCAGAAAACAAGGATAAAAAAAGCTGAATATATTGGACAAGTGGGATTTGGCACTTATGTTTAGAATTGGGTTCGTTTTTCCCGGTAAGGGAAATATTGTGAATGACCGGCTGTTGAACAAAAGGACCAGGAGCCGGCGACCAGGGCGGAAAATCATGCCCTGAAAGGATTTTTAAAAATGACTGAAACAATCAAAGCAGGCGATACCATTACCGTGGACTATACGGGGAAAAAAACAGATGGTACCATATTTGATACATCTGAAGGAAAAGAGCCGTTAAAATTTACTGTGGGAGCAGGTATGCTCATCCAGGGATTTGATAATGCCGTTATGGGAATGAAACCTGGTGAGTCCAAAACCGTTGAGGTTCCTCCGGAAGAGGCATATGGACCCCGCCATGAAGATGCCATTGTGAATATTCCCAGGGAACATATTCCTGAAGAAATTCCCCTGACGGAAGGCATTGTGCTCCAGCTTCAGGATCCCCAGGGCCAGCCTGTACCGGCTACAGTGGCCGAGATCACGGACGAAAGCGTAAAAATGGACATTAACCATATGCTGGCGGGTGAAACCCTTGTCTTTGACATTACCGTAAGAGAAACAGGGCTGGAACCTGATGCCCACGCGTGTGGTTCCGGCGGCTGCGGATCCGGTGAAGGCGGCGGCTGCAGCTGCTGATTGACATATTGATATCCGGTATCAGTTGTGAAATACCGGTGTAAGCGTAAATCAGGCCCGGATACCGGGCCTGTTTTTTAAGGACCTGAAGCATGAAAATCGCCATGTGTCAGACAAACCCGGTATTATTGGATGTTGGTGCCAATGTTGAAAATACCATTGCAACCATCAAAACGTGCAGGGAAAAAGGCGCTGATCTGATTGTATTTCCTGAACTGGCCCTGACCGGGTATTTTGTGGGTCTGCATTACCACAAAGCTGCATTGCAGATTAATTCTCCTGAAATCAGACGTATTGCAGCGGCCACCAAAGGCACGGCTGCAGTGGTGGGGTTTATTGAAGAATCCCTGTCCATGAATTTTTACAATTCTGCGCTGGTGGCAGTGGACGGGCAAATCCAGTTTGCCTATCGGAAACTGAATCTTCCCAATTACGGGGTATTTGAAGAGCGAAAATTTTTTGCTTCCGGAAAGCATATCCGGGTATTCCGGCTGGGCGGGTTGAATATTGCTGTTTTTATCTGTAATGATTTATGGCATCCGTCTCTGCCGTATCTGGGGATCGCCCAGAAAGCAGATGTTTTTCTGACCCTGTTTAATTCCTCTGAAGGCTCCATGGCAGATGAGTTCAGCAATATGGAGAGCTGGGAAATCATCAACCGGTTTTATTCCAGAATTTTTGGGATTTACAATATCTGTGTCAACCGGGTGGGTGAAGAAGGACCTGAACAGGTGCGCTGCCGCGCCCCCAAAGACAAAGAGACCAGTTTTCCAGATGCTTTCCGACTCCCTGAAGTGCAAAAAACCTACCATTTCTGGGGCGGCAGTGAAATCATCAATCCTTTTGGCCTGGTTACCCATTCTGCAAAAAAATTTGAGGAAGATACGGTGCTGGGCAATATTTCAAGGGATATGCTGCGCCGTAAAAAAATTGTACTGCCCTATCTAAAAAATGATGATCCGTATTTTACCCACCGTGAACTGGGACGAATTCTATATGCTTCCGGAGAAAAACAGCGATGAGCGATAAAAAAAGGCTGATACTGGCAGTGGACGACAATCCCCGGAATCTGCAGTTTCTGGGAAAACTGCTGTCTGACCATGGGTTTGAAGTGGCCATGGCCCAGAGCGGGCAGCAGGCGTTGAATTTTATTTTAAAAAATGACCCGGATCTGATCCTGCTGGATATAATGATGCCGGAAATGGACGGGTTTGCAGTTTGTGAAAAGATAAAAGCCGATTTTGCCGCACGCCATATTCCCATTATTTTTCTCACAGCCAAAACCGATCCCCAGGATGTGGTGAGAGGCTTTGAGGCAGGCAGTGTGGATTATGTCACCAAACCGTTTAATTCTGCGGAATTGCTTGCCCGGGTCAAAACCCATGTTGAGGTCAAGATTCTCCGGGGGCTTTTACCCATCTGTTCCCGGTGCAAGAAGATCAGAGATGACAAGGGGTTCTGGAAACAGGTGGAGGTATATATCGAAGCCCACTCCCAGGTAAGTTTTACCCATGGTATCTGCCCGGATTGCCTGGACAGCCTTTACGGCGATTCTGACTGGTACCGGAAACGCAAAAAATAATTTTTCCTCCTACTTCCTGCTTTCTGCACCCTGGTATTTTTCCGTGAGGCGTGTTGCTTTTTTCCAGGATTGCGTTATTGTAAATAAATTATGGAGTGAACCTGAATACAGGAGTGAATATGAGTTGTGTAATCGCTATGGCCGGCAAGGGCGGGGTTGGAAAAACAACGGTTTCCGCGCTGGTTGTCAGATATCTTACAAAGCATCTGAAAGACCCGGTTCTGGCCATTGATGCCGATCCCAACAGCAACCTGGGTGAAACCCTGGGACTGACCATTGAGAAAACCGTAGGCGATGTCCGGGAAGATTTTATGAAAGACCCCCAGGGCGTGCCGTCCGGCATGGACAAGGTGCTTTATCTGGAAATGCTCATGAACCAGGTGCTCATAGAACAAAAAGAATTTGACCTCCTGGTCATGGGCCGTCAGGAAGGCCAGGGCTGTTACTGCATGGTTAACAATATTTTGAACCGGTTTGCCGAAGAACTGGAAAGCAATTATAAATACCTGCTGGTGGACAATGAAGCCGGCATGGAACACCTGAGCCGCCGTACCAGCGGGAAAGTGGATATGCTGCTCATGGTCACGGATTACGCCCTGCGGGGGCTGCGGGCTGTGGGCCGCATCAATGATATGCTGGGTGATCTGAAACTGGATGTCCGGCAGAAAGGACTGGTGGTCAACCGGGCACCGGCTCAGCTGAACCAGGCATTTTTAGATGAGGTGGCACAGACCGGGGTCCCCTTGCTGTGCACAATTCCCCAGGATGACCATTTGCTGGAATTTGACATGGAACAACGCTCCATGCTGGAACTGCCTGATGATTCTCCTGCAGTACTGGCAGTGGACACCCTCATGCAAAAGGTTATGCAGCAGGTGGTGGCCTGATCATGGGTTATGTGTTTGATTTCCAAGAGGCGGAACAGTATGATGCCTGGTTTGAACAGGCGAAAAACCGCCATTTTCTGGATCTTGAAATCAAACTGATTATGGGTCTGCTGGGCCTGCGGACAGGCCAGCGCATCCTTGATATCGGATGCGGTACCGGCATAAGCCTTTCGCCTCTGCTGGACAAAGGGGTGAGCCTCACCGGTATTGATCCGTCCGTGCATATGCTGGACAAGGCCCATGAACGGCTGAAAAACCGGGTGGACCTTCACCGGTGCTATGCGGAAGATCTGCCCTTTGAAGACAATGCCTTTGATACTGCCATGTTTTTCACCACCCTGGAATTCACGGACCGTCCGGCCAAGGCTGTTGAAGAGGCCTGCCGGGTGGCAAAGGACCGGGTGGTGATCGGGGTGCTCAACCGGTATGCCCCTGTGAACATGTACCGGCGGTGCAAAGGGTTTTTCTTCCCCAATATCTATTCCAATGCCCGGTTTTTCAGTGTCTGGGATCTTAAGAAGATGCTTTTCAGTATTCTGGGGGATGTGCCGGTACACTGGCGGACCACGGCCCAGCTGCCGTTTGTCCGGGGTAAAATGGTGACCGGTATTGAAAACACAGGCTGGGTGCAGCGGTCTTTTTGCGGGACATTTATCGGCATGCGCATCAAACCCGTGCCCAAGTTCAGGGTCCGGCCCCTGCCGTTGAAAATAAAAAAACGGGAAATATACAAGCCGGCCACAGGCCTGGCCACCACTTCAAACGCCAGACAGGAATACAGAACCATTGAAAAACAGCGGCATTTGTCTGGTATGTGATTTTTTGGCCGCCGGTATCTATTGAAAACATGAACATGATTTTTCGTGTGAAAAATAAAATATTGCATTACGGGAAAATGATCAAATTTTCCCATACCGTTTTTGCCCTGCCTTTTGCCATGTCTGCTGTGGTTTTTGCATGGCAGACCCATGTGCCAACCTTATGGGAGCTTTTGTATATCCTGATTGCCATGGTGGGGGCCAGGTCCGCAGCCATGGGATTCAATCGTATCGTGGATGCGGATATTGACAGAATCAATCCAAGAACCGCCATCAGAGAGATACCGGCAGGCATTTTGTCTGCAAAAGAAGCCCTGGTGTTTGTGACAATTTCCTGTGTGGTGTTTGTGGGGGCGGCAGCCATGCTGTCGCCGCTGTGTTTTTTGCTGTCTTTTCCTGTGCTCTTTGTATTGTTTTTTTACTCTTATACCAAACGGTTCACCCCATACTGCCACCTGGTGCTGGGGTTTGCCATTTCCCTTGCACCTGTGGGGGCCTGGGTGGCTGTCACCGGTACGCTCACCTGGGGAATTCTCTTTCTGGCGGCAGCGCTCTGGTTCTATATTGCCGGATTTGACATTTTATATGCCTGTCAGGATATCGGGTTTGACAAAGAACAGGGGCTGTTTTCCCTGCCGGTTTTTCTGGGTCCGGACCGGGCCATGCAGGTTTCTTCCCTGCTCCATCTGATCTTTCTGGTTTTTTTGCTGGCCGTGCATGTCAGTTTTAATATGCATGCAGTATTTCTGTTATTCTGGGCCGCCATTGCCGTACTGATTTTTCTGGAACACCGCCTGGTAAGACCGGATGATCTTTCCCGGATTCATGTGGCTTTTTTCCATATCAATTCTGCAGTATCTTTGACCTTGTTTGCAGGTATTTTAATCCAGACCTTTTTCAGGGTGTGACCAGATGGGGAAATTTCACGCCGGTTTGATTCCCGAGCAGGCGCACAACATTTTGCGCGTGCTTCATGACAATGGGTATGCCGGTGTAGTGGCAGGGGGTGCGGTGCGGGACTTGCATATGGCAAAAGTACCCAAAGATGTGGATATATTGACCAATGCCTCCATACCCGCCCTTGAAGCTTTGTTCGCTGCCTGGAAAATCCGGACAGTGGGAAAAAGCTTTCCTGTGTGTCTGATCAATAACATTGAAGTGGCTGTCTGCCGCGCCGGTACAAAAAATTTTCCCGAAGGTGATCTGGGCATGCGTGATTTTACCATCAATGCCATGGCATATGATCCTGTGGAAGATGTTTTTTATGACCCTTACAACGGCGTAAAAGATCTGGAAAACCGGGTTATCCGGTTTGTCGGAAATCCTGATGCCCGGATTGCTGAAGATCCGGTGCGCATGATACGCGGATGCCGGTTTGCAGCCCTTTTCAATGCCCGGATGGCCGACGCATCCCGCGCTGCCATCCAGCGGCATGCAGCATCTTTGATAAGGCAGGTACCGGGTGAACGTATCTGCAGAGAACTTATCAAAGCCATGGCCATGAAAACCCCTTCCTCTTTTTTCACCCTGCTGCATGCCACCGGGCTGCTGTCAGAAGTACTGCCCTGTCTGGACAGGTGTTATGGCCTGGATGGCGGGCCCTTTCACGGGGAAACCGTTTTTGATCACTGCCTGCTGGTGGGCGATGCCCTTCCGGCCGGACAGCCGCTGCTGCGCCTGGCAGGATATCTGCACGATACGGGCAAAAAGGATGCCCAGGGCATCAAGCAGGGCCGGATAACCTTTCACGGCCATGAAACCCATACCGATGTGCTGGAAGCAGACCTGGACCGGCTGCGGTTTTCATCTGCCCAGAAAGCCTATATACTGTCCCTTATCCGGTGTCATATGCGGCCGCTGGCCCGGAAAACCGGACCTAAATCCGTTCGCCGGCTGCTGGCGGTGCTGGCTGCAAACCGCCTTGAATTTCAGGATTTCATGCGCCTGCGCATTGCTGATAAAAAGGCAAATCTTGCCAAATCGCCTTATACCCTGTCTGATATCCGGGACCGGGTGAAAAAAGTGACAGATGAATTTGCCCGACAGACCGCATTGCATCCTGATGATCTGGCTATCACCGGCCATCAGATCATGGAAATTTCAGGGTTGAAGCCCGGACCAGAGGTGGGAAGGGTCAAACAGCATCTGTTTGAGCAGGTTCTGGGTGATCCCGGTCTCAATACCAAAGAACGTCTGGTACAAATGGTGGCAGCCATGGATCTTGGCTGATTTTTTCTTGCCAATCTGCATGCGGCAGGGGTATATGTTATAGTTTACCATCGCAGGCAAAGGAAAAGACAATGGGAGAAATTGTTCTCATCAATATTACGGGCAGGGACAGAACAGGGGTGGATTCGTGTTTTACATGTATCCTGGCCCAATATGATGTCAGGATACTGGATATCGGCCAGTCAGTTATCCATGAACATATATCCCTGGGTATTCTGGCTGATATTCCCTGCGCAGAGGATTTTTCACAAATTTTCAAGGACATGTTGTTTGAAGGCTATAAAATGGGCCTGCATGTGGATATCACGCCGGTGGATCCGGATGGTTATGAAAAATGGGTCCTTGCCAAGGGCAGGGAACGCAGGATTATCACCATCCTGGGCAGGACTGTGAATGCCCGGCAGATAGCTGCCATAACATCGGTTTGTGCAGAAAACAATCTGAACATAGATTATATAACCCGGCTCACCGGCAGAATTTCCCTTCAAAAACCCCAGCCAAACCCCCGGGCCTGCATCCAGTTTTCCGTTTCAGGCACCCCGAAGAATATCAGGCAGATGCGGGGCCGGTTCATGGAAATTTCCAGGACCACCGGGGTTGATATCTCCTTTCATGTGGATAATATCTACCAGAAAAACCGCAAACTGGTAGTGTTTGATATGGATTCCACCCTGATCCAGGCGGAAGTGATTGTGGAACTGGCCAAAGTGGCAGGCGTGGGACAGGAGGTGGATCACATAACCCGGCTGGCCATGCAGGGTGAAATGGATTTCAAAGAGAGCTTCCGCCGGCGGGTGGCCCTGTTGAAAGGCCTTCATCAAAAAGATCTGGAAAAGATAACCCGGACCCTGCCGCTGACCGAAGGTGCTGAACTGGTTACTGCCACCTTGAAACGTCTGGGGTACAAGCTGGGAATTTTATCCGGCGGATTTACCTTTGTGGGAGAATATCTGCGCACCAGACTGGGATTTGATTATGTGTATGCCAATGAACTGGATATGCAGGATAATCTGGTGACAGGCCGGGTAAGAGGCGATATCGTGGACGGGGAAAAAAAGGCGGGTCTTTTGCGGGAGATTGCCCGGAAGGAGAACCTTTCCATTGAACAGACCATTGCCGTGGGTGACGGCGCCAATGACCTGCCCATGATTTCCATTGCCGGGCTTGGGGTGGCGTTCAATGCCAAGCCTGTGGTCAGGGAAAAAGCGGACAACACCCTCACCACCATGGGGCTGGACGGTCTGCTCTACCTCATGGGTATCCATGAGCGGGAGATCAAAGAATCCAATCCGGAAACAAACATCTGATGCTGAAAAGCGCAGCCCCACCTCTGGTGCAGCAACTATGTTTCCCGATAAGCTGCACCGCAGCCCGGGCTTTCGTACACCTTGACCTGGGTAACCTGGATATGATCAGTGTTAAGCCTTCTGCCCATTTCCTTGTAGAGAAATTTGGCAAGGTTTTCTGATGTGGGGTTGATATTGCCAAATTCCATGACATCATTTAGCCTGGTATGGTTCAGCTTGTCAACCACATCCCTGAGAACGCTCTTTACATCCCGAAAATCAATACCTATGCCCAGCTGGTTGAGCCTGGTGCACCGGATAAAGGCTTCAACCGTCCAGTTGTGACCGTGAAGCTCAGCCCAGTTTCCATCATATCCCCGAAGGGCATGAGATGCGGCAAAATGATCCTGAACAAAAATTTCGTATTCACCTGGCATAAGACCCCCTGACTGCAAATAAAAAAACCGGACATGCCCCGGCCCTGAATCCTGCTTCTACCTCTGAAAGGCCCGCCAATTAAGGAATTACCATAATCACTATTTGAAAAAAATGTACCAAAAGAATGTACACCGGTCAAGTCTTAAATTTTCCGGCTGGATCTTTGCCTCAAGCATGCCAGATTTTTAAGAGGTAATGACCATTGGATCACAGAAACTTGCATAGCTGATTGATGGATGGCGGCTAGCCTTCCCTTTTGGATATTTTTCCGACCCCGAATGTCCCATATTTGAA
>DATFKQ010000100.1:0-8951 GCA_035268565.1 Desulfotignum sp. | reverse complement strand
CAGAAAAAGCGCAAATTTCGATGAACGGCACCCTTGGTGCAAAAAAAACTGAAATTGTGGCTGAAGAACCGCAATTGCAATGGCACCACAACAAGATGACACTGGATTGTGATATCAGCGTAAAATCGGCCGGCCCCCTGTATTTTACCGGCACTGCCGATCTGGATATGAAAGAGGGAAAACTGCTGCACCCTGATGAAGGAAAAGTGGCTGCCTTTGCTTCTCTGGTCATCCAACAGCTGGAACATGATGATGCGGGTAATCTCAGCATCGCTGCTGTTGACACAAGTTCCCTTGCTGTCCATGAATCCGGATTTATTCCCCTGGGGCTGAATGCTGCCCGGGCTTCTCTGGCAGAGATGGAAGTCTCCAAATTGCGCTGGTCCAAAAAACAGGGTGCCCGTATCCAGTCCATAACCGGGAACGGTCTCCAGGGCAGGTACACAAGAAAAGAGGAAAACAAAGAAAAAACAGCAAAGAAGAACAAGTCTGAAAAACAGGAAAAACCTGCTGCCCCCATCCCCCTGCGGATTGACAAAGTCACTCTCACCGGTTCCAATCGGCTGGAATATACGGATCCCACCCGGAAGGAGCCCTTTTCTGCAATGCTTTCCATTGATGCCCTGGATATTGCCGATATAGACCCGGGGCAGAAAGAGCAGGCTTTTTCCTATGATCTGGAGGGCATGGTTGATAAATATTCTCCCCTGTCCGTATCAGGCAGTGCAGCCCCCCTTGCCCGGCCGCGGTTCTGGGAGCAAAAGCTGCATCTGCAGGCGTATCCGGTGGCCAACCTGTCTGCTTTCACCATTGAACTCATCGGGGCCAGGGTGACCGGCGGAAAGCTGGAACTGACCTCGGAATTTGAAATAAAAGGTGATGCCATAAGTATGGACAACACCCTCAAGGTGGATGAGATAAAAACAAAAACCGTGGTACCTGCGCGCCTGGAAAAATTCAACCAAAAACTGCCGGTTTCTCTGGATACGGCACTGGGGCTTCTGCAGGAAGACAAAACCATACAGCTTTCCATTCCTGTGGAAGGAAAGCTTTCCGAACTTGATATCAATTACCAGGATATTATGGTGACGGCATTGAGCAAAGCCATCGGTTCAGCAGTACGGCCGCTGCTGGCCTATTCTGTACTCGGCCCGGGCGGGGTTCTGGCGTATATGGGCATGCAGATTGGAAAAAACCTGATCAAGACCGAACTGCCTGAGCTCACGTTTGCACCCGGCAGCACAGTCCTTACTGCGGCCCATAAGGACACCCTGGACCAGGTGGGTCACAGGCTTGCCCAGCAGATAAAACAAGGGGAAGATATCTCCTATTATATATATCCCAGAGTGGCGCCCCGGGAAGTTTCAGATGCCGGTGATGCGGCCCTGCTGGACAAAAAGCAGCGGCAGGAACTCTATGCACTCGGAGAAAAAAGAGCACACAGGGTACAGTCCTATCTGGTGAACAATTTTGATATCCAAGAAAAAAACGTGCCTGTTTTTCAACCGGGTATCATTTATGACAAAAAAGAGTCCCGGGGAACAGTGGGTTTTATGAAACAAAGCACTGGAAAACCGATGTGATGCAACACCTTGTCAAACCAACGGAAGGTCATGTAAAGGCACAGGCAAGGCAGTCTCTGTCAATCGGATTTTTTTCCCGGATCCAGTTTGTCCGGTGCCTCCATGGGGGTGCCGAATTCCCGGGAGGTCCAGACATCTGTTTCTCCGCCTTCGCTTTCCATGGTTTTTTCTTTCCACTGCTGTAATGGGGTGTTTTCCCCTTGTTTGGCATACTTTTGCCGTTCCCATAACTGCCGGTCAATCTGCACCTGGTCCACAATATCTTTGAAACCCAGGATATCCTGCACAATACCCATCAAAAGTTCATGCTGGGTCCTGCCGGGCAGAAAGCCTTCCAGGTATACCAATCCATCTTCACTGTAGACAATGAGTTCATCGGTTTCAACCCGGTCATCCAGATCCAGCTGCTCCTCTATCATTTCTTTGATCTCGGTGTCTGTGTATCTTTGTGCTGTTTTGTCCCGGGAGATATCAGGGCTTTTTTCCAGAGGCGGGGTCACCCTGGCCGGACCCTGTTCCTGTTCTTCGGCACAGTCAATACAAAAAGGGGTCCAGGGAATGGCTTTGATCCGGGATTCGGCAATCTGTTTGCCGCAGGATGCACACATGCCGAAACCACCGGTCCTGATTTTTGCCAGAGCAGTATCTATCTGCTCGATTTCCTGTTTTTCCCGGTCATCCAGTTGTTCCAGCACGCCGGCCATTTTCTCTTTGGCCGCCTCTTCCTCAAATTCCACTTCCCTTTCCTGCAGGTTGTGCCAGGAAGTGTTTGTGCTGTCTCGCTGTTCAAGGATCTGTTCGCGCCGTTTGATCAGTTGGCTGCGGATTTCCGATATCTGCATAAAAATTATCACTCCTGAAAAAGGTAAAAATTATCCTGTATGTATGTATGTATGTATGTATGTGCGTGTGTTTGTTTTTTTGCAGGAATATTTTATCCAACTTTATTCCAGCAAATGCATGATCTCTTTTTCAGACAGGTCATGCCAGTTTTTGTAGGCATCAGCCACGGCAAAGGACATGCCTTCCCGGATATTGGCACAGTAAATGTCTGCTGAAAAAACATCATCAAGTTCCTGTACCGTGCGCAAAGGTGCTGTGGGAACTGCCACAATGGTTTTGGCAGCCTTGCGTTTTCTGCAAAGATGTATGGATGCTTTCATGGTGAATCCCGAGGCAAGACCGTCGTCCACCAGGATGACGGTTTTGTCCTGAATATCTGGAAAAGGCCGGCCCTGCCGGAGTTTTTCCCGCCGCTGCGTCAGTTCCCCCCTTACTTTGTCAGACTGTTCCTGTATCTGTTTTTCATTCAGTCTGAGCCCGGAGATCAGTACGTTGTTATAAAAAATATCGTTTTCTTCTGTCATGGCCCCAAAGCCGGACTCTGTATTGCCCGGCACCTGTATTTTCCGGACAATGACAACATCCATGGGGCATGACAGTGCTTTTGCCACCTCTGATGCCAGGGGAATGCCTCCCATGGGAATGCCCAGAACCATGAGGTTGGGAAGGCCTTTATAAGAAGGGGCAAGCATGTCAGCCACAGCCCGGCCCGCATCAAAACGGTCGGTAAAAACCCTTATTTTGTTGCGCAGATCTTTGTTCTCGTAAACAGTATTCATGGTCACCTCTTATTTTTCCCGGATGGCTGTCAGCAGAGAATCAGAGCTTCCGCTTTTGCTCAGGTATCCGGCGGCCCCGGCTTCAGCCATGGCCTGGGCCTGATCTTCCGCCTCGTACATGGAAAGACCGTAAATCCGGATGCCGGGCATTTCGGACTGGATCCTGCGGCAGGCTTCCACGCCGTTCATTTTCGGCATGTTGATATCCATGAGAATGACATCCGGCTGGATCTGTCTGGCCTGTTCCACCGCTGCTTCACCGTCAGCCGCCTCTCCTGCGATCTCAATGTCATCGTGCACAGAAAGAAAGGATGAAAGCCCCTGCCGCATCACTGCATGGTCATCAACCAGCATTACCCGGATTTTTCCGCCGGCAGAAACAGATTCTGACGAAGGTTCTGTGACCTTCTGAAATTCTTCTTCGGCAACCAGAGACGGTTCTTCCGGCTTTGCATATACCGGCGGTTCCACCGGCAGATCAATTGTTGCGGTGAGGCCTTGATCAGGCGCGCATGCAATCGCAAGGTTTCCGCCGAGAAGTGCCACTCTTTCCCGGATGGCAAAAAGTCCGAACCCCGTATCTGAACCATTCAAGGTCAGATTTTTCAGATCACACCCGCGTCCTTTGTCACTGACCATGATCCTGATCTGTCCGTTTTTCTCCTGCATGGTCACCTGTGCATGGGATGTTTGTGCATGCTTGACCACATTAAACAGAAGCTCCCGGACCGAATGAAACAAAAGCACCTTGAGTTCCTCCCGCAGAAAGACAAAATCACCCGGCAGGTCAAGCTCAACGTCAAGCTGGTGGGTGGCGGCCATCCACCGGCCCAGCCACTGCAGCGCTTCGGGCAGTTCTTTGTGGTAAAGGACCGGGGGTGACAGTTCCGAGGAAAGCGTGCGGGAGGTTTCTATGGATTTGGTGATCAGGTCATAGGCGGTCCTGCAGGCTGCTGTATCCTGTCCCCCGACTTCGTCGGAGTGGATTTCCAGGTGGAGCCGGGCCCCGGCAAGCAGCTGCTGGAGATTTTCATGTAAAATGTCAGCAACGCGTCTGCGCTCCCTTTCTTCGGCCAGGGTGAGTTCAGAGGTGAGCCTTGCAAGCTGGCGGTTTCGGGCTGCAAGTTCGGCGGTCCGCTCTTCCACCCGGTCCTCGAGTTCTTCCTGGATCTTTTTCAACGTTTCTTCATGGGCTTTCTGCTCACTGATATCCACCAGGGCCACACGGAACTGGTCAAATTTTCCTTGTGTGTCCTTTACAGCAGATCCCTCCATGTGTACATGGACGATGCCTGCATTTTCCTGGACAAGCCGCAGATCACAGGTTGCAGTGGTCCCGGGATGTGCTGCCATGGATTTTCCAAGAGAATAATACCGCCTGCGGTCATCCGGATGGATCCGGGGCAGGATCGAGCGGCCGCTCATGGGATGCCGGGTGCCGGTGAGAAGACGGGCACCTGCCTGGTTGCACTGTTCAATGGTGTTCAGTCTGTCCAGGATAACAAACCCCACCGGGGCCGCATCAAAAAGCGCGAACCATTCGTTGCGGGCATTTTCAAGACTTTTCGCCGTTTGTCTCAGTTCCTGGTTCTGAAGCTCCACCTCCTCCTGGTATACTTCCAGTTCATGGACAAGGCGGTCCATGTCGGATGTTTTGTTCTCAAATTTTTCTTTCTGCCGTTCACCGACAATCTGCTCTGCCTTTTTTTTTAACTGCACAAGCTCAAAATCTTTGTCTTCATACTGCATGGTCTATCCTTTTTTGTCGGTTGACTGCTGCGCTTCTGATGCGCTTATGGTTTCAATGGCCAGAAGAATACGGTCCTGATCCGGATCTGTATCCCGCAGGCGCCGGGCATTGAGCCGCAGCAGCGTGTACCCAGTTGTTTCGGAACGGGGCGCTATTTCGTAGTCCTGAAAGGCACGGTCATGCCGGGTGATATCTTCCAGGAGCTGCCGGAGCTCCGGGAGGTCCCACTGGCCGTTTTCCAGATCGAAAAAATACCGCCCTTCGGTTTTTTCAGGTGATGTCTGAAAGGTTTCGTAATACCGGCGGTTGGCCATGTCCACCTGTTTGTCAGCATCCAGAACAACAAGAGATTCCCTGACCGTGTCAACGATGGCGTCGGCAAACCGTTTGGCTGAATGATAGGAATCATCCAGTTTTTTCTGGGCCGCTTTCTGGGGGTCGATATTGATAAAGGTCAGCACCACTCCTTCGATTTTATTGCTGTCGGTCCGATGGGGCATAATGCGCATCCGGTACCAGCGGCCGTCTGTGGTCCGGACTTCTTCCTCTTTGGAGGACAACTGCCTGAGTACTGATCCCACCCTGTCTTTCAAACTGCTGATATCCAGGTTGTGGGAGATGTGATCAAGGGGCCGGTCCACATCTTTTTCAATGAGATTGATCAGCTGGGAAGCTTCTTCGGTAAACCGTCTGATTTTAAGGTCATTGTCCAGAAACAATATGGCGATACCCGTACTGTTGAGCACATGGGTGATCCGGCTGTACGCCTCTTCGACCTCGGTAACCTTCTGGTGGAGTTCGCTGTTAACCGTGGAAAGCTCCTCGTTCAACGATTCGAGCTCCTCCCGGGACGATTCCAGTTCCTCATTGGTGCTCTGGAGTTCCTCGTTGGAAGAATACATCTCTTCGTTGGCTGATTTGAGCTCTTCGTTGGCGGTCTCCAGTTCCGCTTCCGTGGTCCGGTAATCTTCTTTCAGATTGGCCAGTTCCTGTTCCAGGGCAGCGATCTTCCGGGCTGCGTCATTTTCCGGAACCTCTTCGGCTTTTTTTTCCCTGCTTTCAAAATCAAAAAATGATGCCGGCAGCTCGGTGAAAAGCACCATATAGTGATCCTTCATGGCAGGTTCATTAAAGGGCTGTACCGTCAGATCGATATGTACGTGGCTGCCGTTTGTTTTTACCCGGACATTGGATTCGACCACTTTTTCATTGTTGTCCACAGCCTTGCGCAGGGCTGTGGACAATGCGTGCCGCAGACCCTCCCGGGCCATCTCGGTAATTTTGAGATTTGGTTTCCCCTGGGCATGCTCCAGAAATTTTCCGGTGCGGCCGTGAAAATAAAGGATATCGCCATAGGCACTGACGATCACACAGGCCGGGGTATGGTGTTTTAACAGTTTCTTTTCCATGATCCGGGCAATGTCCGGGTCATCATCATCCCTGCCATGGCTGGTCTGACTTTTGTCCGGTGTGTTCCGAACCGTGCGCTTTCCACCGGCGGGAAAAGGTATGGGATGCGAAAGCGGGCTTCTTCTGTCCCGTTTTTTATAAATGCTGAAGCGTTTGTGAACAGGGGTGAAAAGATCTTCAAACCGGCCGGGTTGTTCAGAAGTGCCCAGAAAAAGTATGCCGGAGGGCTTTAGATTGTAATGGAACAACGGAATGAGTTTGTTCTGGGCCGCCGGTTCAAGATAAATGAGAAGATTGCGGCAGACCAGCATTTCCAGGTGCATGAACGGCGGGTCCCGCAGCACGTTCTGTTCGGCAAACACGATCAGTTCCCGGATGTCCTTGTTGATCCGGTAGTGGTTTTTTTCTTCGGTGAAAAAAGTATCCAGCCGGGTTTTGCTGACATCTGCGGCAATGTTTTTGGGGTAGACGCCCTGACGGGCTTTGTTGATGGCGTCTGCATCGATATCAGTGGCAAAAATCTGCAAAAACCGCTTGATGCCAAGTTTTTCCATTGTTTCCAGGATAATGATGGCAATGGAATATGCCTCTTCCCCGGTGGAACATCCCGGTACCCAGACCCTGACATTTTCATTGTTGCCCCCCTGTGAAAGAAGCTCCGGCAGCACCTCTTTTTCCGCAAAATCAAACACTTCCGGGTCCCGGAAAAAATTGGTCACCCCGATGAGCAGATCCTGGAACAGCCTGTGGGTTTCATCCGGGTTCTTTTGAAGAAACCCAAGATAATCGGCCATGGAGCCGCACTGGTTGACGATCATGCGCCTTTCGATACGTCTTACCACTGTATTCTTTTTGTAGTGGGAAAAATCATGGTCAGTATTGTCCGCCAGTAAGGAAAGGATCTCAGACAGCTGCTCAGGCGGCTTTTTGTTTTCCTGCCGCCCGGTTTTCAGTGCAGCCGGATGCCGGAAATAAGCAATCAGCTGGTCAGCCATTTCCTGCGGGGTCAGTACATAGTCCACCATGCCGGTGTCAATGGCACTTGCCGGCATCCCTGTATGCCGGGCTGATTTCTGGTCCTGGGCCACGGCCACCCCGGCTTTTTCCTTGATCAGCCGCAGACCGCCCGTACCGTCGGTGCCGGTGCCCGATAGAATGATGCAGCCTGCTCTGCCGCCTCTTTCCTCGGCAAGAGACCGTAAAAAAATGTCAATCGGCATATGTACATGGGACCGCCGGGGCCGCTCCTGCAGCCGGAGTACGCCGTCTTCTATAATGGTATCCCGGTCCGACGGGGGAACATAGACTGTATTTGTTTCAACGGTCATTCCATCTTCGATAAGCACTATTTCAACCGATGATTTGCGCCTGAGCAGTTCCGGAATGCGGGTGGGGTGATCCGGATGGGTATGGATGACAACGACAAAAGCGATGCCGTTTTTTTCCGGAAGCCCGGATATGAACTGTTCCAGGGCTTCCAGACCACCGGCGGACGCGCCAACCCCCACCACCGGGAACCGCTTTTGCTCAGAAGATGCTTTGTCCGGCTGATCTGCAGTATCAGAGGCTTCGCCTTCCACAGTCTGGTCTTTGGTTTTTTCGTCTTCCGAAGCTTTTTCTTCGGGGCGTTCTTTTTTTGCTGCTTTTTCTTTCGGGGGTTCTTTTCCCGGCGCTTTTTCTTTCAGTGCTTCATCTTCGGGCGGCGCTTCATCTTCGGGTGTGTGGTCTTCCCGGGCGTGGGATGCGGATTTATGCGCAGGTTCTGCCCGGGCTTCAGTTTCCTGAATGGTGGTTCTCTCTTCTGCTTCAGCCCTTTGCTGGTCAGACCGGTCTGTATTTTGATTCTGATCTGCCGGCTGCCTGTTCTTGTCTTTGGTTTTTTCTTTGTCTTTTTTTGCCATAACCTCTACCAGATGCCGGATGGTGGTGTAATTAATGATTCGGTTTCCTGAATGATCTGTTATTTACGGGTGAAAATTATTCTAAAACAGCATTCTGGACAAGAAAATAAATTTTGTCAAGAAACCGGAAAATCAAGAACCCTGTATCTGACCGCCTGTTCATGTCCAAGGCTGCCCGGACCGTGCAATCACACCATATCCTGGTTCGGGTCACAGTGTAAATGAGGTGAATCCTTTATTTGTGCCTGAAAAATGGTGTATCTCTCTTTATTATAAAACGCCATCAATCAGGACGCTATAGTATCCACGGAACCTTCTACATGTGTCCCTGTGCCAAAATACAGTATTCACCTGATTGAAGCCCTGTCGGAAAAAATAAAAAATAAAAAACAGATTTCATCGTCCAAAAAACCTGCTGGCCGACAGGGTTAAAAGATAAAAAGACCAAGAAGATGGTTGTTAGACAGGACGGGCAGCAAAGGAATCAGCAAAAAGGAATATGGAAGTGCAATCCGGACGATCCACGGAAAATAAAAAGGGACGGCTATC
The DNA here is from genome assembly GCA_035268565.1 of Desulfotignum sp. Lineage (GTDB taxonomy): Bacteria > Desulfobacterota > Desulfobacteria > Desulfobacterales > Desulfobacteraceae > Desulfotignum. Next base: position 136 of record DATFKQ010000100.1, on the reverse strand, counting down.
GGATTCTGGTTATCATCGCGGAATAAAGATAACCAACCCCGACAAGATTCTGTATCCGGAACACGGCGCAACCAAAAGGCGCCTTGCCCGGTTTTATGAAAAGATCTCAGAATATATTCTGCCCTTTGTCATAAAA
>DATFKQ010000099.1:0-8670 GCA_035268565.1 Desulfotignum sp. | reverse complement strand
TGCAATTTTTGTTTTGGCAAACCGGGTCAGATCAATAATGCCCACTTTTTCCATGACGTGTTTACATTCCGCGCCCACATGCTTGAAGGCATTGGACCGTCTCCAGGAGGGTGCTTCATATTCATCTTCTCCTTTGGGCGGGAAATAGTTGGGGCATTCCCATCCATAGTAGTCCCCGAATACTGCATTGGCCTGTTTCTGGTATTCATAGATGGGGGAGGTGCGGTTGGGACGGGCTGCATCCCGGAACTCGTTGGGATAGATGGTGGAATAGAGCCTGGGATAGGTGTCGGCGATCTTTTCCGTGTTGTAGGCCCAGTTGGCATAGGAGCCGTAGCGCCGGGAATCCATGGGCCACAGGTCGATTTCCGGTTCGCCGTTCATCATCCACCCGGCCAGGTAATGGCCGATGCCCCCTGCCTGGGTGATGCCGAAGCTGTAGCCGCATGCATTATAAAAATTTTTCAGCGGTGCTGCCGGGCCCACCAGGGGATCCCCGTTAGGGGTATAGGTAATGGGCCCTGCGGTGACATGCTTGAATCCGGTTTCACCCAGGATGGGGAACCGTTCGATACCGCCTTCGATGCAATCGGAAATGTTGTCAAAATCCGGGTTCAGTTCTTCCTGGGCATAATCCCAGGGCACACCGTTTTTGTACCACTGCTGGCCATTGGCTTCATACAAACCCAGGATCAAGGAATCCATTTCCTGGCGCAGGTAAATGGATTTGTCCGGATCACGCATCAGGGGCAGGTAGGAATCTCGGTCCGCAATTTCCTGGATGGATTCATAGAGGATATGGGTATGGGCAATGGAAATGGAGGGGATCTCCAGTCCAACCATCCGTCCCACTTCCGGTGCCCACAGGCCGGCGGCGTTCACCACGTTTTCACAGGTGATGTCGCCTTTATCGGTCTGCACCACCCATTCGCCGGTGGTTTTCTGATAGATACCCGTGACCATGGTGTGTAGGTTGAACTCCACCCCGAGCTTCCGGGCACCCTTGGCCATGGCCTGGGTCAGGGAGTTGGGGTCCACATCCCCGTCATCCGGCCAGTACAACCCCCCCAGGAGCCCCTCCGTCTGGATAAAGGGATGCATTTTACCGATCTCTTCCGGGGTGACATAGGACACATCCAGGCCCAGACACCGGTTCATGGAATAGGCATATCCCAGTTCATCCATACGTCCCGGGTTGTCCGCCGTCCGAATGGAGCCTGTGGTATGCCATCCGACGGGTTGACCGGTTTCTTTTTCCAGATCCTTGTAGATCTCGATGCTTTTTTTGTTCACCTGGGTACCGTAATAGTTGGAATGAAAAAAGGACACATTCCCTGCCGCCATCCAGGTGGACCCGGAAGTGAGTTCGTGTTTTTCCAGAAGAACCACATCGTCCTTCCATCCATATTTTGCCAGGTGATAGGCCACTGAAACGCCGATGACGCCCCCGCCGATCACAACCGCTCTTGCATTGGTTTTCATAATTGTTACCTCGCTTTTTTTAATTGTTACGCGTCTCTACCATTTAATATATATCGTAATGCCTTGTTTTTGGGCCTGCGGATATGGGTGTCATAAAAATATGAGAACCCGCCCGGGTAATAGATCATCACCAGAATGAGCACCAAGGCATAAATGACCAGGTTCAGCCCCGGCAGATGGGACAGGGTGGACCGGACAATTTCCATAAGAAAAATAAAGGGAAAAGCAACGACAGCCCCGCCCCACAGGCTGCCTCTGCCCCCTATATACGCCACTGCCAGAATTTCCACAGTCTTGGAGGTGTGCATCATATCCGGGGTCAGAATGCCGTAAAAATGGGCGTAAAAACCGCCCAGAACTCCTGCTATGGCGCATGACATGGTGAAGTTGAATACCCGGTAGAATACCGGATCAATACCGGAGGTCCTGGCTGCATCCATGTTCTGGCCGATGGCCTGGAAAGCCAGTCCCATTTTGGATCTTACCGTCCATTTGCAGATCAGGTAGGTGAGATATACCAGGATGACGATCACAAAATAAAACGGAAAATTGGATTCCGTCTCAAAAAGGCGCGGGACTCTCAGTCCCAGCGGTCCTCTGGTCAGCCAGACCATTTTAATGGCAAGCCCCATGACCGCCAGGCCGAAAAACCAGGACAGGCAGGCGGCAAAAATACCCCGCAGCCGCAGGGAAATCATGCCGATGATCAGCCCTAAAATCGCAGAAGAAACACCCCCGGCCACCATGGCAATCCAGGGGGAGAGCCCGGCATTGAGCACCAGCAGGGCGGATGTGTAGCCCCCGGTGCCTGCCACTGCCATATACCCGAAATTGACGATATTGATAAATCCGGCCGTAAAATCAAACCCCACACTCATGGCTGCAATAAACCCGCAGTAGATCAGCCACCTGAGCAGGTATTCCTGATTGAACGGCGGAATAAAAGGCAGTATCAGCAGCAGTATCAGGCCGGCAAGACCAATGGGGGTCAGACACAGCTTGTCCAGCACCCTGTCAAAGGAATTCATTTGAAACTCATCTTTTATCGTATCCATTCTGTCTCCTATGTATCAAGCGCCTATTTATCGAGGACACCGCGGACATCCGACCCGAAGATCCCGCTGGGTTTAAAAATCAGGATGAGCATGATCAGTGCCGAAGGTACGACAAAATCCCAACCCGCGCCCACATATTCCACGGTAATAACTTTAAGAAGGGCCACCATAAAGGCCCCTGCCACCGCACCTAAAATATTTCCCAGACCGGAGAGGATAACCACAAACCAGGCCATGTATAAAGGCTCCAGCCCCACGCTGGGGTAGGATGGAATCATGAACAGGAGGCTTCCGCCGGCAACTGCTGCCAGAGCACAGGCCAGAGAAATGGTGAGCAGGACGATTTTTTCAATATCAATACCCACGATCTCAGCACCGGTAATATCCTGGGATACGGCCCGGATGGCCATGCCGGTGCGGGTATAGGTCATGAACAGATAAAACAGGGCCACGATCACGGCAGATATGATAAAAGACAAAGCACGGTCCAGTGAAATATACGCCCCGCCAATGGAAATCGGCATGCCCTGCCAGTACCCGATAATACCTTTAAAATCAGCCCCGAATATGAGCTGGTGCAGGTTGATGAGCAGCACGCTCACCCCCACGGTGAGCAAAAAAGAATTCATCACCCAGTTGTCTGTGGAACGGCGGCGCAGGGGCCCGAAAATCAGTTTTTCAGATATGGCGCCGGCAATGGCACCGCCCAAAAGGGCGCCGATAATGGCAAGCAGAGGGCCGAAGGTAACCAGCCAGGATTCAGGATGCTCAAGAACGAATTCACTGATAGGGGTAAAAATGTAATAAGCGGTGAGGGAACCGATCATGAAATATTCCCCATGGGCAAACATGGGTATATTCAACACCCCCAGCATCAGGGTAAGCCCGGTGGCAACAAGGGCCAGCATTCCGCCGGTAACAATGGTGTTCACCAATATATACGGCCCTGAATGGATGGTTGCCGCTATGGTTACCACCACAGCGATAACCATGGACAAACCGGGAGCCGTCCGCACCCAGGCCGTCAGGTCTGCTAAAATATTTTTTGACATGAATCTATTTCTCCAAAGTCTTGTTAAACACCCAAAAACACTTTCCGGACATAGCTGTCCTCGGCCAGATCCGCACTCCTGCCTTCCAGGCCAATTTTACCGTTTTCCAGAACATACCCGCGGTCTGTTACCGCAAGGGTTTTGGTCACGTTCTGCTCCACCAGTAAAATGGTCACCCCGTTTTCTATCAATACCTCCAAAGACGCAAACACACTGGTTGTCAGCTGGGGTGCCAGTCCAAAAGAGGGTTCATCCACCAGCATGAGAGACGGGTTGGACATCATGCCCCTGCCGATGGCCAGCATTTTGCGCTCCCCGCCGGACATGGTGCCGGCCAGCTGTTTTCTTCTTTCAGCCAGTCGGGGAAACAGCTCAAAAACAAATTCCAGGCGTTCAGTCTGCAGGTGTTTTTCTTTGATTGTATAGGCGCCCATATACAGATTTTCCTGCACCGACATATTGACAAACAGGTTCATCTCTTCGGACACAAAGGAAATACCTTTTTTGGCCACAGCCGAGCCGGACAGCCCTGTGATATCTTCACCCTTGAAGACCACATTGCCGCTCATGGGGGAAATCAGCCCGGCAATGGTTTTCATGGTGGTGCTTTTTCCGGCGCCGTTGGGCCCGACAATGGCGACATATTCTCCTTTGTCAATCTGCAAAGACACATCCCGCAATATCTGCAGATACCCATATCCGGCATTCAGATTTTTGACTTCTAACAGCATAAGATCTCCATTGATTTTTCCGTTACAATTATTTGTCTGCCTCGTCACCGAGATAGGCCCGCGATACCTTGGGGTCATTGGCCACTTCTTCGGTGGGGCCTTCGGCAATCTTTGTGCCGAACTGAATGCACAGAAGCCGGTTGCAAACAGCCATAATCAACTGCATGATATGTTCGATCATGAGAATGGAGATGCCTTTTTCGCTGATTTTTCGAATAATTCTCATGATATCCTTGAGTTCCCCTTCACTCAGGCCGGATGCCATTTCATCCATGAACAAAATTTTTGGGTTGGAGGCCAGTGCCCTGGCAAGGTCCAGCCGTTTGAGCTGCACTGTGTTCAACTGTTCCGCCACAACGGTTTCCTCCAGGGGAAATTCCACAAATTGCAGCATTTCTCTGGAATGTACCATCGGGTCAGCCACTTTTCCGGCAGTGTTTCCGAAAATGGTGGCGGTCATCACGCTTTCAATGGCCGTCATTTTGGGAAAGGGGCTGGGAATCTGGAAGGTTCGGGACAATCCCAGGCGGCACATTTTTTCGGGTGCCAGGCTGGTGGTTTCTTTGCCGAACATTTTGACTGTCCCGGATGTGGGGGGATTCAAGCCTGAAATCGCATTAATGAATGTTGTTTTTCCTGCTCCGTTGGGGCCGATCAACCCAACGATATCCCCCTGATTTACTGTCATAGAGACTGCATTCACCGCTGTCAGTCCACCAAATTTCTTGGTTAAATTATTGGTTTCCAATACAATCACGTCTCTATTTCCTTAAATTTTTACGCGCGTTTAAACAAACAGAGGATTGAAAAAAAATTTTTTCAATCCTCTGTTCCAGGCTCATATCATCTTATTTTTGTTCAAAGTCTTTTTCTTTCCAGTCATCAGGAAAGATAATGTATCCTTTTCCTTTTTTGTACTGGAGGATGGGGAAGAAATAGGCATCAGGTGCCACGACCATATCCGGCATGGTTTCAGCCGTATATCTGTATTCGTTCATGATGATGGCACCGTCTTTTTTGCCATAGGTGAGTTTGCCGGTGTTGACTTCTTCCACCATGGTTTTGTGGATGGTTTCCTTGTCAAGTTTGCCGTGCAGTTCATTGGTTCTCTGGAGAATTTTGATGAACATCCGGATACCGTCATAGGAAAGACCGCCGGCAGAGGGGCTGGGATTGAATCCGTATTTGGCATTGACATCTTTTGCCCACTGTTTGGCTTCGGCTGTGGTCAGCTGGGGAATGGAATCCAGTACATAGTCGGAAGCAGGTCCGGTCATTTTATACCAGTCACCGATCCAGCCGAGGCCGGAGGCCACAATCACACTTTTCAGCCCCACTTCCTGGGCCTGTTTCACAAATGCGGTGATGGGGGGAGCAGATGCTGAGGTGCCGGCAACAACCGCAACCCCGTCTTTTTTGTATTTGGACAGCAGGGGATAAAAATCTGTCTGGGTGACGGGAAAATATTCTTCGGAATGAATTTCCCATCCGCTGGCTTCCAGAGCTGTTCTGTAAGCGCCGCCGGCTGAGCGTCCCCAGTCAGTATCTTCCCCGTAAATAGCCGCCAGTTTCTTTTTGGGTTTAAAATTTCCGGCTTCAATAGCCTTGTTCAGGGCAACAATATAGTTCTTTTCCAGTTTTGCAGGCACCGGCCATCCTTTGCCGCCCCAGTAGGAATACTTTTCCGGATCAGCCTGCCACTTCGTGTTAACCACTTCAGAGGCACCGAACCCGAACATATGGGGCACCTTGTACTGGGCAGCCACATCCATGGCCGCAATGGCTACAGAAGAATGCCAGTTGAGCACGCCCGCCTGGATACCTTTTCCTTCAACCGCTTCAGCGTATGCGCCGGACGCTTTTGCAGGATCTGACTGGGAATCCACCCATACCGGTTCGATCTTGTAATCTCCCACAGTGTAGTTGATGGTTTCAAGGGCCATCTCAACAGATGCCTGAAATTCCTTTCCAGTCTGGGCAGAAGGTCCGGTAAACGGTCCCAGAACCCCGATGGGCAGGGTTTTGTCAGCTGCAAATGCCTGCCCTCCTGCAATCAACAATACTGCTGTGAAACATGCGATAACCAGTTGCAATTTTTTCGTACCCATAAATCTTTCCTCCAAAAATTAGTGTTGCTTTCCCTGTTATGATGCCTGTACAAACATCTCCTACCAATATGCACTTTATGTACCAGAAATGTCACTGGTTTTCCTGACTAAACCGTGATTTTAACCGGAAAAATTTGAGGAACCTTGACATTTCTGACAAAAATTTAATGAAATTCCCATAAAAATAAAAACAACATTATCCTAACCGGGCCGGTGAAAGATAACAAAAAATTAAAAAATTTTGCGTTTACTGTAAATTTATTTTACACTTTTTACACAAATTCTTTGACGATAAAATCTTTACGGTCAATGCAGTATTTTTTTAATTTATAGTGAAAGGACTGGGGGGAAATTCCCAGCCGCCGGGCTGCTCTGGCTGCATTTCCCCGGGCCCGGGACAACGCGGTAATGATCATTTCCATTTCATTGGATGCCTGGGTTTCCAGCAGGCTGCCTGCAGATTCCGCTTTGTGGTTACAGCCGGCACCCCTGACCTCGCATCGTTCCCTGCCTGCAAAACTGAAAATATGGGGCGGCAGGTGGGACAGGCGGATAATGCTTGTGCCCCCCACCATGTTCATGGATGCTTCAATGATATGCTCAAGCTCCCGAACATTTCCCGGCCAGTCATACCCGGCAAACAGCTGTGCCACCCGGGGCGAAACAGTCTTAACATTCTCTCCCATTGCCTGGTTATATTTTAAGATAAAAGACCGGATCAATGTGTCCAGTTCTTCTTTGCGCTCGCGCAAAGGGGGCAGCAGAACAGACACAACCCCCATGCGGTAAAAAAGATCCATGCGAAGAGACCCGTTTTGAATGATTTTCAAGGGGGGCTGCCCCACTGAGGATAAAATTTTTACATCCAGGTCTGTTTCCTTGAGAGATCCCAGTTTTCTCACCTTTTTTTCCTGGATAACCCGGAGAAGTTTGGCCTGAAGGGTCAGGGGCATGGCATCCAGTTCATCCAGAAAAATGGTCCCCCCGTTGGCCTGTTCAAACAGGCCGGGCTTGTCAATAGCACCGGTAAAAGACCCTTTGGAGGTACCGAACAATATGCCTTCGAGCAGGTTTTCCGGTATGGCTGCGCAATTGACGGGAATGAACAGTTTTTTCTTTCTTGGGCTGTGATTGTGTATGGACTGGGCAAACAATTCCTTGCCGGTACCGGTTTCTCCGGAAATCATGATGGGAGACGGAGACCCGGCAGACATTCTGGCAATGCGGATGGCATTGCGCATTTTGGTATCTGATGCAATAATATCCTTAAAGGAAAACCGGGTGCCGTTCCGGGATTTTTTCTGCACAGAACTGACAGTTGATGGCTGGGATAATATCACTTTTTCAAGAAGCTGGTATTCCTTGGAAAAATTGATGGCTCCGATGAGGTTTCCGTTTTTATACAAAGGGAACACACTGAACAGAATATTACATACCCGTCCCAGGCGGGTGCGGTACACCAGGGTTTCATTGATGATGGGTTCACCGCTGATCAGGCACCGCATGATAGGGCTGGTATCATCAGCCAGTTGATAGATATCCAGAATTTTCCGGCCGACCGCATCTTTTGGGTCAATATCTTCAATCTGGCCCTGTGTCTGGTTGAAAAAGATAACTTTGCCGGTAATATCGGCTATCACCACCCCTTCATGCATGGAAGACAGCACGCTGTATATATCGATATCTTCAAAATTGATACGGTCCATAGCTTCCTTGTACAGGTGGAAAATCAAATTTTTTTGATGATTTTGTTATTATTCTCTTTCTGTCTTTCCTGAATGCATGAATTTTTTAAAAAATGCAAGGCATATAAAAAAATTTTGATGATTTCCGCAATTCTGACCGGGGCTGTTTCCTGTCAAAAACTTATGAAAAAATCAGTCCTGTGACCTGAGAGTCCCGGAGAGTCCGGGTGAATGGAAACTATTTTAAAATATGGCATGAAATGTGCAAAAATTATTATCTTGAAAAAACAAACCATATACATATCTGTTGGAAAAACATCCAGACAGTGTACCACCCATGAAAACCGAATGTGCTCCATCATATTAACCTTTTACACTATTTAAAGGACATCTTATGGGATTTTTTGAATACTTCTCTTCACAGGAAACAGAAAAAATCCATGCAGCCAACATGGCTGTACTGGAAAAAACCGGCATGCATTTCAAATATGCACCAGCTTTGGACCTGTTTAAAAAAGCCGGGTGCAAAGTGGATGGGGTCCGGGTGTATTTTACCA
>DATFKQ010000098.1:0-37135 GCA_035268565.1 Desulfotignum sp. | reverse complement strand
CGTTATTGCCCACCAAGGGGTGCTGGATGATGGAGTGGCATTTATTCAAAAGCCATTTTCAATGGCGGACATGACTATGAAGGTTCGAGAGGTATTGGACATAGCCCCGGATAAAAATCAAGGTTAATTATCCGCTTCATGATTTTCCATTGCCCGGATAAATTGTTGATACCAATCCAAAACCTGATAAAATCAACTGGAGAGACAAGAAAGTTGCTGAGAGGCTCACCTTTGAAAATTATATTTGTGAAAAACAGAAAAACAACAATAAAGGAGAAACGAAATGAAAAGATTTTTGGCAATTATGATAGCGGTTCTCTTTGCAAGCATACCTTCAGCTGGTGTAGCAGGCAATCTTGAGGCAGAATCAGTTCGAGAGGGAGTGTTCCTTCACATCAGTCACGGCAAAGACAATCCTCACAGACTACTTATGGCCTTAAATATGGCGAATATCATGGCCGATGACCATGATGTTCTTGTCTATTTTGACATTAATGCTGTCAACGCTGTGCTGAAGGATTCAGAAGATATCATGTTTGCACATTTTCCTTCGTCAAAAAATTCCCTGGAAGCTCTCAAAGCCAAGGATGTGATACTCATGGCATGTCCAGGATGCTTGAAGGTGGCAGGGAAGACCAAGGAAGATCTGGCCGAAGGTGTTAAGATCGCTGATAAAAAAGCTTTTTTCTCATTCACAAAAGGTCGAATATTGACATTGGATTACTGATCATTGCTGACCAAAAGAAGATTCTGGAATCAGTATTTCAAACAAGTTGATAATCACCATTGTGGTGTTCAAGTATCCTTATCCAAACAAAAATATTCACAGCCGTGAAAAATAATGAATACCATTTCAAAGTTTGACTCTACAACATGCTCTTTGAAATAGCCGCCTTTAGAGTCAGAGAAGGGATAAAAGGCAATGTTTTGAGGATCCGGCCGGCATGGAATCGGCTCAAGGAGAATGCTGAACAGTGATCTGGCCGAGGGGTTGCAAGTCTGCGTTTTTTTATCGCCTGAATTTCATATTGCAGGATCTGTTGCCATCCTTAGGTTTCCCTTAAAATGGCCGAAGTTGACAGGTGCATTTATGCAATGCAGGATAGTCTGCCCCGAATACTTGCATTTCATAACAACCCTTCGAATTCATAGTCATTCCCCATCTCACACACTTTTTGGTATTGAATTTGCATTGATCTTGAAAGAATTCTGATATCTTACGTCTAAAACAGGAGGAAAGCATGCCGATGTTACCCCGGGAAGTCAGCCAGGCATGGGATAAGCGTAAAGGTCCCGTTATTTTTTCCACAGTGGACAAACAGGGAATCCCTAATGCCATTTATGCCACCTGCGTTGCAAAATACGATGAACAGACCTTGGTCATTGCCAATAACTATTTTTCAAAAACCATCCGGAATATAGAATCCGGCAGTAAGGGATCTATCCTCTTTATCACTGAAAAAGGGGACGCATACCAGGTCAAAGGAAACATCGAATACCACACCCAGGGCTCGGTATTCGATGACATGAAGCAGTGGAATCCCCAAAAGCATCCTGGACACGGCGCAACCGCTCTGAAGGTAGAAACCGTTTATAAAGGTGCGGAAAAGTTGTTGTAACATGGACAAAATGACTTCTGATCCACCCCTGGTATTCGGCCCTGTTCCTTCCAGGCGATTGGGTCAAAGTGTGGGAATCAACAATATTCCCCCAAAAATATGTACCTATTCATGTATTTATTGTCAGCTTGGTACCTGCGCCCCCGCGGCACCCCAACGGCAATATTTTTACGATCCCGGCCTGATCCTGACCCAGACCCGGGAAAAACTGGAAAAGGCCGGTCTCAATCATGAATCAATCGACTATCTGACCATTGTTTCAGATGGAGAGCCGACCCTTGATAAGTCCCTTGGACAGTTGATCTCTGACCTTACAGGCTTGGGAATAAAAACAGCAGTGATCACCAACGCATCCCTGCTGGGGTTATCTGATGTCCGCAGAGACCTTTGTCTGGCGGACTGGGTCTCTGTCAAAATTGATACCCTTGATCAAAAAACCTGGCGAAAGATGAACCGGCCCGATAAAAACATCTGTTTCAGAGAGATTTTGAACGGCATTGAATCGTTCTCCAAAGAATTCAACGGCAGCCTGGTCACGGAAACCATGCTGATCCTTGGAAAAAATGATAATGCTGCCGGCCTGGAAGATACGGCTGAGTTTATTAGCACCCTCACCCCTTGTGTATCTTACCTGAGCATACCCACCCGGCCGCCAGCCGTCAAAAGAGTCAGACCTCCTCAAGAAGAAACCCTCAACAGCGCCTGGCAGATTTTCAGTTCCAAAGGGATCAATGCCGAATTTCTTATTGGATACGAAGGAAACCAATTTGCGTTCACCGGAGAAGTTCAAAACGATATCCTCAGCATCACAGCGGTTCATCCCATGCGGGAGGACGCAGTTATGTCCTACCTGAAAAAAGCGGGAAGTGATTTTTCAGTTATTGATACCCTGATAAAAGAAAAAAAAATCATCATCAAAAAATATGGTAAAGAACGATTTTTTATGCGGCTCCTCAACAATTGATCCCCCAAGGGATATAATCCGAAGAATGTGGCTTACTCTTGTCTCCATTTTTCCGGGGCCGGATCAAAATGTAAATCATCATCGTATTGGAGACAACAATGTCCAAATCAATACTTGAACAATTGGAAAAACAACTTAAAAAATTTCTCGGCGAGGCAGTTCCCAATCAAGCCGTTTATGATATTCATGCTGCCATGGAACTTGCCATGATTCTTGAAACTAAAGGATTCACTTTTCAACTGAAAGATCTCTGCCCTAAAAGCATGAACAAGACCGCGTGGCGTGCAATATTTTTCAAGGACAATGTGGCATTTGCAGCCGACCATCCTGCATCATCAGTGGCAGTTTGCAAGGCAGCAGTTGATGCGCTGGCAAATTCTTTGTCCGAGAAAAAAGAGAATAACAATTAAGGGACACATTGCTCCCTCCGAAACAATTTTATCTACCGAGGAATGTACTATGGATTTCAAAATCACAAATATATATGGAAATACTTCACGAACAGACAAGGGATACAAATCAGATTACGGCAATGCCTTTCTAATAGAATCAGGTAACAAAATTATACTATTCGACACTGGATGGAAGGGAAATATTCTGTTACACAATTTAAGAAATGCAGGTGTTGAACCTGATTCAATTGATAGTTTGGTTTTTTCGCATGGACATTTTGACCACACAAGGGGGCTTGAAGAATTCTTAAAGCACCGTACTTCCAACAAAGATCTAAAAGTATTTTTGCACCCCGATGCAATTAAGGGAAAAAATGCGAAATTCATAGGCAAATTATTACTTTTCTTAAAATTAAAAGAGCGATTTGGAAACATAGGATTTACCGATTTGCCTGCTCATCTGAAAGAAAAAGTGATATTTGAATTTATCACCAATCCACGAGAAATAATTCCGAGATTATTTACACTTGGTGAAATATCAGAAAGAAATGAAAAAGATGCAACACTATTCCTGCTACAGAAACAAGACAGCAGGTGGGTTCAGGACAAGGTCATGGATGATATATCTCTTGTCTGTGATACAGATAAGGGATTGGTTCTGATCTGCGGATGCTGTCATGCTGGATTGTTAAACACTTTGAATAAAATTGTGAAAACCTGGCCAGATAAAAAGATCGATACAATAATTGGCGGCACCCATATGATGATTTGTAAGAAAAAGGAACTTGAATATATTGGCAACATTTTGAGTGAAAAATATCAATCTCCCAAACTATACCTTAATCACTGTTCTGGCGAGAACACTATTTCTTTTTTTGATCAAAAATTTGGCAAAGAGATTTCCAGACCGATGCATGTCGGTGATTTTTTAGAAGTCTGATAATTGTTCTGCTCATCTTTTCAGACAATTTTCATCCATCGATTCTTGCGCCCAAGTATCATTATCCAAACAAAAATGATTATGGTCATGGAAAATAATGGATACCACCATTATGCAAAATCTTATAGTGTTTCTTTTATTAGGGTGCGGGTAACGCACTGCACTTGAATGGCTTGAACATTGCCGGAAAGATCGGAATCTCATGGACGGGAATAACAGAAAAAACATCACCAAAGGCAGTCTTGTAGACGTGGTCCAGAAACAGGACCAGCGGACCGGAAACTTGACCCAGGGAAAGGTCAAAGATATCCTCACCAAATCCCCCTTTCACCCCCACGGCATCAAGGTCAGCCTTGAATCAGGCATTGTGGGCCGGGTAAAAACCATTTTGTCGGAAGTCCCATGAAGCTGTCCAGCAAAAACCTTGGCGGCCGGCGGTAACAGTCCCTTTAAATCAACGGTCAATTCGGGTGACATCTGACAAATCCTCATGCCCGGCAATGTACTTTTCCACAATGGGCAGCAGGCGATCCACCCCTTCTTCTATAGGCCGGACCATTGGAATACCGGTCTGATCCTGGGTCTGGACGGCGTAGTCTGTGAGTTGTTCGGAAGATCCACCCTCCCCATTCAGGGTAACTGCCAGCACAGAAGTGCCGTACATCTCAACAAGCCGGATCTCGCTTTCCAGATCCGGCAGCAGACACCCCACATGATCCAGGTCATCGTAATATTTTCGAAAGGGAGCATGCTGCAGAATCACCCCTTTGACATTACCCGAAACCACAATTTCAGCCCCGCAGGGTCCTAATGGGTTGCGCAGGGCAGACTGCCCTTCTATCAGAATCAGATCCGGGACCGTATTTCTGCTGCATTGGACTATGGCGTTCTCCACCTCGGCACTGACAAAATCGTTCAAGGTGGCATCGAAAATAAAGCCGTAAGTATAGCCCTGAAGCCATCCTGTCTGGCCGGTATAAATCATCTCCGCCTTTATGCCGGCCCTGCAGCAAAGTTTTTCAACCATTCTTGCCGTGGTCCGCTTGCCCAGGGCGCAGTCCGATCCGAGGAACGCAATCCTCGGGGCTGCCACCGAATAGATCTCACCGGTCCAGGCTTTGAGCTGATCAAAGGATTTGGGTTTTCTAATGTCAATGAGTTCCACCCCGTTGGCCCTGGCTGCCCGTTGAAATTTGGGAATCTCGTTGAGCAGCATGTGCATCCCGTTGATAATGGAAAGGCCATGTCCCATGGCATCAAGAATCAGTTCCTGCCAGGCAGCATCCAGTCTGCCCCCGGAGATGGCCACCCCAATGATGCCGAAGTCCGGTCTTTTTCCGGTTTTTTTTATGAGATCCGACACTGATTTGTGAACCGGGATATCCCGTTGCCGGCCGTCCAGACATTCTCCGGCATCTTTCCCTGCATGGCAGTGGTCCACCACACCGATGATATCAAAGCGTTCCGTTCCCCGGATCAGTCCGTGGGCGGTTTTGGCATCGGGCCGGTCCAGTTTGCCGTTTGTAAATATACAAGCGGTTCCCATCATGCAATTTTTATCGTTCATTTTCCGTTATCCTTAACAGTCTTCTTTTACGCTCGTCTGTGGACCCCCAGACCCGGCTGTTCATTTGGAAAGAGCCAGCCGTCCCTGAGCAAAAAACCGCCGTCCACCACATCCCGTGCCAGATCCAGGCTGCCATCCAGGTCCAGGTACTTTGTCGTCGGAGAGGCCAGGGCTGCATGAAGGGCAGCTGTGATACTGATGATACTCTCATCGTTGCAGCCCCACATCAGATCAATACCGGCATGGCCGGCCATGGTTGCAATTTCCATGGCCGGGGCAATCCCTCCGCATTTCATCAGCTTGATGTTAAAAATCCCAAAGGGCCGAGGGTTCCCCAGACAGCTGACAGCAGAGGCGGGATCAAGAATGGTTTCATCCCCGGCAGTCCAGTCCCGGATCTCTTTGGACAGGCTGCACATGCCTGAAATGTCCGAAGCCTTCAGCGGCTGCTCAACAAATTCAAGGTTTAGATTCCGGGTCTGATTGTAAAATTTTTGATACTGTGCAGGCGAGTATCCCTGGTTGGCATCGACCCTGAGCATCACCCGGCTGTCCAGGGTTTCCCGCAGTTTGACCATCCGCTCAATATCCTCATCCAGGTCAATTCCGGTTTTAATTTTCAGGATGTTAAAGCCGTTTCCGACAAATTCTTCTGCCTCGTCAAGGGTCTTTTCCAAAGGGAGGATGCCAATGGTCACCGAGGTGGGCAGGCCCTCATGGACCTGGCCCAACAGGGTCACCAGGGGAAGACCCAGCGCCTTGGCTGCAAGATCGTGCAGGGCGATGTCAGCCGCAGCCAGGGCCGCAGGGGCAGAGACCAGGGCGTTGCCCAGCTGCCGGAGCAGAAAGTTGAACCGCCGAAGGTCCGCACCGGTCAAAACAGGTTCAAGCTTCTGTTCAAGACGTTCCTGGCAGTGCGAGATGGTCTCTCCCGTGACCTCGGGAGACGGGGATGCTGCGCCAATACCGGTGAACCCATTATCCGCCTCAATGAGGACAAATACATTTTCAACCGCCTCAATCCGCTCATAAGCAATAGCATAAGGCCGTGTGAGTTCCAGGTTTTCTTTCCAGATGTGAATTTTCTTTATTTTCATTTTCCACGCTTACGGGCTGTCAACCAGGCCATTATAAACACTTACTTAATCCATCCCTTTAAATTCGGAGGAAGCAGGATCCAATTCCGCCTTGTCTTGGTCACCATAAAGGACTCGGAATGGGTGACCCCCTCCAGCTTTGAGATTTCGTCCACGTAAAAATCAAACATGCTTTCAATGCCCTCGGTGATGATGATTTCGGCAAAAATGTCGTACTGGCCGGTAACGGCACAGGCCCAGACCACCTGCTCAAATTCGCCGAGCTGGTCAAATATCTTGGCCATCCTGGAAACATCATCCACCCTGATGGCAATAATGGCGGTCAGGGTCCCTTTGGCCTTGAAGGTGTTGACCAGGCCCGCCACCTTGAGGACGCCGCTGGTGATAAGCCGTTTCATCCTTGACTGGACGGTGGGAATGGAGACATCAAGTTCCTCTGCCAGTTCCCTGGCCGGCTTTCTTCCGTCCCCGGCCAAAAGTTGGATGAGGCGCCGGTCTGTCTGATCAATTTCTCTTTCTCTGTTTTTCATGTAATAAAATCTCTAAAGTTTACAATCAGCAATATATATTTTTTACAGTTATAAAATTTAAAGTCAATATTTTTTATAATATGAAAAATTTCATTTTGTTTTAACCAATTGACGGAACAGCAAGGTTCCATTATGGTAAAATGGACAAATGGAGAAGAGTTGTAAAAAAACAGATCCGAAGGGGGGGATCAAATGATACTGAAACAGACGGCCAGGGCCATATTTGAAGCCGGTGTCCGGGCGGTGGCACCCGAGGCATGTGTGGCAAGACATCTGCACATTTCCGGCAGCCGGCTGCGTGCAGGGGATGTTGACCTGGACCTGGATCAGATCCGGCATATCTATGTGGCCGGGGCCGGCAAGGCATCGGCAGCCATGGCCCGGCAGGTGGAAGATCTGCTGGGATCACGCATCCATGACGGGGTGGTGGTCACCAAATACGGGCATGGGATGCCCCTGGCACACTGCCGGGTGATGGAAGCCGGACACCCGGTGCCGGATGCACAGGGCCGGGAAGGGGCAGCGGCCCTGCTGGATATGGTGTCCGGGGCCGGGCCGGAAGATGTGATTCTCTGTTTGATATCAGGCGGGGCATCCGCTTTGAGCCCGGCACCTGCCCCGGGCATAACCCTGGCTGACAAACAGGACACCACCCGGCTTTTGCTGGGATGCGGGGCCACCATCCACGAGATAAACACCATCCGCAAGCACCTGTCCCGGATCAAGGGCGGGCAGCTGTGTGCGGCTGCCAACGGGGCCCGGATGATTTCTTTGATATTGTCCGATGTTGTCGGAAATGACCTGGATATCATAGGTTCCGGCATGACCGCCCCGGATACTGGAAATTTCAGGGACTGTCAGGCCATTCTTGCGCGGTACCGGATCTGGGAGACTGTGCCTGAAACGGTGAGACAGCGCATACAGGCAGGCATCAAGGAAAAAATTAACGAGACCCCCAAACCAGGTGACCCTCTGTTTTCAAAGGTATCCAATCTGGTGGTGGGCAGCCTGTCCGATGCTTTGAATGCTGCTGAAAAACAAGCGAAACACCAGGGATTCACCCCGCTGGTGCTGTCCTCCATGATCCAGGGAGAAGCTGCAGAAGCCGCCAAAATCCTGTGCGCTGTTGCAAAAGAGAGCAGAACATCCGGCAGACCGGTAAAACCGCCCACCTGCCTGCTGTCCGGCGGGGAAACCACCGTCACCATCAAAGGAAAGGGGAAAGGCGGAAGAAATACCGAGCTGGCCCTGGCCGGGGCCATAAGCCTGGCCGGCACACAAGGGATTGTCCTGCTGTCTGCAGGCACGGACGGCACAGACGGCCCCACAGATGCGGCCGGCGCCTTTGCCGACAGCACCACCCTGTCCCGGGCCGCAGCCCTTGGCCTGTCTGCCGGAGCCCACCTGGCGGAAAACGACTCCTATAATTTTTTTCTTGCACTGGAAGATCTGCTGTTCACAGGTCCCACCCGCACCAATGTGATGGATATGCAGATCCTGCTGGTTTCCGGATAAAAAGAGGTGTCCGTTGCCTGCCATGCAGATGTGGTGGTTATCGGAGCCGGCATTATCGGCGCATCCGTGGCCTGGCATCTGTCTGAAAAAAAGGTGGATGTCCTGGTGCTGGACAAGTCAGATCCCTGCTCCGGCACATCCGGGGCCTGTGACGGCATGGTGTTTCTGCAGTCCAAAAAACCGGGGGTGCATCTGGCCCTGGCCATGGCAGGCAGACGTAAGTTCGACACCCTGGCCCGGGAACTGGATGCAGATATTGAACTGCGCTGCAGGGGCGGCATCATGGCTGTCACCAGTACGGCGGAACTGACCGCCGTCACCCGGTTTATTCAGGAGCAGAACCGGGCCGGTCTGGGAGTATCGCTTCTGGATGCCCGGCAGGCAAGGGACCTGGAACCCTGTCTTTCCAAAGATATCCTGGCCGCCACCTTCTGCCCCCTGGATGCCCAGGTCAACCCCATTTACCTGACCCTGGCTTTTCTGGATGCCGCCCGCCGGCACGGGGCAAGGGTGC
Organism: Desulfotignum sp.; assembly: GCA_035268565.1. Classification (GTDB taxonomy): domain Bacteria; phylum Desulfobacterota; class Desulfobacteria; order Desulfobacterales; family Desulfobacteraceae; genus Desulfotignum. The sequence goes on along the minus strand of DATFKQ010000098.1, from coordinate 27,997 downwards.
TGTCGCGCACCCCGGTCAGGGATATCCGCATTACCCAGCAGGGCGTATATGCCATCGATACCCCCGGGGGTATAATTGAAACCAGAACCGTTGTTAATGCCGCGGGTGTGCATGCACCGGCCCTCGGAAAAATGGTGGGCCTGGAAATTCCCATCACACCCCGGCGGGGCCAGATCCTTGTGACCGGTCCCCTGCCCCCGCTTTTGACCCGGTGCCTGATCTCTGCCGGGTATGTGGCAGCCAAATATAGTCCAGAGATTGCCGGTACCGGCAGCATGGGCATCTCCATTGAACAGACAGCCCGGGGCAATTTTCTGCTGGGCGCCACCCGGGAATTTGCAGGATTTGACACCGCCACCACTCTGACCGCTGCAAAAAAGATTCTGTCCCGGACCCTGGCGGTGATTCCCGGGCTGGAGAATGCCCGCATTATCCGGACATTTGCAGGACTGCGCCCCTTTACCCCGGATGGGCTTCCCATCCTGGGCCATGTTTCCTCGCGGCCCGGATTTATCATGGCGGCCGGGCATGAGGGAGACGGCATTGCCCTGTCCCCTGTCACCGGTCAGATCATTGCCGAACTGATCACCGGCACAGCACCGGGCATCAGCCTGGCCCCGTTCTGCCTGGAACGGTTTTTTCAGGGAAAAGCATCATGACCAGGGATCTGCGTATCCCCGGTATTGTCCGGGGACCTGTCATACACATATTTATCAACCGCCGGAAAATCACCGCATTCAAAGGAGAAACCGTGCTGGCGGCATTGACGGCCGCAGGCATAAAAACCCTGGGCATTGATCCCCATGGGCACGGCCGGGGTGCTCTGTGCGGGATGGGGGTGTGCTACCAGTGCCGGGTCTCCATAGACGGCAGACCCGGCTGCAGGGCCTGCATGACACAGGTCAGGGCGGGTATGGTCATTGAAACCGAAAAGGATGTGCCGTGATTTTCAAAAAAACATGTGATGTGGCCATTGTGGGCGGCGGGGTCAGCGGCCTGGCTGCGGCGGCAGCCCTGGCGGATCAGAAACTGGATGTCCTGGTTCTGGATGAAAACCCGCGTGTGGGGGGCCGGGTGTTCAGAACTATGCCCTGGCCCGGCAATGCATCCCGCATCCAAAAAATTTTTCCCGGCAGACCACGGCTGTTGGATAAAACCGCAACATCCTCTGTTACCGTTCTGAACCACACCCAGGTGATGGGCATTGACAAAGACCTGGAGATACTGGCGGAAAAAGACAGAAAAGAGATCATCAGCATCCGGCCCCGGATGGTGTTGGCTGCCACCGGGGCCAGGGAAACCTTTGTGCCGTTTCCGGGGTGGACCCTGCCCGGGGTCATGGCTGCAGGCGGGGCCCAGACCCTCATGAAAGGCACCGGGGTCCTGCCGGGACAGCATATGGTATTGGCGGGCATGGGCCCGTTTCTGTCAGCAGTGGCAGGGCTGTACCTGAAAAAAAGGGGCAGACCCGCCGCCATCCTGGATTTTGCAAAACCTGCGGACACATGCCGCCTGCTGGTCCATGGATTTCGCCAGGGAACCAAAATTCTGGAAGGCGCCCGGAATCTGGCCGGGATTCTCCTGGCAGGCGTGCCCTGCCGCCACCGGACCATGGTTGTGGCGGCACAGGGATCACGGGAGCTGGAAAAAGTGGTTGCAGCCCGGGTGGATTCTCTGGGCCGTATCATGGAAGGCACCAGAATAACATACAAAACCGAATGTCTGGCCACGGGGTGGGGATTTGTTCCCAATCTGGAACTGCCCATGCAGGCCGGATGCGGCCTGATCCATGACCCGGATCTGGGCGGTTGGGTGGTGGCGGTGACCCATGACTGTGAAACCAGCATACCCGGCATATTTGCCGCCGGTGAAATTACCGGCATTGCAGGGGCATCCATGTCCATGATCGAGGGAGAACTGGCTGCTCTGGGCATTCTCAAAAAACTGGGCAGAAATGTGGATGCGCACCGCATGGCGGTTCTGCAGCGGCAAAGAAAACAAAGCCTGTCCTTCAGCACCTGGTTCAACCGGCTCCACAGGGTGCCGGATGCGGTTTTCTCCGCCATACCGGACACGGTCACCATCTGCCGGTGTGAGCACATCACCATGGGGGAGATCAAAACTGCTGTAGAAAAAGGATATGACACCCCTGCCATGCTCAAAAAAGCCCTGCGGTGCGGCATGGGGCTCTGCCAGGGCCGCACCTGCGGCCCCATTGTCAACCGCATTCTGGCAGCGCTCACCCGCAGATCTGCTGGAGCATTCCCGTTCCTGCCGGTGAGAACTCCGGTGAAACCGATTTCTGTGCGATCCTTTTTACAATGAGTGGTAAGTAATTCCCGGTTGTCATGAACACGCACATCCTGTTTGTTTCCAAATCAATTGGTCGGGTTTTTTATCCTCCCCGGTAGCAACATTTTCTTTTTTTGCCGGCTGACGTGCAAGGATCGGTCGCGGCTAGGCCACGGTTTCGGTAAAGGTCACCCGGCCGGCAATCCGGTCTTCCGGGGCCAGACGGTTAAGCTTGACCATTTCAAAGCCTGTGACCTTGATAAACACCCTGCCGGTGTCATCGGTCAGGGTCAGGTCATAGGTATTGGTTTCTTCGCCTGATGCCTTTTTTTCCGTAATGCACAGATAGTCGGTGTGTTTTTCCACCGGCGCAAAAAAGGTCATGGCGGCGATGCGGAAAGGCAGCACAGTCCGGGAGGTGGTAAGAAATTCCAGAAGGCCCCCTGTCTGGAACATGGCATCCACCAGCACCGGGGCTGCCTGGAACTGCGGATCGGTCACCCCCTTGAAGAAAGGGGCCGTGGACCTGTCCGCCACCGTGGTCACCAGGGTGGTGCCGTCAAAGGAGTTGATGTCCGTGATGGTCGCAAACAGCCCGAACATGAACAGCCGTCCGGGATGGTACACCAGGTCAGCCAGATCCCCTTCCCAGGACACGGGATAAAACTCGGGCAGATCAATGGTTTCCTGTGCCGGCCGCTCCTCTGCCAGAAAAAACTGTCCCTGGTAATGCAGTTTGGGTTCTCCCATCACCCTGCCGTCCGGGGTTTTGAATACCGAGGTGATGTCACAGGCATATGCCCCGGGTGCCTGCCTGGTGCCGGAGATGATGATCTCCTTGGGCCGGCCCTTGAGCAGCTTGATGCCGTAGGGAATGGCAAAATCAGACAGTCCCGTGACCACGGATCCGTTTCCGGCCATTGCTGCGGCAGCCTCGGCCATGGTCTCGATGCCGGTGGATCCTAAAAACAGGGGCACCTCCCCCATGGTATGGTCATGGAGAAACAGGTCATGTTCCAGGTCCAGGACCCGTGTCCAGACTGCGGCATCCGTCTCCTGGTGGGTCACTTCACCCAGTAAGGGAAAGGCCTGATCCTGCGGGGTGCCCAGCAGCCCGTCGATGTCAAAATCATAATCCAGACCGGAAAACACCATTTCAGACGCGGTTTTATCCAGCAGGTCTGCCATGAAGAATTTCACGCCCTGGTCCAGGGGCAGAAACTGGATGCCCCGGTCCTCCAGCACCTTTTTCACGGTGGGGTTGGTGGCCATGCCCACCCCGCCCCAGGCAGTCCAGGCATAGACTTTATAGGTTTTCTCCGGATGCAGCTGTTTTTCCCTGAACAAGGTTTTGCCTAAGAAATCATTGGCAGCGGTGTAGTCCACCTGTCCCTGGTTGCCGAACCGGGCCGTGACCGAAGAAAAGGTGAAAAAATACCGGTACTCCCTGTCTTTTGCAGCAGCCAGCAGGTTGCGCATGCCCTTGACCTTGACATCCACCACCAGTTCAAACGCTTTTTGTTCCTTTTTGGGAATGAACTGGCTCATCTCCATGCCGGCGGCGTGAAAGATGCCGTCAATGCGGTCACAGGCATCCACAGCCTTTTTCACAGCCTGGTAATCAGTCACATCAGTGCAGTGATAGGTCACAGAAATCCCCTGGGATTGAAGATACGCAATATTGGCAATGGCCTGTCTGACCCGCATCAAACGGTCCAGGGCCTGTTTCACTGCCACCGGTTTTTCCCCGGGCATCTGGTTTCGCAGCATGGCCATCAGGTCGGCTTCAGTGGCATCCGGTGTCAGCAGTGCCGGATCTGTGGCATAGATATCGTTGATATCCAGAATTACCAGATTGACCCTGTAGGCGGCCACCACCTGTTTTAAAATCTCATAGGTGATGCCGCCTGCCCCGCCGGTCACCAGCAGGGTGTCGCCTTCCGATACAATGGGTCCTTCACTGCGGGCAGTTTCCGGGTGCATGGACAGCACATAACGTTTTTTGTTCTTATACCCCACCTCGCACCGGGGATCTGCACAGAGCAGTTCCCCTAAAAACAGATCAGCAATGCGGGCCAGGCTCTTTTTGGGATATTTATAGGAAAAATCCACCACCTTGACCCGGGTGTTTTCCAGCTCCTTGTTGGCGGTCTTGAGCATGCCGCTCAGGGCACTGAACAGCGGATGGATCTCACCGCAGTCATCCATATAGGGAAACACCACCGAATCGAAGGCAATGGTGCCGATCAGGGTGTCCGGGGCATCCAGTTTGTCAAACAGGGCTTTGAGCAGCAAAAAGGTCGATTTGACTGTGGTGTTCACATCCGCATCTGCGGCAAATTCTGCATTTTTGCGGTCAAAGTATGCATCCAGCGATGCCAGGTGTATAAATCCGGTGATCTGGGGGCCTGTCTTGGCAAAAGCTGCAATGGCGGTCTGGAATGCTTCCAGATCGGACAGATCGGCTGTCACATCCGCACCATTTGCCCCCAGGGTGATCACTTCCCCCCCTGCAGACTGTATCCGTTCCATCACAGCTTCGGCAAACCCGTGGCTGTCCAGGGAGACCAATAATTTATGGCCGGAAAAATCCGGCCTGCCAGGGGCCGGCATGTCTGCCTCATCCACCCGCACCACCAGGCGCTTGATAGGGGATGCCGGGTCAGGGAACAGGTCATCAGGCCCTGAAATTTCAGGTGCTGCTTTGTTTGCCTGGACCGCATCTGATGATCCGGTGGCCGGGACAATGTCTTCTGCCGGGGCAGGGGCTGCCGGCACACGGGCCTGGATATAGGCGGTGAGTTTTGCAATGGTGTTCAGATCCCGCAGCCGCAGATCATCAGGCACGGCAAACCCGAAATGGCCTGCCACCTTGCCGAAGATCTCCACCTGTTTTACCGTGTCAATGCCCAGGTCCGCTTCCAGATCCAGGTCATCCGCCAGCATGTCCGGGGTATATCCGGTCTGGCGGGCAATTACATCCTTTACCACGGCAGCAGTGTCTTCACCCCCGGGCACAGACCGGGTTACCACCCGCTCCCCGGAATCCATGGTATGGGCTGCGGCCGGCATTGGGGCATCGGCAGCACCAGGCCCGTTCATACCGGATCCGGCCCCGGTATCGGTGACAATCGAAAAATCGGTAACGGTTTGTGTATCTGTGCCGGCAGCAGCAGATCCTGCCTCTGTCCCGGCGGTGCGGGCGGCCACATAGGCGGCCAGTCTGGCAATGGTGTTGAGATCCCGCAGTTTGAGGTCATCAGGCACGGCAAACCCGAACTGGGTGGCCACCTTGCCGAAGATCTCCACCTGCTTCACTGTGTCAATACCCAGATCCGCCTCCAGGTCCAGGTCATCATCCAGCATGTCCGGGGTATACCCGGTCTGGGCTGCTATGACATCCTTGACCGCAGCCGATACCTGATCAGCGGGCATTTCCGGGGTAACAACGCGTTCACCGGAATCCATGGTATGGGCTGCAGACGGCCGGACAGGTGTCTGGCCGGATACTTCAGATACCTGATCAGCGCTGGGTGCAGATACTGAAGCACTGCCGGCACCGGGGATGGCGGCTTCAGATGCAGGGGCGGACCGGTCCGCCACATATCCGGCCAGCTTGTCTATGGTGTTCAGATCCCGCAGCTTAAGGTCATCAGGCACAGGAAATCCGAACTGGGTGGCGATCTTGCCGAAAATCTCCACCTGCTTCACCGTATCAATGCCCAGGTCTGCTTCCAGGTCCAGGTCATTTTCCAGCATGTCCGGGGTATACCCGGTCTGGGCAGCAATCACCTGTTTGATCTTTTCTGCTGCCAGGGCGCTGTCCTGCCCGGCACCGGATGCTGCCGTATCTGACCGGTCCATGGCTGCGGCTGGTTCCTGCCGGCCGGCAGCTGTAGCAGCGGCCGGTACCGCCTGGGCAGCCTCTGCTGCACGGGGCATGGACCCTGCGGCTGAAGGTATTGCTGCGGCAGGTGCAGGCATGGCCGGCACCCGGGTGGTTTGGGGTTGTGCTGCCGGGGCAGCGGCTGCCGGGTCTCCCCCCACCACGCAAAGAGTGTTGTCAATAATTTTCAACTCCGGCTTTTGTGCACCGGTGATATGGCGCAGCCATCTGTGGTATGCCAGGTTGCCCTGAACAGCATTCTCCTGGATGCGTTTCACAAACATAAAAGCAAAGTGGGAACCGAATCCGGCAGACAGGTGCAGCCCGTATTCACTGTCGATATTGTCCTGGCCGGAAAAGTTCAGTTTTTTGAAATGGGCCGGTATTTTGGTCAGATTGGCAATGGGCGGGGCCTTGCGCTGCTGCAGGGCTTTGACCAGAACCACATCTTCGATGGCCGCCCCCAGGGTATGGCCGGTGAACCCTTTGGTGTTGGAGATGCAGATGCTGTTCAAATGATCGGCAAAGGTGGTTTCCAAAGCAGTTACCTCGGCATCGGCACTCCCCCCCCTGGCCGGGGTGTAGGTTTCATGGGACATAAACAGCAGCTTGTCTGCATAATCCTGTTTTTTCAGACCGGTGCGTTTTTCCATCTTGTTTATGAACCGGGTCATCTCCTTTGCCATATGGGGCACATCGATATTGTAGGTGTGAAAGGCGGAATTGGCAATGTGGGTACCCAGAATCTCGCACTGGCCGTTCATGCCCCGCCGGCTTACTTCGGATTCTGCTTCAATGACCAGGCCCACGGCCCCGGATCCGAGAATGGTGCCGTTGCGGTCCTCATCAAAAGGCTTGGCTGCCTCTGACACCCGTTTTTTAATGGTGGCGGCACCCAGGGCCAGGAACCCGGACCCCACCCACTGGTTCTGCCGGGCGGATGTGGCGTTTTCTCCGCCCACCACCAGGACCCGTTTGCACCGGCCGGTGCGGATCCAGTCCTCGGCAATGCCGATGGCCAGGGTGGTGGAGGCACAGGCCGAGGACACCAGGGTATTGGGGCCTTTGGCCTTGATGATCATGGCCAGGTGGGCCGACCCCAGCGGACAGGCATTGGCCAGAAAATTTCGATCAAAGGTGTAGGTGGAAAAATCTTTTCTTTTCCGGGCTTTGGACTTGAAAAACCAGTCAGTGAGCTCTTCTTTGATCTCCATGTCCTTGATGCGCTCCATGAGAAAATAGTAGATTTTTTCAACCTCCTCATGGGGACGCAGAAAGAATTTTTCATAATAGTATTTTTCCAGCTCCGCCATCAGGGTTTCGCCGTTGGGCCACAAAGAGGTGATGATGACACCGGTATCCTCCTGCATTTCTGCAGGAAGGGCAAACCCGTCCGGCACCATGCTTCTGCCCCCTTTCATCTTTTTATACTGCATGACCAGCGGAATGCTGGCATCCTTGAGTGCCTCGATACCTGCCGCAATTCCAAGGGACATGGCCACATCATATTCTTCTTTGATGCCGTACTCATCAGTGAGGTCAAAATATCCCAGCTGGCCTGCCAGGTGGATCACATCTTCAGTACGGGTGATCTGGACAAACCGGGCATTGCCGTCCGGCTGCTTATACAGCTTGGTGATATTCTTGTCAGTGATCAGCTCCTGGTCTTCCCGGGTCAGGGGTTCAATGAAATTCTCCCCATTGAGGATGGCATCAAAATTATCTTTGGCAAATACCCGGCGGCCTCTTCCGGGCAGCCCCACTGATACGCCGGAAATCAGAATCCGGCCGGTGTTGAATTCAAACCGGTCAATGGCATCAATGGCAGCCTCACGCTTTCTGCGCTCAAACTCCTGGTAGAGTATCCGGTCCAGCAGTTCCTTGTTTTCCTCTTTAAATGCTTCAAAATCCTGGGTCATATTGATCTGCGGTAACGCCTCCACAACCGGTGTCTGGTTTTGTTCCTGTATTTTTATTTGTTCATCTGACGCTGCAACACTGCGTGAAACCTTCACTGGCGGGTGTTCAAACAGGCTGTTGCAGGCAATCAGGTACTGACGGCAGGCTGCGAATGATTCGGTTTCCCCCTCTCTGGAATCCACGGTCACAGCTGTGCCGTATTCGCCGATATTGATATGTTTGAGAAGGTTCACCAGAAGCCTGGACGGCCCGATCTCAATAAAATGGGTCCTGCCGGACACATACACATGCTCCACAGACCGGATGAACTCCACCGGGGATACGATCTGCCTGGCCAGCAGGTCCTTGACCTCATTTTCTTTTTCCGGATAGGGCCGGGCCAGGGTGTTGGAAATGATCTTGCCGAACCGGGTGGTGTTGAAACTTATGGTATCCAGAAAAATGCGCAGCTCATCAGCAGCTTCCTGGAGCAAAGGGGTGTGAAATGCACCGGTCAGGTTGAGTTTTTTATAGGACACTTCCTGCTGGGACAAATAGGTGCAGAATTTGTCTATATCCTCGGCTTTGCCGGATACTGCGGTCTGCTTTTCACTGTTTTTATTGGTGATATAAATGTTGGAGATAAAAGATTTGTGCAGCAGAGACTGGGTTTGCTTTTCGTTTTTAAACACCACCATGATTTTTCCCGGCTGTTTTACCGTGCTTTCATACATGAGATCAGCGCGCTTGATAATCAGGCGCATGGCATCTTCAAACCCCAGCATGCCCGAACAGAACAAGGCTGTGTATTCCCCCACGGAATGGCCGATGAAATAATCGGGTGAAAACCCTTCCTGCCCCAGGCGGGAACAGATGGCCGCAGATGAAAGAAAAACTGCGGGCTGGGTATTCTGGGTGGAGTTCAGGGCATCATCATCCCCGAACATGAGATCCAGAAGCGAATACCCCCGGATCTTGAAAAAAATGTCATCTCCCTTGTCCAGCACCTTCCGGATATGAGAATCTGCATCATACAGGGCCTTCATCATGCCCGGCCGCTGGGCCCCCTGGCCGGAAAGCAGCGCCACCATGCGCAGTTTCTTGCCGCCCGGATCTGCGGAATAGGCAGTATCGGTCACCACCAGGTCATCACCGGACACCTGCTTGTATTGGGCCTCGATCACCGGTTCTTCCGATACCGGTTCACGGCGCTCCAGAACATGGGGCAGGGTACCCATGATCAAATGGGCGTGGTTGCCGCCGATGCCGTTGACGTTGGCGGCAAACCGCAGGGGATGTCCCGGTTTTCTGTCCATGGTTTTCCCGGCAGGCTGCAGCACTTTGCTGTCTTTGAGGGTGGAATGGTCTGGATCATAGTTGAAATCCGGCAGCATCTTTCCTTTTGCATTCATGAGCATCATCTTGGCCAGGGCCACGGCAGGATTGGCTGCCTTGAAATACCCGAACTGGGGTTTGATGTTGCCGCAAAGCATGGTATGGGAAAAACTGGCCTGGGTTACCTGCTGTTCGATCATGTCTCCGAACACATTGGAAAAGGCAAACAGATCCAGGTGGCTGATCTCGGATTTTAAAATACCCGACCTGCTGTAGGCCTCGTTGATCACCGATTTGAAGGTATGTTCCGAGGGGGCCAGCAGGTGGTCCGGTACAGACGAACGCACTGTACAGTCATGGATTTCCCCTAATATTTCCATGCCGGCTTCCCTGGCTTTTTTCAGGGTGGTGAGCACATGGATGGCAGCCCCTTCTCCCATCACATACCCTTCCGCCCTGTCATCAAAATAATGGCAGTCCCCTGACGACAAAAGCCCCAGTCGCTTGAAAGCCATGAGCACGGCTGGATACAGGTTGCAGTCCACGCCGCCGGCCAGCACAAAATCCAGGTCTTTGTGCTTCAGGGACCTGGCCGCATTTCTGAGGGCAATGGTGGCGGATGCGCAGGATGCGTCAATCACGTAATTGGCGCCATTGAGCCCGAAGTGGTTGGCAATACGGCCGGAAATGATGTTGGACAACAGCCCTGGTGTGGTATCTTCGTTGTTTTCCGGAATGCTGTTTCTGATTGCAGCCAGAAGATCGTCTGCCACAGCCCGGGTGGCAGCCTTGTCCACACCCTCACAGGCGGTGAGGGCATTGGCAATGAACTGCTTTCTCACCCGGATGATATTTTTGCTCTGGCGCTCGCCGGCAATGGTTCCCAGGATCACCCCGGTGCGGGCGGGACCGCCGTCCACTGACAAAAGCCCGGAAGATGACAGGGCTTCATCAGCCGCCTCCAGCCCGAAAATCTGGGCCCGTTCAATGGATTTGACCATGGTGGGAGGCATCCGGTATTTGAGGTTGTTAAACTGAAAATCCGTGACCATCCCGGCCTTGACCTTTGGCAGATGATAAATGGAATTGTTTGGAAAAGCAGCATAGGCTTCATTGTCAAAATGGTCTTCTCCCAGTTGGGACAGCTGTTTTTCCCCGGATTGCAGTTTTTCCCAGAACTGTTTTGTGTTCTTTGCGCCGGGCAGAAATACGCCAAGGCCTGCCACCACGATGCGGTCATCATTGAAATCATAAAAGGTGTCGGAAAAAATATCCCTGGCAAGGGGCTGGTATTCAGGGGTCATTTGGGCCACCACCATATGGTAGTTGATGCCGCCGAATCCATAGGAAGACACCGCTGCCATCCGGGGGGCGTTGTCCGGGCGCTTCCATTCAACCGGGTCCTTGACAATGAACAAAGAAGAATCTGCCAGGTCATGGTTTTTGGACAGGGTTTCAAATTGGCCGTTGGGGGGCAGTACCCCGTTGTTCACTGCCAGGAGGGCCTTTAAAAGACCGGCTGCCCCGGCCGCCCCCAGCAGGTGCCCGATCTGGGACTTGATGGAGGAGATGCCGGCATGGCTGTCTTTGTACCAGGTGTTCAGGGTTTCCAGCTCTGCTGCATCCCCGATGGTGGTGGAGGTGCCGTGGGCTTCGATAAATCCGATATCCTGTGGCCGGAGATCCGGCCGGGTGTGTTCGAAACACCGCTGGACGCTGAGGATCTGGCCCTTGGGATTAGGGGCGGCAATGGCCTTGCCCCGTCCGTCGGAAGATGCGCCGATACCGTTGATGACGCCGAATATCGCATTTTTATCTCTGATGGCATCTTTCATGCGCTTGAGCACAAACACCACTGATCCTTCCCCGAGGATAAACCCGTCAGCCCGCTGGTCAAACGGATAGGAGCCTTTTTCCGAAAGGGTGCCCATCTTGGCGAACCCGATAAAAGATTCCGGTGCCAGGTGGGTGTTCACCCCGCCCACGATAACCTGGTCATGTTCTCCTGACAGCAGTTCTCCCACGGCTGCTTCCACAGCGGTCACAGAGGAGGCACAGGCCGCATCCACAATATAATTGGCCCCTCTGACCCCCAGGTGCCTGGCAATGCGGGAGGCTTCAATGTTCAGCAGAATGCCGTGGACCGGGTCATACCCCGGGTGATCTCCTTCCAGGCCCTGCTGCAGGCTCTGTTTGACAGCTTGTTTGTCTGCTTCGGACAGCGCGGCATAGGCCGGTGTTTTTTCCATCATGGACACCAGCTGGGGAAACCAGTATTTGAGCTGGAGGGTGTTGCCCAGCTCATTGGACAGGCAGGTGGCTATGACCACGGCTGTTTTCTGGGGGTCTTCACAGAGCAGTTTGTCATTTTCATCCAGCAGTCCGGCACTTTCCACCGCCTTGTACGCGGTTTGAAGCACCATCTGCTGGCTGCGGGAAAGACGCTTTGCCTTGTCCGGGGCATACCCGAACCGTTCAAAATCAAATGTAAAATGGTCCACAAACCCTGCCAGGGTGGTATAGGTTTTGTCTTCAGCACTGCGGTCCGGGCTGAAGTACAGCTTGTGGTCAAACCGGTCCTCCGGCATCTGCTTTATGGAATAGCGTTTGTCCAGAATGTTTTCCCAGAATATTTCCGGGGTATCGGCATCAGGCAGGGTGCAGCCCATGCCCACCACGGCAATCTCATCGTTGATCCTGTTTTTTTGGTTAGAAAAAATCTCCAGCTGGTTTATATGGTGAAACAGCCGGGATTTGGTTGTAAAATAGGTGTCATGGATATCTTTTATGGTGACGCTGTCCTTAAAAAACGCCAGACTGTCCCCAACCAGAAAATTGCCTTTTTCCCGGTGTTCTTCATCTTTGAACCAGGTATAATGTTCTTTTCCCGGGCGTTTGAAATCCGGCAGAAATCCCTTGGCACCGATAAGCAGGGACCCGATATTTTTCTTTTCAAAGGACCGTTTGCGCTCATCCAGGCTGACATTTTCCCGGATCATGACGTCCTCGAGTTCTTTCATCATTTTTGCAAACCGGGTGGGGGCGGTGCGGGAAGCCAGTCCCAGGCTCTTGCCGATGACCACGGTTTCATCTTTTTCAACGATGATATCCTGGTATTGCTTTGTAACACTTTTGGTGTCCACAATCTCTTTGGAAAACAGATAGGCTGTTCCCACCTGAAGCCCGATGCAGGCCCCTTTTTCCGCCAGAAAAGCGGTCATGCCGGAGATAAAAAAGGAAGCAAAACAGGTGGAGATCCCGCCGGCAAACACCAGAGACAGTTTAGACACATCCTGATTTTTTGCCACCAGCTTTTCAATGGCTGCCTCCCAGAGCACCAGAGAGGACAAAAATCCCACATGGCCGCCTGCTTCTCCCCCTTCAAAAATAAACCTCACACACCCGCTTTTTATGGCATTTTCCATCATGGAAACAGAAGGGGTGTGCAGATAGGTTTTGGTGCCGGCCGCTTCGAGGTCCCGCACCTGGGAGGGGATACCACCGGCAAACAGGGCATAGGGAATTTTGTATTTCTTGACCATGTCCAGATGCTTTTGCACCGTGGGATTAAAGGCTTCTATACCCACAAGACCGGCCCCGCAGTTGGAAACTTTTTCTTTTCCCCGGGACAGCATGTCATCAGCCAGTGAGGCCGGCAGAGATCCCACGGCAAAAAAGGGCAAAGCCCCTGCTTCCAGAACCTTTGCGGCAAAATCCGGATTATCCGATATATTGGCCATGGGGCCCTGGATCAGGGGCAGGCGCGTGTTCTGGTTTCGGGCAAAGGGAGAATTTTCCGTCACCGGATCACACTGGTCCACATAGTCCAGATTCTTACCGATAACGGTGAAAAAATGCTGGATCATATCAGATAATTTATTGGATTCTTTTACAAAATTTCTGGCAAACAGCCCATCCTGGCCCATGTAGAAAAGCGATTGCACGAACGGCGCATCCGGGCTGTCAATGGCAGTGATCTCTTCGGCTATACGCGCATACAGTTTTTCTTCGCCGTCTTTGTGCTCACCAAAAAGCACGGCCTGCTGTTTCAGCTCCTTGACAATTTTGGTGCCCAGCTTGGCAAATACCCGGAATACCTGTTTTTCCTGGATACTTATTTCTGTGGAATCCCCTTCTTCCACCATGGCCAGCAGATTCTTGAACGCCGGGGATACCGGTGCTTCATCTGCCAGCAGCACCTGGGTGTCCATGACAAAACCGGCTGCACCTGCCGCCAGCATGCCGGCACCCGTGTAACGGCCCACCCCGCCATGGATGAACACCGGACGCGCCTGATTTTTAAGATACCACTGCATGAGAATAAAAGAGGAGTATTTTGATACCTGGCCTGCAGCTTCATTGCCTTTGAGCACCAGGGCGTGGGGATCGGCTGCGGCAATGGTGTCCACAAGTCCGATATCCCTGATTTCCAGAACCAGCTTTGTCTCCCCCAGGGAAATTTTCGGGAAGGCGGCATCTGTTCTGGATACCGGCACAACCACAAGGTCCAGATTGGAAACCGGTTTTTTTTCCAGATCTTTGAGCAGCAGGGGATCAGAAGCTGCCAGACGCAGCCCGAAACTGATGTTTTCTCTGGCGAGCAGGGCCGTCTTTTGTAAAATATCCTCTCTGGTCAAAAATTCGGTGTCAAACACAGGCAGGGCACCGGCTGCATGAATTGCTTTAAAATAGTGTATATCAAATACCTTGACCGGGGTATAAATCATCAAAGGCAGTCTTGCGTGCAATACTCTTGTTATCATGGTATATTCCTTAATTAGTATCCTGTTTTTTCGCGGGATCATGTTTTAAAAGTGATTTCAAAACATACTATCAAAAACCATGCCACCCAGACATTTTTTTCTAACACATTGAATTAAAATGGTTTTAGATTCTGACCCTGATTAATTCTTATCACCTGCATGTTTTTTTATTGCATTTTATGAACATTGTCTGTACAAAAATCCACATTGCCACCTGGAGGGATAGTTATGAAAAAAGCAGCACTGACCCAAAAAGAGCGCCATTTTTTTAAAACTGTTTATAACGCTGCCTTTGCCAACCCTTTCAGTAATTTAAGAGAACGTCTGGACCAGAAAATAGCAGGATTGTTCCCATCAGCTGCCCGCCGGGAAAGCAAGGACATGTGCGTGCTGGAGGTGGACCGGCAGCTGCAGAAGCTGGAGCGCCAGAACAGGGGAAATATCAACCAGTATGCCGGAGAAGACAAAGAAGTGTTGCGGGTGGTATATCTGTTTGATGTTTTTCACAAATTCCGGGATAATTTCGATCTTTTGATACAAGACCAGATAACTGCCCGGGATGAACCTGTACCGGTGACGTTTGTGGATGACGCCAGAAAAATGATGGTGGAGAAAGGTTTTTCTCCGGCGGCATTTTACCATTATTTTGCCCTGTCGTTTCAGCTGCGGCGGGCCTTTTATTTTATTTCCAAAACCCTGGTGGGCGACAGCCTGTGCATGAAAAAATTCAAAAAGCACCTGTGGTACAATGTCTTCACCTATAATATTGAACTGTATGACCGGCATCTGTGGAATAAAATGGAAGATTTTTCCACCCTTTTACTGGGGGAAACCGGTACTGGAAAAGGCACTGCTGCCAGGGCCATCGGCATGAGCGGATTTATTCCCTTTGACGAAAAACGCAGCTGTTTTTCTGAAAGTTTCACCAAAACCTTTTCTTCTTTAAACCTGTCCCAGTATCCGGAAACCCTGCTGGAATCAGAATTGTTCGGCCACACCAAAGGGGCGTTCACCGGCGCGGTGGAAGATTACCAGGGGGTGCTGGACCGGTGCAGCCCCCATGGGGCCATTCTGCTGGATGAAATCGGGGAAATTCCCGACCACATCCAGGTAAAACTGCTGCGGGTTCTTCAGGAAAGGACCTTCACCCCGGTGGGTGCCCATGCCCCATCCCGGTTCAACGGCCGGGTCATTGCCGCCACCAACCGTCCCAGGCAGGAAATTATAGACGGGAACATCTTCAGAGAGGATTTTTACTACCGGCTGTGCTCGGATATCATCGAAGTGCCGCCGCTGCGGACCAGAATCCAGCAGCACCCTTCGGAACTGGATGATCTGCTGGATTTTACCATTCGACGTATGACCGGTATCCAGTCTACAAAAATTATTTCCAAAGTCAAAAGAATTATTGACCGCCGTCTGGGAAACCATTATAGCTGGCCGGGAAATGTCAGGGAACTGGAACAATGCGTCAGAAGTGTGCTGCTCAGGCGGGATTACTTAGGCAAACAACAGATTGAAGACCCGTCTCTTGCACATTTTCTCTGCCAGGGCATCCAGGCGCAGGAACTGACAGCTGGGGATCTTTTGTCCGGCTATTGTACCCTTTTGTATAACAGCCTTGGCACCTATGAAAAAGTGGCCCGGAAAACAGGCCTGGACAGACGAACGGTTAAAAAGCATATCATGAACCAGAAAAACGCATAAGGAGCCCCATGCTTTCTTTTCTGCCCCCTCCCCTCAAAGGGGTATTGTCATTTATGATGTACCTCTTAAACACCATTGCCCTCACTGTGCCCTTGATCCTGGTATCTTTGTTTAAATTTGTTTTTCCCTTTCAGCCGGTGGTCGTGGTACTGGACAGGATACTTGTGGCCATTGCCGGGCTGTGGATCCACATCAATTCCTGGAATACTGATCTGTTCTGCCGTATTGACTGGGACATCCGGGGGCTGGAACAGCTCAGCTCCCGGGAATGGTATCTGGTATTGTCCAACCACCAGTCCTGGGTGGATATCCTGGTACTCCAGAAAACATTGAACAAAAAAATTCCCATGCTTAAATTTTTTTTAAAAAAAGAACTGATCTGGGTACCGTTTTTAGGGCTTGCATGGTGGGCCCTGGATTTTCCCTTTATGAAACGGCATTCCAAAGAGTTTCTGGCCAAAAATCCCCATCTGAAAGGAAAAGACCTGGAAAGCACCAGAAAGGCCTGTAAAAAATTCAAATATATTCCGGTGTCCATCATGAATTTTGTAGAAGGTACCAGATACACCCCCCAAAAAGCCGAAAATTCCACATTTTCCCATCTGCTTACCCCTAAAGCCGGAGGCATTGCCTTTGTTCTGGGTTCCATGGGCGAATACCTGAACAAAATCATTGATGTTACCATTGTGTATCCCGGCAGAACGCCCAGCTTCTGGACATTCATATCCGGCAGGACCCAAAAAATTATTGTGGACCTGCATGTGTTTGAGGTGGGAGAACACCTGAAAGGCGACTATTTTACTGATCCGGATTTCAGGGACAGGTTCTGCCAATGGCTCAACCAGCTCTGGCGGGAAAAAGACCAGAAAATTGACAGACTGCTGTCCTGACAGGTTTGTATTTTAGATATTTGCCACCTGCAGTTCATAGATCGGATGGGATTGATCACTGCCGGCTTTAAGAACTTCCATGATCTTGGCGCGGCGGATCAGGTCTTTGACCACCATTTCACTTTGCTTACCCCTGATGATGGTTCCCGGCTGGATGCTGCCCTCTACCCTGACCACAGGATTTCCCGGATTTTCCATGGACCAGGTGGTCAGGTTCTTTTTTTCTTCCAGCAGATCCACCAGACGGGTATTAAGCACTTTCATCTGGTTTTCAATACCTTCTATAGAAGATTCAATGGACTCAGATTTTTCGAAACTTTCGTCCAGCTGTTTTTCTGCATTTTTTGCCGTGCCCTCCAGCTGAACTATCTGCTGTTCCAGCTCAGCCGCGGCATCGTTTTTATCGGGCTGGGATTGCAGTTCTTTGATTTCCTTTTTCAGCTTTTCCTGATCAAGCTGGGACCGATCCTGAATATGGGCCAGCTTTGTGATAAGTTTTTGCAGTTCCGCATTCTGCTCATTCAACCGGGCCTGCTTTTCTTCCCGGTCCGCAATTTTATCTTTCAGCTTCTTGACCCGGTCCTGGATATTTGCAATTTCTTTTTCGAAAAATGCATCATACCCAACCTTTACCATACAGGCCCCAGCCGTCTGGGTTCCGATATTTCGTGCCACCATTCCCATCTTGGCGGTTATACTGGAAGAAATGAGCTTCCCGCTTTCAATAATACAGGAGCCTGAACATTCTATGGCGGAATCCACAATCTCCTTTGCAATATGGACATTTCCCATGCAGATGATCTCAGATTTATGGATAAATTTTGCCGTGACATCGCCTTTGGCATAAATTCTGGCTTCGTTGATCCCGCCCTTGACCTGTACACTGCCCTCAGCCGTTACAATACCCCCATCGAGTTCCACGCTGGTGATATCATTGCCTTTTACCTGGAAACCAGCTTTGATGCATCCGTTCACAGTGACATTACCACTGTATTCAATATGACCGGTTTCATAATCCACATCCCCTTCTGTGGCATATTCTTCATGGACAAATATTACCCCGGACAATGCAAATTTGGGAAATCCGGTGACATCCGCCAGGATCTTGAGTCCGTCTTCAGATAATTTTGCGCCTTTGCCAAAACGCAAAAGGATGTCATTACCAGGAGCTGCTTCTATCTCATCGCCAAAAATATTGTGTCCGTGTCTGGATGCCACCATGGGCGTTTTTTCCGCCAGTACAGTTCCGGCCTGGACATGCGGGACAGTACCCCGCTGCTTGAAATCTATATTTCCGTCAGCATCAAGTCCGCCGGCCCCGAGATAATCGATATTAAAGAAAAATTCGACCCTGGCATCTTTCCCCTGTATGGGGCGAATTCCCCTGGCTACCCGGAAAGCCTTGGTTTTAAATCCGCTGGACTGGATAAATCCGTTCATCATTTCATCAGACACGATACCGGACACAATGCCTTTTTCAGCCAGGGCCTCTCTGATATCTGAAACCGTGACATCTGAATCAAATGCATTGGATTTTGTCAAAAATGCACCCATGGCATCCCCTGCCAGCTGCAGCTGTATGCCATGGGTGATAATCTCAGGTTCCAGTATGGCAGTCTCAGGTTCCAGCATGGCAGAAGGAGTATATTGGTCTTTCACCGGATTTTCTGAAGGTGGGTCAGCCCCGGCCTTGTCCGGCAAAAATTCCACTGTTGCGGCCTGATCTGATGAAATGGATTCTGCCTCTGTGCCTGGTTGGGGTTCTTCCGGGCTTTCCGGCCGAAGTCTGCGTTTCTGCATCTTTAAAATATAGTCCCGCTGCCGTTCAGTCATCATACAGGACGCCACCAGCATGTCACCAATGAGGCGGGGCTTGATGCCATTTTTCATATCTGCCTGCTGCTCTTCCAGGACCAGTTGCAAGACACTTTGATTGATAATGCCTTTTTGTACAGCAATGACCCCGAAACGAAATTCCTTTTTGCGTATATCAAGGGCTCTGGCAGCCATGGACAGGCGCTGGATATTCTGGGTTGAAACCATTTCCCTGGAAAGCAGGTACTCTTTGAGACAGGCAGCAGCATCTTCGGATTCTTTACATGCCGCCAGTCCGGCTTCTAGCTCAGCCTGGGTAATCAATTGGTTTTTTACTGCCAGCAGCCCGATCATGGGGCAGTTCGGATTTTGATCAGATTGTTTGGCCATGCTGTTCTCCTTTGTTTCAGGTCATTGCGGCCAGTACCCCGGTGAGAAGAAATGAAGATTCAATCAGAAATTCAACATGGGGTCCGGACATCTGCTTGTTTTTTTCAAAGGAACTGACCAATAAAAGCATAAAAAATGGTACCAGTGCAAGCAGGATTGTACTGGCATAGGACAGGCCTGCCAAACCGGTTCCAGCCAGCAAAGCAATAATGCCTGTCAGGATATACCGGATTAAAACAAAACTTTTTTTCTCTCCCAGGAGAATGGGAAGGGTTTCTCTGCCGGCTATGCGGTCTCCCTGGATGGCCAGGATATCAAAAAATGCTGTGCGGGCAAATACCAGTCCTGTGGCAAATAAAAATGCTGCCGCCATCCATGCCAGGGAACTGCTGTTGTCCACAGAGGGCAGTATAGAAGTAACTATTCCCCAGGCTATGGTTATAAGGATGGTTTTGGAGCCTGGAATATCCTTGATGCGCCTGATGCGCTTTTTACAGAGACCCGCAGGAATGATTTTCAAATTATAGGCCAGTCCCAGCAGGCTCATGATCAGGAGGATGAAAAACGATGTCACCCCGGTGGTAAAGGCAAGAAACAGCCCGGCCGTGCCGGACCCCAGGGCCACTGCTGCCATGGATTTGCGATGTCTATTGTAAAATGCGGCCCGGTCCGGCCGGTTGTAGGTATCTGACTTGATGGCAAAAATATTATTGAGGATCTGCATGGACAATACATAGAGCATGGCAATGGCCGCATGAACCAGGGTATGGGACAGTTTTTGCAGCACAGAACAGGCATAGGTGAGGCTTCCGGCCCCCAGTGCCAGCAGCAGGTTGGTTTTCAATAAAAAATCCTGGGCCCTGGCCAGACCGCCTGCCAGGAAGCGCTGGTGCTGAAGATGCCGGGCAACCCGGCCGCAGGTATCTGTGATGATCCAGTTGGGGGTGGATGCTCCGGCAGTGATGGCAATGGACCGGGTGTCTGCCAGGGCATGAAAATCAATTTCAGACACATCTTCAATATGGGTGGCCCGTGCGCAGGACTGCGCTGCCACCTGGGCCAGGCGTTTTGTATTACCGCTCTGCCTGCCCCCCACCACTATCACAGAGTCATGGGTTGCCGCCAGCTGCCTCACCTCGTGCTGCCGTCTTTCCGTTGACCCGCAAATGGTATCAAACAGTTTGTAATGGGGCCTGTTTTCTGCACACCAGGTCTTTATTTGATCATAAAATGCCGTGTTCTGGGTAGTCTGGGCCACCACCACTGCATTTTCAAACATTGGCAGGGCCTGCAGCTGCGCCATAGCAGTCACGGCATGGCCGTTGCCCCTGGCATATCCCAGAAGTCCGACCACCTCGGGATGATTTTTATCCCCGATAATAATGGTGGCATATCCGTTTTCAGCATACCTGTTGATAATCACCTGAACCCGCACCACCCGGGGGCAGGTGGCGTTTATCACCGTGAAACCGGCCTGTTTGAGGGCATTTTCATCTTCCGGGGGGACCCCGTGGGCCCGTATCAGCACAATGCCCTCCCCTTTTTCAGGGATGGTGTCCATGCGGAAAATCCCTTTGGTTTCCAGCATTTCCAATACCTGGGGGTTGTGGATCAAAGGACCATAAGTGAAAATGGGTGCTCCGGACCGGTTGGCAGCATCCAGCACCATGTCCACGGCCCGCCTGACCCCCATGCAAAAGCCTGCGGTTTTTGCTATGGTAATTCTCATAAACCGGCAATTCTCATGAAAGATTGCTCAACAGGCTCACAAGTCGGGTAAATTCGGTCTGGGAGGTAAAATTGATCTCAATGCGTCCCTTTTCTCCGTTTTTGCGTATCTTCACCGGAGACTGGATGTGATGGGATATCCGACTGGAGGTGTTTTCCAAGAACGCCAGTTCATGTTCCGTCAGTTTCCGGGCCGGTTTTACAGCAGTCTGCCTGGCCTGGTTCACCAGCTGCTCGGTTTTTCTGACAGACAGTTTTCGGCTGATTACCTGATCGAACAGTGCCAGCTGATTTTCTTTTGATCCTGCCCCCAGAAGGGCCCGGGCATGGCCCATGGAAATCTCATCCGCCAGCAGGCTGTGTTTTATCCTGTCGGGCAGGCCCCGCAAACGAAGCAGATTGGCAATGGTGGAACGGTTCTTACCAATCTTTTGGGCCACTTTTTCCTGGGTATATCCAAATTCATCAATGAGCCGGAAATAAGCATCCGCTTCTTCCAGTACATTCAGATTGGCCCGTTGAATATTTTCAATAATAGAGACTTCCAGAACCTGTTCATCGGTCAGCTCCTTGACCACCACCGGCACGTGGGTCTGGTTGGCTTCCCGGGCCGCCCGCAGCCGCCGTTCCCCGGCAACCAGTTCAAACCCGCCGTCCACATGCCGCACCAGCAGAGGCTGCAGCACTCCCTGCTGGGCAATGGAATCCCGCAGGCGGACCAGTTCCTCCTCTTTGAAAACCGTCCGGGGCTGATACCGGTTGGGTGCAATATTCCCCACCGGACACATGAAAAAATCAGTTCTGGCTTCCGGAGTCTCCATATCCAGATCAGGAATAAGTGCGGAAATCCCCCTGCCCAGACCGGTATTTTTCTTTTTTTTATTCATCATCGTTTCAGCAGCTCCCTGGCAAATGCCATATAACTTTTAGCTCCCTGTGACTGCTTATCATATAACACAACCGGCAGACCGTAACTGGGGGCTTCCCCCAGTTTCACATTGCGCGGTATTTTTGTTTTGAACACCAGGTCCTTGAAGTATTGTCTGGCATCTTCCACCACGTTCTGGGCCAGATTGGTGCGCCGGTCAAACATGGTCAAAAGGATGCCGTTGATCTTCAATGTGGAATTAAACGATGACTTGACCCGCTTGATGGTGTCCAGCAGCTGACCCAGTCCTTCCAAAGCAAAAAATTCGCTCTGCAGGGGAATCAAAACAGAATGGGATGCAACAAATGCATTCAGGGTCAACAGACTCAATGCCGGGGGGCAGTCAATAAAAATATAATCAAACCGGTCTGTTACCGGTTTCAGAAGCTGCTTCAGTCTGGCTTCCCGCTGGGAAGCAGACACCATTTCGATCTCAAACCCGATAAGATCCACACTGGAGGGGACGATGGTCAGCCTGGAAAGCATGGTGGAAACCATAAGCGCTGTTATGTCTGCTTCACCGATGAGCCCATGATAGAGGGATGCCTCCAGGGCCGGCTTCTCAATTCCCAGTCCGGTGGTGGCGTTGGCCTGGGAATCACAGTCCACCAGCAGCACTTTTTTTCCCAGGATGGCCAGGGCTGCGGACAGATTGACGGCGGTAGTGGTTTTGCCGACACCGCCCTTCTGGTTTGCTATGCTGATAATCTGGGTCATAATCACGTTTTCATATCACAGTTACTGACCTGAGGCAAACAGATAAAAACAGATCTGAATATTTGCCGGCAACACCGGAAGATACCTGCAGCCATAGAGGGCTTTGTGTTTTTTTAGGGGTGGGAAAAGAATGCTGCCCGTATGTACAAAAAAAACCGGCAGGAACTTTTACAGTCCTGCCGGGTGTGTAACCTGGGATCCGGCCAAGCCTGACCCCGCTTTTCTTTTCTTTACATGGCGGATTCCGGATGGAACACATTCACCTCTTTGAGGTCATCGCCCAGGTATTCGCGTTCATTGGGACCCAAAACGCCCAAAGACAGGCACAGCAGGGTCCATAGATGCACGGTTTCCCAGGCATGCTCGTTCACCTCCGACATGTCATGGACCTGGGCATGGCAGTTGTGGCACGGGGTGATGCAGTAACCTGCCTTGGTGGCCAGGATCTGGTTGGCCTTGGTCTGCCCGTAGGCCCGGCGCTGCTCCTGGAATCCAGACTGGAGATACCCGCCGCCGCCGCCGCAGCAGAAGTTGTTGGACCGGTTGGGGGTCATGTCAATAAAATTTTCTTCGCCCACAACGGCCCGGACCACATACCGCAGGTCTTCGGCCACAGGATCGCCCAGGGTCTTTCTCACCAGCTGGCAGGGATCCTGGACCGTGAACTTGATCTGACGGTCTTTGTTCCAGTCTGAAGAAGGGTTGAGCTTGCCTTCTTTAATCCACTGGGCATACAGCTGGATAATGGATTGAATTTCAAAATTGTAAGGGATGTTGAATTTTTTCAGTCCTGCCAGGACTGCAAAGAGTTCGTGCCCTCACTCGGTGTTGAGCCAGACTTTACAGCCCAGATCCTCCACTGCTTTCACCTTGGTGCGGACAATTTTTTCCCAGTTTTCATCATCTGCGGCAAACAGGCAATAGTTTTCCGCGGCCCAGCCCTTGGTGCCGTAGGTCCAGTCAGCGCCTGCCAGGTGCATGATTTTCCATAAAGGCACCATTTCATCCGGCTCGGTCACGGGTTCTCTGGAGTTCTGGTTCAAAAAATAATAGGCCCCTTCCCGGTTGACATCAGCTTTCATGTCTGCGAATTCCGGCTGGGCTTCCTGGTATTCCTCCAGCACGTCTTCCACCACAAACTGGAAATCCTCTTCATTGGCACCCATGGCGGAACAGGTATCATTCTTCAAGGCCATGTCACAGGAACCGATGATGCCCTTGGGCTTGTCTTCTTTATTCCAGGTGGACCTGGCATTGAACACCAGCTGGGGAATATTGATCTGCATGGGGCAGACATACATGCACCGGGTGCACATGGAGCACATCCATACCCAGTTGGAGCTCAGAATTTCTTCGTCCATTCCCAGAGCAGCCATGCGCAGAAATTTTCTGGGATCCATACCCTCAAGCCCTGTGGCCGGGCAACCTGATGCACATGCCCCGCATGTCAGGCAGGCATTAAGATTGCCGCCCTCAGGCAGCAGTTTCATTACCTTGTCTTTAAAGACGCTTTTCCTGGCGCCCCCGATTTTTATTGGCGTATCTGTCATATTATTTTCCTTACCCCCTCTGTCTGTGGATTTATCATTTACGCGAATTCTGTTTAATCTCTTACACCCTTTTTTAATACCCTCATTTTAAAGCAGTTTCTTTTTTCTCCTATTCCGGGGACCATGTCAAGAAAAATTGCCTGCCCGGTTTAAGAATTTGACATTTTACGTCCCTGTGCTAGTATGCACTGTAAAAACAATTATTTTACTATAGATCCGTCCATTTGGCAAGGCAGTCCGCCCGCTGGCGGTTCCGGATCCGGCCTGAGATCCTCGGGTCCCTGACAGTCCTGATCCGGAACCGCCGGCGGGCTTGTTCAAAATACCGGATACAGATACAACTGTCTTCCAAATGCAATGAAATATAACACAAAGATACTGCAAAACAACTTCCTATTCCCATAAGCCATGCAAAAAACAACAGATACCCGCCGGAAAAAACCGGGACCGGCAAAGAAAAAAGGATTCCAGCACCGGTTCAACCGGCCGGCACACCTGAATTTCATGCCGGATCTGCCGGTCACTGCCAGAAAAGATGAAATAATCGATGCTGTAAAAAACAACCAGGTGGTGATCATATCCGGGGAAACCGGATCCGGTAAAACCACCCAGATTCCCAAATGCTGCCTGGCAGCCGGATGCGGCACCCGGGGCATGATCGGCTGTACCCAGCCCCGGCGCATTGCCGCAATAAATGTGGCCAGGCGGATTGCCTTTGAACTGAAAGAACCTCTGGGACGGTCTGTGGGATACAAGATCCGCTTCGATGACAAGGCCCCTGCCGGTGCCTGCATCAAGCTGATGACAGACGGCATTCTGCTGGCAGAAACCCAGCAGGACCGTTTTTTGAAGCGCTATGACACCATTATCGTGGATGAGGCCCATGAACGCAGCCTGAATATCGATTTTACCCTGGGAATCCTGCGCCGCCTGGTGAAAAAAAGAAAATCGCTGAAACTGATCATCACCTCCGCCACCATTGATACCCAAAAATTTTCCGATGCCTTTGACCAGGCCCCCATCATAGAGGTTTCCGGCCGCATGTTTCCGGTGGAAACCATTTATCAGCCCATCCTGGGGGAAACCGGAGACAAGCAGAACCCGGAAGACCAGGGGTATGTGGAGGCGGCAGCAGATGCGGCCCATTTTCTTTTGTCCACCACCCGGTCAGGGGACATGCTCATCTTCATGCCCACGGAACAGGATATCGGTGAAACAATGGAACTGATCAGAGGGAAAAACCACCCCGGTATTACCCTCCTGCCCCTGTTTGCAAGGCTGTCGGCAAAAGAACAGGCAAAAGTGTTTTCCCGGACCCCTGGCAGAAAAATCATTGTATCCACCAATGTGGCGGAAACATCGTTGACCATTCCCGGTATCAAATACGTCATTGATACAGGCCTGGCCCGCATTCCCAGTTATTCCCCCAGAACCCGCACCACCTCTTTACCGGTACAGCCCATCTCCCAGAGTTCCGCCAACCAGCGCCTGGGCCGGTGCGGACGGGTGGAAAACGGGGTGTGCATCCGGCTGTATGATGAAGATGATTTTAACGGCCGCCCGTTTTTCACCTCCCCGGAAATCCTGCGCAGCAACCTGGCTGAGGTAATTCTGCGCATGATTTCCCTGAACTTAGGTGATGTCCAGGGGTTTCCCTTTATTGATCCACCTGCTGCCAAAAGCATCAAAGACGGGTTTGACACCCTTGTGGAACTGGGGGCCATCCGGAAAACAGCCCGGTCCGGAAAACAGAAGCAGGCCTTTGGGCTGACCCGGATGGGACATATCATGTCACAGATTCCGGTGGATCCCAAACTGTCCCGGATCCTCATTGCAGCAAAAAAGAACAACTGCCTGGCAGAAACCCTTGTGATAACCACGGCCCTGTCCATTGCCGATGTCCGGCAGCGGCCGGCGGAAAAGGCGGCTGCCGCAGACCAGCAGCATGCAAAATTCAAAGACCCTGCTTCAGATTTTGTGACCCTGCTCAATATCTGGAATGCATACAGGGCTGAAGAAAAAAAATCCAGGTCCAGAAACAGGCTGCGCAAGTTCTGCACAGACCATTTTCTGTCATTCAAACGCATCCGGGAATGGCTGGACATCCACAGCCAGATCCGGCGCAATCTTGAAGAACACGGATTTTCCGATTTCTCCTTGTTCACTCCTTCGCCCGGCACTGACCAGCTTAAATCCAGGGACCACGACATTGGCGGACCCTTGTACATTGCCCTGCACAAATCTTTGCTGGCCGGATACCTGTCCCACATCGCCCACAAAAAGGAAAAAAACATCTACACTGCTGCCAAGGGCCAGCAGGCCATGATTTTTCCGGGTTCCGGACTGTTTGACAAGGCCGGGCCCTGGATTGTGGCAGCAGAGTATGTCAAGACCAGCCAGCTCTTTGCCAGGGGGGTGGCAAACATCGACCCTGCCTGGCTGGAGGAAATCGGAAAAGACCTGTGCACCCGCACATACGCTGAACCCCGCTGGGAAAAAAACCAGGGACAGGTCATCGCCACAGAACAGGTGTCTTTGTTCGGTCTGATCATCGTAGCAGGCAGATCTGTGGCCTATGGAAAAATCAACCCGGAGGAGGCAGGGGAAATTTTTATCCGCAAAGCCCTGGTGGAAGGAGAGATCCATCAGACATTCGCCTTTATGGAACATAACCGGGCGTTGATTCAGGAACTGGAAGATTTGGAACATAAAACCCGGCAGCGGGACATACTGGTGAGCGAAGAGGATATCTTCCAGTTCTACCACACCCGCCTTCCCGGACCGTTTTACAATATCAACACCTTTGCCGGATTTTTAAAAGACCGGGGAGATGACCATTTTCTGCGCATGACACGGGAGGATCTTGAAAAAAACATGGTGGATGCATTCCGGCTGTCCCTGTTTCCGGATGTCCTGGATACGGAACAGGGAAATTTTGCCCTTTCCTACCAGTTCAATCCCGGAGATGAAGCAGACGGGGTCACGGTAAAAGTCCCGGCAGACGCGGCTGCCCGGCTGCAGCAGACCGCTTTGGAAAAACTGGTGCCCGGCATGTTTGAAGAAAAAATCGCAGGCCTCATCAAGGGACTGCCCAAACAATACCGGGTCCGGCTCATGCCAATCCAGAAAACCGCGGCCCGGATCGCCCGGGATCTTCCCAAAGACAATACCCCTTTGTTTTCCCAGTTGTCCGCCTTTATCCAGAAACACTTTGCTTTCACCATCCCTGCCACAGTCTGGACGGAAGAGAATCTGGCTGACCATTTAAAGATGCGGATTTCCATACGGGACCACCGGGACCAGGAGATCACATCCCTTCGGGATCCTTCCATTCTGCAGCGGTTTCCAGCCACCCGTCCCAAAAAAGCCGCCTCTGCATTTGACAGGGCCTGCAAAAAATTTGAGCGCACCCATATCACTGACTGGTCGTTTCCGGATCTCCCGGAAGAAGTGCCTGTTACTGAACCTGACGGATGCGTGCGCAGGGTATATCCCGGGCTGAAGATCGAAGACAGTAACTTGAGCCTGCGCCTGTTCACCGATCAACAGGCGGCGGTCCGCTCCCATGTCCAGGGTGTCAGGTACCTGTATGAACAGGTATTTGCCAGAGAGTTTACAGCCGTCAGAAAAGATATCCGCACCACAGCTGATCTCAAACAGACCGCTGCTTGTTTCAACGGCCAGGCAGCTTTTCAGAAAGCTGTCTACACCTGCATCACAAGAGAGCTGTTTGAAAAAAACATCCGGACAAAAACCGCATTTGATGCCCATATCCGGAAAATCAGGCCCGCACTCTATGGAAAAACAAAGGACATGCTGGCAGACATCATGGCAGTGGGCACACAATATGAAGAATGTTTTTCTCTGATACAGTCCTTGTCCCTCAAATACCAGAACAGGCCCCAGGCCAGCCGAATTCTCACCCTTCTGTCTGATGAACTCAAAAACCTGGTGCCCCCCCATTTTTTATCCCTGTATACCATGGAAAGAGTCCGCCACCTGCCCAGGTATGTGGCCTGCATCAGCATCCGGGCACAGCGGGGAGCGGACAACCCGGTGAAAGAAACCGCCAAGGCGGAAAAACTGACCCGGTTTGA
>DATFKQ010000097.1:0-9873 GCA_035268565.1 Desulfotignum sp. | reverse complement strand
TACCACCATGAACCCGGAAAAGCGCATGATGCTCCAGGTGAACATCGATGATGCGGAAAAAGCGGACGAAATATTCACCCTGCTCATGGGAGAAGAAGTGGAGCCCCGCCGTAACTTTATCCAGAAACATGCGCTGGAGGTATCTTCTCTGGATTATTAGAAAAAATTTCCTGTAAATATTAAAAGACCTGATATTCCAAAAAAGATGCGGATATCAGGTCTTTTTGCCTATAATTCTGCTGCCAGGGCATCCATGGCTTTTTTCATCTGCCGCATGGCCTGGCGCAGCCGCTCCTCATTTTCCACCAGGGCCAGGCGCAGGTACCCTTCCCCCTCCTCACTGAACCCGGTGCCCGGGGCCACGGCCACATTGGCCCGGTCCATCATCTCGATGGCAAACTGCATGGCCCCCATTTTGTCAAAGGGTGCCGGGATTTTCGCCCACACAAACATGCCTGCTTTGGGCGGGGTGATATCCCATCCCATGCGGTCCAGGCCGCTGCACAGCACGTCGCGCCGGTTTTCATAGGTTCTGGCCAGCACCGGGATGGTGTCGTCACAGTCTCTGAGTGCAATAATGCCCGCCACCTGGATGGCGGAAAATATGCCGTAGTCAAAATATCCCTTGATCTGGCCCAGGGCCTTGACGATCTGTTCATTGCCCACGCAGTAACCGATGCGCCAGCCTGCCATGTTGTAGGATTTGGAAAACGAGCCAAATTCCACCCCCACATCCTTGGCGCCGGGAGCCTCCAGAAAACTGGGGGCCTTGTATCCGTCAAAGGTGATCATGGAATAGGCAAAATCATTGATCACCATGAATTTGAACCGCTTGGCCAGGGCCACGATTTCTTCAAAAAATGCGGTGTCTGTCACCACGCCGGTGGGGTTGTGGGGATAGTTGAGCATGAGCACTTTGGGGGCGGGATAGCAGGATTCGCAGATATTGATGATCCGGTCCAGAAACCCCTGCTCCGGTGCAATGGGGATCCGCATGACATTGGCCCCGGCAATGACCGCAGCATAGATGTGGATGGGAAAGGCCGGCGCCGGCACCAGTACGGAATCCCCCGGTCCCATGATGGCCAGGCACAGATGGGAAATGCCTTCTTTGGAACCGATGGTGAAATAGGTTTCCTTTTCCGCATCCAGATCGATGTCATAATGGCGCTTGTAATATTTGGCGATCTCTTTTTTCAAGTGGGGCATGCCTGAGGTTTCCGGATACCGATGGGATTTGGGGTCCTTGGCCACCTGCACCAGTTTTTCGATCACCG
Organism: Desulfotignum sp.; assembly: GCA_035268565.1. Lineage (GTDB taxonomy): Bacteria > Desulfobacterota > Desulfobacteria > Desulfobacterales > Desulfobacteraceae > Desulfotignum. Next base: position 8,596 of record DATFKQ010000097.1, on the reverse strand, counting down.
CATCCGGGGTAGGGTCCATGGGATTTCCCATCCCCAGGTCGATGACGTCGTCCCCCCTGCGCCGTTTTTCCATTTTCATCTTGTTGATCATGCCGAACAGATATGGCGGCAGCTGGTCCATCCGACCGGCAAAACGAATAAAATTTTCTTCCACAATCATGACTCCCTGCAAAATAAAGATATTGAAAATAAAGGGTACATCATACCTGATTTTGGTTTTAAAAATAAAGAAAAAAAAATTGTTTTTCACAAGCGCTATATGCGACTATAATTCATTTTACGTCCACTGACAGACAGCCTTCAACAGCTTCGTAAATGTTCCCGAGCAGTTCATCAAAAGTTTCCCCCTGAGTAACACAGCCTGGTATGGCGGGAACTTCTGCCCAGTATCCACCCTCTTCTGCTTCTCGAACAATCACTTTAAGTTTCATGAGATAATAATCTCCGATTGTATAAACAAATCACACCTGAGCCACATCACCGGTCATTGCCGGAATAGGAGGTATCTCAGGAAGGTATCTGATATATTGAGAAATATTTAAATAAATGTCAATATAGAAAAAGTCCAATGAATATTATGGGGCAATAGACATGAGAAGGATAAAAAATAAAAATGGAATCTGAGGAGTTGCATACCGGGCCGCACCAGGTCACCCTTTATCAGTGGATCAGCTGTGCACCGTTTGAAAAACTGCTGGGGATCGAGATAGTCGCAGCTGATGCCGGGCGGTCTTATTTGACCATGCCCTTTGTGTATCAGCTGGCCCAGGGACAGGGAATGGCCCATGGCGGTGCCGTTGTCACCCTGGCAGATACGGCCGTGGCCATGGCCATCAAAAGCATCCTTCCTGAACACAGCCGGTTCGGGACCATCTCCTTGAATGCTGAATTTCTGGGGCCGGTGACAAAAGGGGTCTTGTCTGCCAGGGCAGAGGTGACACCGCTGGAAAATCGGCAGGTGAAGGGACAGGCAGTGGTTTCTGATGAAGACGGCAGACCGGTGATGCGGTTTTCCGCCATGTTCAAGCTGGGCAGAGAGGTGAAAATTACAACACACATATAAGGGGTATGATATGGAACAGCAATGGCAGTCAGCCTTGGGGCAGATGACATACGGCATTTATGTGTTGACCACGAAACAGGACGATGCGATCAACGGCATGATCGCCTCCTGGGTCACCCAGGTGTCTTATGACCCGCCGCTGATTCTGGCGGCAGTGCATCCCAACCGGTATTCCCATGACATGATTGTCCAAAGCCGGGTGTTCGGGCTGCACATTATCGATCAGTCCCGAAAAGACCTGCTCGCCCGGTTCAAGGGGCCTGATCCGAAGAAAAAATTTTCAGATATTGCCTGGGAGAAGGGAAAAACAGGGGTGCCTGTTTTACAAAACTGTCTGGCGTGGTTTGAATTGCAGGTGCAGGAACATCTCCAGCCGGGCAACCACACCCTGTTTATCGGAAAGGTTGTGGCGGCCGGATTTCACTCTGATAAAACGCCGCTTTCTACTCTGGATTATGACGGCATGTATGTGGGGAAATCGTAATTTCCTGCCAGGAGCAGACCCGCCGGATATTTTTGTGTTCCAGAAACTGCGCATTCCAGGGACGGTCATACAATATCACGGGCACAGTCAGGCGGTCAGCCAGAAAAATCGCCATTTCCCGGGAATCCTCCACTGCCAGGTCATAGCGTCTGTGTATAAGCTGGTCTTTGGTGATAACTGTGGATGTGGTATTGGCAGTGCGGTTGTATTTGTCCACCATGGTAAACGCGGCATAGGGAACCCTGTGGGCATCCAGCCATGCCAGAGATGCCTCTTTTGCAGAAAACGGCCGGCCGGTGACAATATCTATATGATGTCCCTGCTGGGCCCAACTGGACAAAACAGATAAAGCACCTGCCACCGGTTCATAGGACAAAAGTACTTCCGGCTCATGAACCAGGGCAAAAAAATGGTGAAATTCCGTGTCGGTCAGGCCAAAGGATTCTTTCAGATCAAAAGATACCAGGTCCTGAAACCGGGCCTGTTTGCCGAACTCCCGGGCAATGATCTGTGCATAGGTGTCGGTTGTCCTGGACAGTACATCATCCATATCCACATAAATCCGTTTTTTGCAAACACTGTCCATGGTAATTTTTTTTGCCTCCTTTTTGTCATATGACTTTTATCATTGCTTTCGGACCTTATACCATATTGCGGCAGTAAGATGAAATCCTTGTCTGCCGTGAATTTGCCTTGCCATCATTGCTGGTTCCTGGTTGAATGGGGGGCATGAAAATTATCAATGCCAGAACCAAAAATATGTATATCAGCCGGTTTGAGGCACTGCCCGGCCAGGCCTGGTGCATCTGGGGAACCAACCGCTCCGGTATTGAAGATTTTTTCAGGCTTGTATCAGAACAAAAAATGGACGCTGCGGCGGATACACTGAAGATGCCTGAGAAACCGGGGGTGGTTTCCTTTAAAGACCAGCAGAAGATCTATGAAGCAGAACTCAAAAATGACCAGACCGATTTTCTGGACCGCCTGGATCCGGGAACGCCGGCACGTGATTTTTTGAAAAATACACACCGTTATACCCGCCTGATCCGGTCTCTGGGCATGACCGCCTGCCTGGACCAGGGCTATCGCCAGCTTTCTTCAGGCCAGGCCAGAAAATTGATGATCCTTTCCCAGATTACCAGAGGTGTTTCCTGTCTGGTGATCCAGGCCCCGTTTGAAGGACTTGATCCGGACAGCTGCAGAGAACTGGACAAAGCCCTGTTTCACCTGTTCAGCCAAAAAATACAGCTCCTGCTTTTTGTGCACAACCAGGCAGATATTCCCTCCTGGACCACCCATATGGCAATCGTTGCCAACGGAAACCTCCAGGACCAGGGGCCTGCGGAAAAGGTGCTGGCCAGCATCCGCACCAGCCGGGCCGGCGCTGATTTTACAGCCACGGTGCAGGACCTGGACAGAACACAAAGCCGGGATCGTAAAAAACTGCACAATACCTGTCTGATCAGGCTTTACAAAGGCTGTGCCGGATACCAGGGAGAGCCGGTTTTTACGGACCTGGATCTGGTGGTGAACCAGGGAGACCATACCCTGGTCACCGGCCCCAACGGCAGCGGCAAATCCACGCTGCTCCAGGTAATTACCGGTGATCACCCTGCCTGTTACACCAATGATTTAACCATATTCGGGGTTCGGCGGGGAACAGGGGAATCCATCTGGGACGTGAAACAGAACATGGGCATAATGGGTTCAGATCTGCACAGAAACTTCCGGGTTTCCGGCAGTGTGCTGGCCTGTATTCTGTCAGGGCTGTTTGACACCATCGGTCTTTACAACCGGGTCACACCGGCCCAGAAACACCTGGCCATGGACTGGCTGGAACGGGTGGGCCTGAAACAGGCAGCTGCCGCATCTTTCCGGGATCTGGGCCATGCAGACCAGCGTCTGGTACTCATTGCCCGGGCCCTGATAAAAACCCCGCGTCTGCTGGTGCTGGATGAGCCCACCCAGGGACTGGATGAGCTGAACCGCTCTGCCATACTGGATTTTCTGGCAGAGGTGGCCCGGGAAAATGTGAGCACCATCCTTTACGTCAGCCACAGGGAAGATGAGTTCCGCAACTTTTTTTGCCAGCATATCCAGATGGAAAAAACCGGTTTACAACATACCAGGTGATTCATTGGGCATCCACAACCGTCTTGTTGCGCCCTGTATTTTTGGCTTCATACAACACATTATCCGCCCGGGTGAGAAAGGCATTCCGCGTCATATCTGATCCCGGAATACACGAACTAATCCCTATGCTGATGGTGGCCTGGATGTGCTGTCCGTGGTATTCCAGCACTGCTTCAGCAATATTTTTTCTGAACCGCTCTGCAAGATGCCGGCTCTGTTCTGCATCACTGTCGGGCAGCAGCACCACAAATTCTTCGCCGCCGTACCGGGCCACCACATCGGTTTCCCGCTTGAAAACCTCTTGAAGGTGGTTGCTGAGCAGTTTGAGAAAGGCATCGCCTGCCTGGTGTCCATAGGTGTCATTGACTTTTTTAAAATGATCTATATCACATATCAACAGGGTCAGCGGGGTTTTTCTCCGGCTGGACAGCCCCCATTCCAGCTCGAACAATTCATCAAAATGCCTGCGGTTATAAAGACCGGTCAACACATCAGTGCGGCTGGCTTTTTCCAGTTCCCGGGTTTTTTCTTCCAGCAGATTTTCATTTTCCAGGGCTTTCCAGTACTCGGCATTGCCCCGCAGGGTGATCAATACCAGATAGACGGAATACAAAATCATGGCAAATCCCAGTGTATGCAGGTCCCCTTTGAAAAAAATTGCGCCAATGGCAGGCACGAGCATCAATAGATTGTAGGCCACAGCAAGATAGAGCAGGGGCATGAAAGACATGACCCCGCCGGCGCAGAATCCCACCGTGCAGATGAGCATGATGGCGTGCAGGGCTTCTTCACCCTTCTGACTCAAAAAATAGGCTGACCCCATTCCCCACAGCAGTGCCGTCAGCAGCAGACTGACAATAAACACCATGTTATTCAGGGTTTCCCATTGGTCCGGCATTTTTCTGGAAGCAAATACATGGCCAAGACGGAACAGGCAGATAAAAGAGAAAATACCCAGAAAAATCAGACTCTCGGTCGGGTGCCGAGACAGATAATTATCAGTAAAAAAAAGAATCGGCGGTACCAGGATATAAAAAATCACGCCGGATGTAGACCGTTTCTTCAGGTCGTTCACCACCCGCCTGCTGAGCTCCTGCCGCTGAAATTCCATGGTTTCCCGGTTCCCCTTTACACCGATGTCCGGCGGAATCAAAAACACCCCCCTTTTTTCGATTGCTATATATCAGAGTATAATGGCAAAAGTCCAGACAGCAGTTTTAGAGGAGATGGCAATCACAATGAATAATTGCCATCTCCTCTGAATTTTTCTTTTATATCCAGCAGTTCTTTTTCAGAGGCAAAAAAAGCATCTACCACCTCTGGGTCAAAATGGGTGCCCCGGCCCTGTTTAATGATATCATATGATTTTTCCAGAGAAAAAGGGGCTTTATAGGGCCTTTTGGAAGTCAGTGCATCAAATACATCGGCAATGGCGACAATCCGGCCGGCAAGCGGGATGTCTTTGCCGTTCAATCCCCTGGGGTAACCTGTTCCGTCCCATTTTTCATGGTGGGTAAGGGCTACAATTTCACCCATCCGGAGGGCTTCGGTGTCAGATCCTTCAAGAATCCGTGCCCCTATCAGGGTGTGCTGTTTCATGGTTGTCCACTCATCCGGGGTGAGTGTGCCGGGTTTTAAAAGAATGTGATCCGGGATACCGATTTTTCCGATATCATGCATGGGCGCGGTATAGAGAATGGTTTCCGTGACCTGGTCTTCCAGACCCATGGCGCCGGCAATGACGGCGGAATAATTGCTCATGCGCTGGATGTGGTCCCCGGTGTCTTCATCTTTGTATTCAGCGGCCCTGGTGAGCCGGAAAATAGCCTCGAGTGATACGGATTTTACTTTATCAAAGGCGTTTTTCAGCGCTTTTGTCCGTTGGGCCACCTGTGATTCCAACTCTGTCTGATAGTGGCGCATATGGTCGTTATAGGCCTTGACTTTCAGCAGGGAGGCAACCCGTGCCCGCACCTCGGTTTTGTCCACCGGTTTGCTCAGAAAATCGTCCGCCCCTGCCTCAAGGGCTTTCACCCGGTCTGCTACATCCTGGAGTGCGGTAATCATGACAATGGGGGTGATTCTGGTGTCATTATCTGCTTTTAATGCCCGGGCTGCGTCAAATCCATCCATTTTCGGCATCATGATGTCCAGAAGGATCAGATCTGCATGCTCTGTTTTTGCCTTTTGAACCGCTTGTTCCCCGTCACGGGCAAAGCGGATGTCATATCCCAGAGGCACAAGGATTGCCTCCATGAGCCGCAGGTTTCTTTCTTCATCATCCACCACCAGTATTCTGGGTCTTTTATGCATCTGTGACACGTCCTTATTTTGTTGGGTATTCGGGATGGAACCGGTTCAGGTATCCGGTTATTTTATGAAGAAAATCATGGAGGCGGAAAGGTTTGGCAATAAAATCACAGCACCCGGCTGCCATGATTTTATCTTTGTCACCGGGCATCACATTTGCAGTCAGGGCAACAATGGTGATAGCTTTTGTCTGTTCATCCTGCTTTAAGATTCTGGTCGCCTCCATGCCGTCCATGACAGGCAGCTGCATATCCATGAGGATCAGATCCGGAACGTGTTCTTTTGCCAGCAACACACCCTCCCGGCCATTGGCAGCCTCAAGGGTGGCATAGCCGTTGAACTGGAGAACATCACGAAAAAGCTTACGGTTCTGGGGTTCATCCTCGACAATCAGGATGGTTTTGTTTTTTGCTTCCGGCATGAAAACTCCTGCTATACCTATGATATTATATATATTCATGTTCTGTTAATTTCCGGTTTACCGGAATTCTGAAGAAGAATCTGCTTCCTTTATTTCTGCCCGCACTTTCCAGAGACAGTGTGCCCCCGTGAAGTGCCACCAGATCCCGGCTCAAAGGTAAACCAAGCCCGGTGTCCGGATGTTTTCCCTGTTCCGTGTCATCCACCTGAAAAAAAGGCGTGAAAATTTTTTCCTGGTGGTCCGGGCTGATGCCGATACCGGTATCTTCGACCGATATATCAAGAAAATCAACCAAAATTTTATCTTTCCGGTTTCCGGACCGGACATGCTGCACCAGTTTTACCGACACATGAATGGCACCGCCGTCCGGGGTGAATTTGGCGGCATTTGAGAGCAGATTGTATAATACCTGTTTGAGTTTTCTCTCATCTGCCAGGATTTCAAGATCTGCCGCATCCGGGCTGATATCCGTTTCAAGGGTGATATGGTGTTTTATCACCTTTTCTTTAATCATGTTGATGCTGTTGGTGATCAGCCCGGACACTGCCACGTGTGACAGCTCCAGTTCTGTTTTTCCCGCTTCCACCTTTGCCAGATCAAGGATATCATTAATGAGCAGGAGCAGGTGTTTTCCGCTGTCCAGGATGTCCTGGACGTATTCTTCCTGTTTTCTCACCAGGGGGCCGAAATACTGTTCCTTGAGCACCTCGGAAAACCCGATGATGGCATTGAGCGGGGTCCGCAGCTCATGGGACATATTGGCAAGGAAATCGGATTTGGCCCTGTTGGCTCTTTCTGCATCTTCTTTTGCCTGCTTGAGTTCATTTTCATACAGGAGACGATATCGTTCTTCGCTTTCTCTGGTGGCTTTTTCCGCCTGTTTCCGTTTTTTAATTTCCCTGATAAGCTCTGTGTTTTTTTCTTCCAGCCGCAGGGTGCGCTGTTTAACCAGGTCTTCCAAATGTTTTTGAGAATGCTGTAAATGTTTTTGAAGCGTTTCTTTTTGCAGCCGTTTGACCATAAGCATCCCCAGAAAAAGGGTGCCCAAAGGATAAATCAATATCACCGGCAGGGTGATCTTTGAAAGTACCCGCAGGGCCATTCCCCATGGGAGTGTGAGCATCAGCCCCAGCATCACCAGGTGAACCACAAGTCCGAAAACATACAGATTTTTCCAGGAGATCTCAGACAGAGGGCGTTTGTAACCATGGCGCCAGACAATCCCGATACACCCTGAAGCCAGTATGACAGCTGTGCCGGTCCATGCCCCTGCGCCTCCCTGGTACAGCCGGAACAATCCAGTCATGGCCATGGCTGCTGCTGCCGGAAGCCATCCGAAAAAAAGGCCTGAAATACCAAGGAGAATAGATCGGGAGTCAAAGATAATGCCCGGGGCAACCGTCCAGGGCACCAGCATGGCGATGATGCCCATGCTGCCTAATGCTGCACCGGTAAGCATCCGGCGGGACAGTGATTTTTTATTTGTGCGGCCAGTGGATGCCAGATCAAAAACAACTGCTGTGGACAGCAGCAATGTCAGATTATGAACCAGATCAAGGATGGATGCATAATTCATTTGTCTTTGCCCGGCTCCTTGCGTGGGCGGTCCCAGTCCTTTCGGGTCCTATGCGGTTTTCTTCTGATTGTAGATTTTTTCGATTCAGGGAATCTTCTTGAGCCAGTCCTTTATCTCGTCTGCCTCATAGGTTTCCTGATCAATGGAAAGTGCCAGATTGATGATTTCACCGGCATGCTTTTGGGTTTCTTCCTCATTTTTCAGGGCCTGATGGCGCTTTATCGATGTTTCCACATCTTCCAGGGTCTTTGCCAATGCAGCGCCGAGGTTTGCATTCAGGTGCAGCGGCTGTAGATTAAAGCGCGGGGGAATGCCGTTTTCAGCCACAGGTTCGGAAATATGGGCCAGCTGCTTCATCTGGGTCATGGCAAAATCCATGATATTCCAGCCGGACATATCCTCTTTCTGGAAAACCCATGCATCGCGAACATGACGCAGCATCAGATTGTACTTATATTCAACAAGAGACTGAAATTTTTCAACATAATCCTTTGGCAATTCATTTTCTTCGCCAGGTAAGCCCTGTGCCTCTTTTTTGTCAAGCTTGTCCAGCATTCGTTCGAATTTTCTGGCATGCATGGCAGATTCCCAGGCTTCCCGCTGAAGCAC
>DATFKQ010000096.1:0-11714 GCA_035268565.1 Desulfotignum sp. | reverse complement strand
ATATTATCCCGTTTTTCTGAATGTGAAAGAAAAAAACTGCCTGGTGGTGGGCGGTGGGCGTGTGGGAACCAGAAAAGCGGCCACCCTTGTCCGTTCCGGTGCCCGGGTGACTGTTGTTGCTAAAAAAATGGGTGAAGCACTGGGAAAACTGCCGGGGATCGCGTTGGAAAAACGTACTTTCCAGCCCCGGGACCTGGCGGGGATGTTTCTGGTATTTGCCGCCACCAATGATGCGCAACAGAACCGGCAGATCCTGGAACATGCCAAATCGGCAGGGGTACTTTGCAACAGTGCGGATGCACCTGAAGAAGGGGATTTTATTCTTCCGGCAGTCTCAAACCGGGGGGATCTGATATGCGCTGTTTCCACCTGCGGAGCCAGTCCGGCTGTGGCCAGAAAAATCAGACAGGATCTGGACCGGACATACGGGCCTGAATATGCCACCTTTCTGGTGCTCATGAAAGCCATCCGGAAAAGGCTGCTGGCATCAGGCCATGACCCCGAGGGCCATAAAATGGTTTTCAGACAGGTGATGGAAAAAAATGTGCCGGCTTTGATTGCTGCCAAAGATATCCCTGCCATTGATATCATCCTGTCTGAACTGCTGGGCACCGGGTTTTCTTTTCAGGATCTGACATCACAGGAGGGATAAACACAACACATTATGAATGGATTACAAACAGCCGGGACCATGCTGCAATTTGCTTTTTTGTTATATTTTGTGAGTCTGGCAGGATACCTGTTTTTTCTGGTGTATCAAAAAGAACCTGTTCACAGATTGTCCATATACCTGATTACAGCCGGGGTTCTGGTGCATTTTGCCGGCATTGTGGTTATGGGCATAACCATGGGCGGTCTGCCCGTCCACAACCTGGTGCAGAGCCTTTCTCTGGCAGCCCTGGCCTTTGGGGGCATGTTTTTATTTGTACAGTATAAATTTCACCTCAAGATGCTGGGACTGTTTGCTGCCATTGTTTTATCCGGAACCATGCTGGCGGTCATGATACTGCCCGATACCCAGGTGGTGCCCAATGAAATCCTCAAAGGATTCTGGTTCTACTGTCATATTCTGCTTGTGTTCACAGGAGATGCGGCCCTTGGCCTGGCCTGTGGTGCAGGCATATTATATCTGCTCCAGGAAAAAGGGATTAAAGCCAAAAGCCCTGGATTTTTTTTCAAGCGGCTGCCTTCCCTTGATTTTCTTGATATGGTCAGCCATGCCTGCATTGTCACAGGTTTTTTTCTGCTGACCTTCGGGCTGATTACCGGGTTTGTATATGCCAAAGCCATATGGGGCCGTTTCTGGAGCTGGGATTTCAAAGAGGTGTTTTCTCTGGGCGCCTGGCTGGTCTATGCTGTACTGCTCCACCTGCGGCTGTATTCAGGGTGGCGGGGAAGAAAATCAGCCATTATGACCATTATTGGATTCGCGGTCATTATTTTCACATTTCTGGGGGTTAACATGTTTCTGGGCGGCCACCACCAGGAATTTACCAAATAGCGGGAATTCCATGCCACATATCATACTCATTGGTGTTAACCATAAGACCGCCCCTGTGGAGCTTCGGGAAAAACTGTCTTTTTCCCGGGAAGAAATCCTGGCAGCCCTTGAAGAACTGAAACAGCATCCTGCCATAAAAGAGGTGTTGATTTTTTCCACCTGCAACCGGACAGAAATTCTATATGTGTCTGACAGCCAAAGTTCTGTAGAAGATATTACCTTGTTTGTTTCTGCGCATAAACATATTGCGGTGTCTGAATTTGCATCAGCCCTTTACGTGCTTCAGCGCGACGAGGCAGTCCGCCATACTTTCCGGGTGGCATCCAGTCTGGATTCCATGATGGTGGGGGAACCCCAGATCCTGGGCCAGGTGAAGCAGGCTTACAGAACTGCGGTGGAAGCCGGGGCTTCAGGGGTGCTGCTCAACCGGATGATGCACAAGGCCTTTTCCATTGCCAAACAGGTGCGCAAGGAGACCGGGATCGGGGACAATGCTGTCTCCATAAGCTATGCTGCAGTGGAGCTGGCCAATAAGATTTTCAGCGATCTGTCCACAAAAAGCGTCCTGCTGCTGGGGGCAGGGGAGATGGCGGAACTGGCGGTGGAACATCTCATGTCCCATAATGTGAAACAGGTTCTGGTGGCCAATCGGACCTTTGAAAATGCCGTAACCCTTGCGGAAAAATTCCGGGGCCAGGCCCTGGGGTTTGAAGAAAAAGAATCGGCACTGGCAGACGTGGATATCATCATCTCTTCCACTGGCGCCACCCAATACGTGATTACGGCAGCCCAGGTGAAAAAGGCCATGAAAAAACGGCAGTACAGGACCCTGTTCTTCATTGATATTGCCGTGCCCCGGGATATTGATCCGAAAATCAATGCATTGTCCAATGCCTATGTCTATGATATTGATGATCTTAAGACCATTGTGGCATCCAATATCCAGCAGCGGGAGCAGGAAACCGTCAAGGCTGAGCGGTTTGTGGCCCAGGCAGTGGTTAAGTTCAGAAAATGGCTGGACAGTCTGGCCATTGTCCCCACCATCAAGGCCATAAACGACAAGATGACAGCCATTGTGGAAATGGAGTGTGACAAAACCCTGGGCCATCTCAACCATTTGTCAGAACAGGACAGGGCTGCCATCCGTCGTATGACCCAGGCCATTGCCACCCGGGCCATTCATGATCCCATCGTATTTTTGAGAAATACCGGCAGCCACCGGGATGATTCCCTTTACCTGAACGTAACCCGCCAGCTCTTTAATCTGGATATCTCAGACGAACAATAATATCTTTACAAATAAATAAATGTTGTTATAATAGCCTCTTTTAATGTTCCCGGACCTTTAAAAGAAGGATAAAGCCATGAAGAAAGAAGATCTGGAATATTTTAATATTTTGCTGACAGACAGGCTCAATGAATTGCTCAAGCATGCGGACAGTACAGTTACGGGTATGACAAAGCCCAAAGAGAATTTTGCAGACCCCACGGACCGGGCCTCCCATGAAGCCGAAAGAAGTTTTGAACTGCGGATCCGGGACAGGGAACATAAACTGATAAAAAAAATAAAAAAAGCCCTGGAACGTATAGAAAACGGAACATTCGGCCGGTGTGAAACCTGCGAAGAACCAATTTCCATTGAACGCCTTAAAGCCAGACCCGTGACCACCCAGTGTATTGAATGTAAAACCCGGGAAGAGGATATGGAGAATGCCCTGGGGATCTGACCGGACCATCCATTGATTGATCTTCACGTACATTCCACTGCATCAGACGGGTCTCTTTCTCCGCTGGAAATTCTTGCCCTTGCCCGGGATACCGGTATCAAGGCTATTTCCATCACTGATCATGATTCCATTGATGGTATTAAAGAGATTGCAGACCATGTGAGCACCTGTGCGGTGGAATTTCTCACCGGGGTGGAAATATCCTGTGATCCCCCGCCGGAGTTTGAAAATATCGGCAGTGTTCATCTGCTCGGATATGGCTTCTCTTTGTATGACCGGAACCTGAACCAGCTGCTTGCAGCAGCAAAGCAGTCCCGGGAACAGCGAAATCCAAAGATCCTGCGTAAATTGAACCAGATGGGGCTGGATATCAGCCTGACAGACATAAAGAAGCGCTTTGAAACCGATCAGATCGGGCGGCCCCATATTGCCAGGATGATGGTGGAAAAGGGCTTTGCCTCCTCCTTTTCCCAGGCCTTTGACACCTGGCTCGGCAAAGGAAAACCCGCATATGTGGAAAAATGCAAAATTTCCTGCACAAAAGCCATCCAGATCATTATTGATGCAGGCGGTGTTCCGGTACTGGCCCATCCAGGCCTGCTGGAATTTGCGTGTACCAGGGGTCTGGAGGTACTTGTGGATGTTCTGATCACCCGGGGGCTGATGGGAATGGAGGTTTTTTATACTGACCATGACCCCCATCAGACAGCGTACCTTGCCAGTCTGGCCAAAAAGAAAAAACTTTTGCTGACCGGGGGGTCGGATTTTCATGGAAGCTTTAATGCAGGGGTGAAGCTGGGCTGCGGCAAAGACAATATCCAGGTGCCTTACAGTATTTTCAAAACACTGACAGACCGCCTGGATGCCATGCGCAATCTCCATGACCGCCTCGACATCCTGGAAACCAATCTGGGCCACCAATTCATAGATCGCGCTCTGCTGAATACCGCTCTTTGTCACCGTTCCTTTTTGAATGAGAACCAGCGCACATGTGAAACAGACAATGAACGGCTGGAATTTCTGGGAGATGCGGTGCTCGGGCTTTGTATCGGCCACATTCTCATGAAACAGAGCCCTTCCAGAAAAGAAGGAGAGTTGTCCAAACTGCGCGCAACCCTCGTGAGTGAACCGGCCCTGGCGGAAATGGCCCGGTCCATTGATCTGGGAAGGTTTGTCCGGCTGGGCAAGGGAGAGGCTGTTTCCGGGGGCAGAGATAAAAATTCCATTCTTTCTGATGCGTTTGAAGCTGTGATGGCAGCTGTTTTCCTGGATGCCGGGTTTGATACCACCTGTGACCTGATCCAGGATCTGTTCCAAAAAGCAGTTGACAGGGTATTGTCCTGTGACCATACCATTGATTATAAAAGCAGTCTTCAGGAATATGCCCAGGAAATTTTTGCCACCACTCCCATATATACGGTGACCCGGGAAATCGGACCGGACCATGAGAAAACCTTTGAAATATCTTTGGAACTATCCCATATCACCGCCCGGGGAGTGGGGAAAACCAAAAAGGCCGCAGAACAGGATGCTGCAAAAAATGCCATAAAGCTGCTGAAAAATGACTGAGCATGACCTCGCCTCTGATCATCCCCATTTTCATTCCCCATTCAGGTTGCCCCCATTGCTGTGCTTTCTGTAACCAGAAAGCCATTACAGGGGAAAATGCGGTTTTGCCGGATACCGGCCGTATAGCTGCTGTTATCCGCCAATACCTGACATATAAAGGCAGCCGATACCCGGTGGAACTGGGATTTTTCGGCGGCAATTTTCTGGGGCTGGATGCCCGGCATATCACCCGTCTTATGAAAGATGTGGAACCGTTTCTGGACAGCGGGGCCATACAGGGCATCCGCTTTTCCACCCGTCCAGATACTGTGACCCGGAAAAGCCTGGATCTGGTCCGGTCCTATCCGGTAAGCCTGGTGGAACTGGGGGTGCAGACCATGGACGATCAGGTGCTGAACAGGGTGAATAGGGGCCATACCAGTGATGACACCCGCAGGGCAATGGCATTGCTTAGAAATCAGGCAATACCTGCAGGTGTCCAGGTCATGGTGGGCCTTCCCGAAGACACCCAGAACAGCATGATCCGGACAGCAGAAATCCTGGCAGGTTTAAGACCGCTGACCGCCCGTATTTATCCGGTGCTTGTTTTGAAAAAAACCTTACTGGCCCAATGGTTCAAAAATGGAAAATATACGCCCCTGGCCCTGGATCGGGCAGTGGCGATAACGGCTGAAATGTTTTCCATATTCACCCGGTCTGGTGTGACCGTGATCCGCATGGGACTTCAGGCTTCGGGTACCCATGACCCTGATGTGATTGCCGGCCCCATACATCCGGCTTTCGGGCATCTGGTCCTGTCCCGCATCATGTATGACACTGTTGTGCAAAAAATCCAGGACCGCGCAGATGAGCAGACACCGGGAAAGATAAAATTATGTGTCCATCCCCGGTCTGCATCCCGTCTCAGGGGTGATAAGAACAGCAATCTGCAGCATCTGAAAGCAGAATTTCCAGACCTTGATTTTGGAATCCAGACTGATCCGGCCATGGAGCCGGATCAGGTGGATATCCTTAGATGCCCTGCTTGAAAAGATCGTCAGTGCCTGAGGCGCTGTCCGGCTCCGGGGTGTATGCTGTGGGAACGGTCCCTTCTTTAAAACATTCAAAAATGGTTTTTTCTGATTCTTTGATGGGCAGCAGCCCGGTTTTAGCATCAATTTTGGCAAACACAATGCCTTCCGGAACCGTAAAGGTTCGGGCAGGCTTTCCTTCCAGAGTCTTTTGCATGAAATCAAGCCATATGGGACTGGCTGTTCTGGATCCGGTTTCTCCCTTTCCCATGGATGCTTCCTGATCAAACCCCACCCATACTCCGGTGGTATATCTGGGGGTATATCCCAGAAACCAGGCATCAAAAAGGTTGTTGGTGGTTCCTGTTTTCCCTGCCACAGGTCGTTTCAGGGCTTTGACACGCCGGCCCGTGCCTGACTGCACCACACTTTCAAGGATATTTGTCATGATATAGGCGGTGTTCATGTCAATGACCTTTTTGCGGATCAGTTTTGAGGTTTCCAGCAGATTGCCGTCCCTGTCATATATTTTGGTGATAAACACCGGTTCAATCAGGTAGCCCAGATTGGAAAATACGGAATAGGCATTGACGATTTCCAGCAAAGATACACCTGAAGATCCCAGAGCGATGGACAGATCCTGGTTTATTTCCGATGTGATGCCCAGCTTCCTTGCGTAGTCAATGGCATAGGGAATACCGATATCCTGGAGAATTTTGATGGTGACCACGTTCCGGGATTTGACCAGGGCCTCTCTGAACAACGTGGGCCCGTAAAATTCTTCCTTGTAATTCTGGGGTTTCCAGATAAAATCCCGGGACACATCTTCATACACCACCGGCGAATCAATAATACTGGTTGCAGGGGTGTATCCCTTGTCCAGTGCAGCCGCGTATATGATGGGTTTGAATGCGGATCCCGGCTGCCGCCGGGACTGGTAGGCCCTGTTGAACTGGCTGTCTTTGAAATCCCGCCCCCCGATCATGGCTTTTACATGTCCGGTTTCCGCAGCAATACTCAACAGTGCGGCCTGGGCAGCCGGTTCCTGGTACAGGGTGAATTCATATGGTTCTTTCTGGTCAATGTCATTAATGACCTTTACCTGAATCACATCTCCTGGTTTCAGCACCTGGGAGGGCCTGGTGACCCTGGATTCGTAATAAGCCACTTTGGGATCGGGGCGGCGTGCCCAGGTCATGGTTTTCAGCTGGATAATGCCTGAAAAATTTCCTACCCGTACCCTGGTTACCTTGTTTTCATCATCCACATCCAGCACCACACCGGTATAGATACTGCCTTTTTCCAGCAGATTTCCCTGGATTTTTTCAGCCTCAGTTCGGCAGAAATCTTCCACCTGAAGCGCGGATATGTTTTTTTCCGGACCCCGGTATCCGATGCGGCGGTCCAGATCCATGAGGCCTTTTACTACAGCTTGCCGGGCTATTTTCTGCAGTTCGATATTGACGGCAGTGTGTATCTGAAGTCCCTGGTTATACAGGGCATCTTCGCCAAATTTTTTTTCCACATACCGCCGGACATGTTCCGTATAATAGGGTACCCTTTCAATGAACCAGTTTTTCCTGGGTTTGATATCCAGTTCCAGATCAATGGCTTCTGTTACCGCCATGTTGGTTATCATGTTTTCTTCTTTCATGCGGTTCAGGGTATAGATCTGGCGCTGTTTGGCCCGGTCAGGAAACCGGAACGGCGAATATCGGCTGGGGGCCTGGGGAAGCCCTGCCAGCATGGCGCATTCAGCCAGATTCAGATCCTGTGCATGTTTTCCAAAATAGTTTTCTGCAGCCGCTTCAACCCCATAGGCACCATGGCCCAGATAAATCTGATTCAGGTATAAAAATAAAATTTCATCTTTGGTGAATTTTTTTTCTATACGGTAGGCCAGAATGGCTTCCTTGAGTTTGCGCTCATAGGTCCGTTCCGGTGTCAGCAGAAAGGATTTGGTCACCTGCTGGGTAATGGTGCTGCCTCCCTGGGTAATGGTACCGGCCTGGAAATTTTTGATGAATGCCCGGAAAATGGACTGGATATCAATACCCGGATGTTCCCGGAACCGTGAATCTTCGGCAGCGACAAAGGCATTTATCAGGTGTGGGGGCATGTCAGACAAAGGGATGACTATCCTGCGCTCTTTGTAAAATTCCCCAATTTTACGGCCATCGTCTGAAAACACACTGGTGACAGTGGCTGGCTGGTAATCTGCCAAGGAATTGATTTTTGGCAGATCTTTACTCAGGTATATATAAAGTCCGAATAAACTGCCGGCAGCCAGCAGAGTCCCTATTAAAACAGAGGCAAGACCCCATTTGAAAAAAGAGAGGACCAAATGTTTTTCTTTCTTTCCGCGTTTTTTTAAAACTTCGGATCTGGATTTTTTATTTGTCATGGTGTTTATATGAAAGTGTTAGAAAGTGTTAAGTGTTAAGCAAATAGCCGACTGCTTATATTGTTGTGCCCGGCTGGGCATGGCCGTCATAGTATTTGTGGCGGTATCCGTGGGCAGGTGCATGAGGCGGTGGACCTTGTTTGGCATAGTATTTTCCCGCCGGTGTTTGGCCTTGTCCCCGGGTGCCGATGGACATAGTGCTGCAGCCGGTAAAAATAAAACTTCCCAAAAAAAATATGATAAAAAAATTTCCAAATGGTTTCAATTTTTATCTCCTTGTGATCTTTAAGAGAATTTGCTTTATGATAATCTTTAATCCGGCATTATACCGGTTTTTAATAAGAACATCAAGCAGTCAGGATTCTGGCGCATTGCCAAATTTTGTTTATAAATTGACTTTTTGCATGGTTTTGGTTAAATATATAAGTTTTAGTGGTGTAAATAAAACAGGAATACAAAAAAATTGTCATGATCCAGCTTGATTTTGAAAAGACCGGGGGATTGATTCCCGCCATTGCCCAGGATGCACAAACCGGTGAAGTGTTGATGCTTGCCTATATGAATCAGCAGGCCTTTGAAAAAACCATGCAGACCGGCAAAGCCACCTATTTCAGCCGTTCCCGCAACATGTTGTGGACAAAAGGGGAAACCTCGGGCCATGTGCAGCATGTCAAAAAAATTCTTGTGGACTGCGACCTGGATACCGTGGTGCTCCAGGTGGAGCAGGCAGGTGGAGCCGCCTGTCACAAGGGGTATAAAAGCTGTTTTTTCAGGGCGGTGCAGGGCAAAGAACTGACAACAATAAGCCAAAGGGTGTTTGATCCCGAAAAGGTATACACATAATGCAGAAAATACTCAAACTGGGCATTCCCAAAGGAAGCCTGCAGCATGCCACCATCGACCTGTTCAGACGATCAGGATGGAAAATCAATGTGGAGGGCAGAAGTTATTTTCCCGATATTGATGATGAAACCATTGAATGCGCTCTGTGCCGGGCCCAGGAAATGTCCATTAACGTGGAAAGCGGGGTTATCGATGCCGGTCTCACCGGACGTGACTGGGTGGCGGAACATGAATCCGACGTACAGGTGGTGGCAGACCTTGTCTATTCCAAGGTCAGCACCCGCCCGGCCCGGTGGGTGGTGGCCGTGGCCAGTGATTCTGCCATCAACGACCTTGCGGATCTGGAAGGCTTGACCATTTCCACGGAGCTGGTCAAATTCACCAAACGGTTTTTCAAAGAACGCAATATCAATGTGACGGTGAAATTTTCCTGGGGGGCCACGGAAGCCAAAATCGTATCCGGCCTTGCAGACGCCATTGTGGAGATTACGGAAACGGAAAGCACGATCCGGGCCCACAACCTGCGGGTGATCCACGAGGTGATGGAAACCAATACCCAGCTCATTGCCAATAAAACCGCCTGGCAGGATCCCCGGAAAAGAGAAAAAATCCGGCAGATCGCCCAGCTGCTCCAGGGGGCCCTGGTGGCAGACCAGATGGTGGGCATTAAAATGAATGTGCCGGAAAACAAGATACCAAAGATTGTCTCCCTTTTGCCCAGCCTCAATGCCCCGACGGTTGCCGGATTGTACCAGTCTGACTGGTATTCGGTGGAGAGCATTATCAACACAAAGTATGTCCGGGACCTGATTCCCCAACTGCTCAATGAAGGGGCGGAAGGTATTATCGAGTATCCCCTGAACAAGGTGCTGTAAAAATGAAACCTGCCAGACGCTGTGACAATATCACCCCTTTTATCGTGATGGATGTGCTGGAAAAAATCCACCAGATGGAAGCTGCCGGCATCGACGTGATACATATGGAGATCGGTGAGCCAGATTTTGATGTGCCGGAGTGTGTCAACCAGGCCACCCGGGATGCCCTGAACTGCAACGCCACCTGTTATACCCACAGCCTCGGGGATATCCGGCTGCGCCAGGCCATTGCCCGGTACCATGCTGATACATACGGCACCACAGTTGATCCCGGACAGATCCTGGTGACCTCCGGTACTTCCCCTGCCATGCTGCTGCTGTTCTCGGTTCTGGTAAACCCGGGGGATGAGGTGATCATTTCCGACCCCCACTATGCCTGCTATGCCAATTTTGTTCATTATGTCCAGGGGGTGCCGGTCACGGTGCCCGTGTTTGAAGAACAAGGCTTTGTTTTTACCCCGGATGCCATAGCGGCGAAGATCACACCGAAAACCAGGGCCATTCTTATCAATTCGCCGTCCAATCCCACGGGAAATGTGATTCCAGAGGACCGGATGCAGGAAATCGTGGCACTGGCTGAAAAGCATGACCTGTATATCATCTCCGATGAGATCTACCATGGCCTGGTTTATGAAGGTACAGAACATTCTATTCTGGAATTTACTTCCAAAGCCTTTGTGCTCAACGGGTTTTCCAAGCTCTTTGCCATGACCGGTCTGCGCCTGGGCTATCTGGTCGCTCCCTTTGCCTTTGTCAGGCCCCTGCAGGTTCTGCAGCAGAATTTTTTCATCTGTGCCAATTCCGTTGCCCAGGTGGCCGGAACCGCGGCACTCCAGCATGCCGGCAAAGAAACGCAGCATATGCGGAAGGTGTATAACAAGCGCCGGCTGTATATGATACAACGGTTGCAAAAGATGGGCCTGGGGATTACCGTGCCGCCCACAGGGGCTTTTTACGTGTTTGCCAATGTGAAGCATATGTCCACAGATTCCTATGCCCTGGCCTTTGATATTCTGGAAAAAGCCCATATCGGGGTAACACCGGGTATCGATTTCGGTGACAATGGAGAAGGATATCTGCGGTTTTCCTATGCCAACTCATTGGAAAACCTGACCCGGGGCCTGGACCGCATGGAAAATTATATAAAGACAAGGCCATGAAGATCCGGGATGTGCAGTTTGTGAAAAGCGCGGTGAAACCGGACCAGTATCCGGATTACGATGCTGCTGAAATTGCCTTTGCCGGCCGGTCCAATGTGGGAAAAAGTTCATTGATCAACACATTGATCCAGCGAAAGGACATGGTAAAAACCAGTTCCAGGCCCGGGTGCACCCAGCTCATCAATTTTTTTCTGGTCAATGAGATCCTGTCGCTGGTGGACCTGCCCGGCTACGGGTATGCCAAGGTATCCAAAAAGATCCGGGCCACATGGCAGCCCATGGTGGAAACCTATCTGTCAGCCAGGGCCAACCTTCTGGGCCTGGTGCTCATTATCGATATCCGCAGAGATCCGGGGCAGGAAGAATCTGATCTGGCAGACTGGCTGGAAACCCGGGGGATACCTTATCTGGTGGTGCTGACCAAGGCGGACAAATTGTCCAAAACACAGCAGCAAAAGCGGTGTGCCGCCATTTCTTCCCGGCTGCACCGGGACAAAGACACGGTAATTGTGTTTTCAGCCAAAACCCGGCTGGGGCGGGAAACCGTACTCGCTGAAATTGACAGCCTGATAAACTGGTACGACCAGCAGGGATGACCATGAAACCAGCAGAAATGCCCATGGAA
>DATFKQ010000095.1:0-10128 GCA_035268565.1 Desulfotignum sp. | reverse complement strand
CAGGTCCGGGGGGCAGGGCTGCTCCTGGGCATGGAAATTGATAAGGATGCCACTTTTTTTGTGGAAAATTGTTTTAAAAAAGGGTTTATTATTAACGCCATCCAGGATAAAGTCCTGAGATTTGCACCACCTTTAATTGTTGAAACCGCAGACATCGACCGGCTGGTGTCTGTGCTGGACAGACTGTTTGAAAGAGGAGATGCGGCGTGAAAAAAGACCTGTTGTCATTACTGGATCTGGAAAAAAATGATTTCGACCATTTGTTCACCCGGGCACTGCAGCTGAAAAAACGCTATGCCAGGGGTATTTTTGATAAAATTCTCACCGGAAAGACCCTGGGCCTGATTTTTGACAAAAAATCCACCCGGACCCGTATTGCCTTTGAAACCGCCATGATTCAACTGGGGGGGCATCCCATCTACATGAGCACCCAGGATACCCAGATTTCCAGAAACGAGCCGGCAAAGGACACGGCCCGGGTCCTGTCCCGGTACATCGACTGCCTGGCCATGCGGACCTTTGACCACTCCCTTGTGGAAGAGTTTGCCCGGGCATCCACCATTCCCGTGATCAATGCCCTTACCGATTCCTTTCATCCCTGCCAGATCCTGAGCGACATCATGACGGTTATCGAACACAAGAACGGGTACCACAATGTGAAGATCGCCTGGGTGGGGGACGGCAACAATGTGGCCAACTCCTGGGTGAATGCCGCCAGTGTCCTGGGGCTGCACCTTGTGGTGGCCTGCCCTGAAGGCCATATGGTCAAACCGGAGATCATCCGGGCGGCCGGGGCCGATGCCATGGACCATATTATTTTCACCAGTGATCCGGTGGCGGCAGTGAAAAACGCGGATGTGGTGTATACGGATGTCTGGGCCAGCATGGGGGATGAGGATGAGCTGGCAGGCCGTCTGGCAGCGTTTAAAGGATTCCAGGTGAACAGGGAACTGCTCTCCCATGCAGGTCCGGATGTCCTGGTGATGCACTGCCTGCCCGCCCACAGGGGAGAAGAGATTGCAGAAGATGTGCTTGAGGCGGCAGGGGCCGCTTTCTGGGATCAGGCGGAAAACAAGCGCCACATGCACAAAGCCATCCTGGAAACCCTGATTTCAGGGTAAACCAGCCAGACAAAAATGCCGGCCATCCACAAAAACAGCTATCCGCTAACAACTAAAAGCTATCAGTTATAAGCTAACAGCTAACCACACAGGAACGGACACATGAGTGATAAATTATGGGGGGGGCGGTTTTCAGAAGATACCGATACCCTGGTGGAAAAATTCAATGCCTCCATTGATGTGGACAAACGGTTGTATGCCAGTGATATAGAAGGCAGTATGGCCCACCTGAAAATGCTGGCAAAACAGAAAATCATTACTGATGATGAAGCAGACCAGCTCACGGCCGGGCTGGAACGTGTCAAAACAAAGATTGAAAACAATGAACTGGCATTTTCCCACCATTTGGAAGATATCCACATGCATGTGGAGGATGCCCTGGGAAAAGAGTGCGGGGATCTGGCCAAAAAACTGCACACCGCAAGAAGCAGAAACGATCAGGTGGCCCTGGATATCCGCATATTTTTGAAAAAAGAAACCAGGCAGATCATGGATCTGATAACCGGTTTTCAACGGCAGCTGGTAAACCTGGCCCATAACCACCTGGATGTGATCATGCCGGGATACACCCATATGCAGCGGGCCCAGCCTGTTTTGTTTGCCCACCATCTCATGGCATATTATGAAATGTTCAAGCGGGACAAGGAACGGTTTGCCGATGCCTACAGGCGCATGGATGCCATGCCCCTGGGCACGGCCGCCCTGGCCGGCACCACCTATCCACTGGACAGGGAATATACCCGAAAGCTTCTGGGGTTTGACCGGCTGTGTGAAAACAGCATGGATGCGGTGTCTGACAGAGACTTTATCATGGAATTCATCTCCCATGCCGGCATCTGCATGATCCACCTGTCCCGGCTGTCTGAAGAGCTGATTCTCTGGTCCTCTTCTGAATTTTCCTTCATCAGCATCTCTGATGCCTTTACCACCGGTTCCAGTATCATGCCCCAGAAGAAAAACCCGGATGTGGCCGAACTGGTCCGGGGAAAGACCGGCCGGGTGGTGGGCAGCCTGGTTGCCATCATGACCACCATGAAATCTCTGCCCATGGCCTATAACAAGGACATGCAGGAAGACAAAGAACCTTTGTTCGATACCGTGGATACCCTGGCCATCTGCCTGGAGGTCTATACCCGGATGTTTCCCCGCATACAGGTGCATGCCGGCAATATGCAGGCTGCTTGTAAACAGGGGTTTCTGAATGCCACGGATTTTGCCGATTACCTGGTGAACAGGGGCATGCCGTTCCGTCAGGCCCATGCTGTGGCGGGAAATGCGGTGGCAAAAGCCCTTGATACCGGCAGGGAACTCGATGATATGTCCCTTGCGGAACTGCAGAAATTCAGTGATCTGGTGTCTTCGGATATATTTGATTTTATTTCCCTGGACCAGATGATTGCCCGCAGGGTTTCCGCCGGCGGCACAGCATTTGCCAATGTGCGGGCTGCAGTGGAAAAAGCACAAAAGGAATTGCGCCCATGATACGCCCCGGAACCATTTTCCTTGCTGCTGTCTGGGCAGCTGTTTTTCTGGGCCTGATCCAGGCTGCAGGATGCGGAAAAAAAACACCACTGGATCTTCCGGAAAAACCGGGCCAGGCCCTGACAGCCCCGGAAAACCTGAAAGCGGTTGTCACAGATTCCCGTGTCATCCTGACCTGGACCCATGCACCGGATCCGGAAAAAGCGGTACTTGCACCACAATATTTTGAGGTTTTTATGGCAATACCCCAAGACTGTGAAGGCTGTCCTTTGGTCTTCAGGACTGTGGGCCGGACAGCCATGCCCGGCATGGTTTTTGAAATGCAGGTTGCGGATACCTCCTTTCAGCGGTATTTTCGGATCCAGGCGGTGGGGGAAAATGATATCCGGTCTGACTATTCCGCCACTGTTGTGGTTGAAAAATAATGGCGCCGCCAACCACTGCCTATCTGAGCATCGGATCCAACAAAGGAGACAAGGCCGCCAATCTGCACCTGGCCATTGCCTGCCTGGACGTGCATCCATCACTTCAGGTGACGGCTGTTTCCAGGTTTTATAAAACCCAGCCCCAGAATTTTATCGATCAGGACTGGTTTGTGAACGCTGCAGTGAAAATACAAAGTGATACCTCTGATCCCCTGGTTCTGCTGACCATTTTAAAACAGATTGAAACCCAGATGGACAAGCAGGGAAAATCCTTTAGGTTCGGCCCCAGAAAAATTGATCTGGATATCATTTATTTTGCAGACATGGTCCTGAAAACAGATGCCCTTGAGATTCCCCATCCCAGGATGCATGAAAGAAGTTTTGTTTTACAGCCCATGTGTGATATAGGACCCGGGGTAATCCATCCGGTATCAAAAATGACGACCAGAGAATTATTCAAACAAATTGAAAAACAGGAAAACCAGGCGGTAATCGTCCTGGATAAGGAGGACTGACGTGAAGTTTTTTATAGACACAGCCAATATCGACCAGATCAGGGATGCCAACAGCATGGGCATGGTGGATGGTGTTACAACCAATCCCTCGTTGATTGCAAAAGAAGATGGTGAATTCAAAGACATCATTGCCCTGATCTGCCAGGAAGTGGCAGGCCCCGTGAGTGCCGAGGTGATCAGCCTGGAATATGCGGGCATGGTATCTGAAGCCCGGGATCTGGCAAAGATTGCCGATAATATTGTGGTGAAAATTCCCATGACCGTGGACGGGCTCAAGGCGGTGAAAACCCTGAGTGCAGAAGGCATCAAAACCAATGTCACTTTGATATTTTCCGCGCTGCAGGCCCTGATGGCTGCCAAAGCCGGGGCCACATTCGTGTCTCCTTTTGTGGGCCGCCTGGATGACCTGGCAGAAGACGGCATGAAACTGGTGGATGATATTGTCCAGGTTTTTGCCAATTATGACTTTGATACGGAAATTATCGTAGCCAGTGTAAGAAGCTCGCTGCATGTGCTTGATTCAGCTCTTCTGGGTGCTGATATTGCCACCATCCCTTACGGGGTGTTAAAAAAACTGGCTGGCCACCACATGACGGACAAGGGGATTGCCTCCTTTCTGGCGGACTGGAACAAAAAGAACGGATAAAGCAGAAACTGCATATTCTGCCCAATTTGATGTTGACAAAAAAGCAGGAACCTTATATAAATTTCTTTTGTTTGCTGAGCGGGAATAACTCAGTGGTAGAGTGCGACCTTGCCAAGGTCGAAGTCGCGGGTTCAAATCCCGTTTCCCGCTCCAGACACGGCGGCTTCGCCAAGGGGTAAGGCAACGGCCTGCAAAGCCGTTATTCTCCGGTTCGAATCCGGAAGCCGCCTCCATTAATAAAATCAAGGGCCTGGAAGAAATTCCAGGCCCTTTTTTCATGCCGGGAATATCAATTTTCCACTGTATTTCCCAGCCCCCCACTTTCCGGGATTATACCAGGGTCGTTTCGGGGGGATTTCCACAAGCTGTTCATGTTTGAAATATGCACCAGCCAGCATAAAACAAGCTGAAAAGAACGTCAGGATACTGTTTTTCAAATTCCAGCTTGATTTTATCGGGGCAAAATACCATAATTTGTCTGATTTTTTTATTTTAATGTGGAAAACAGTTCCTTAACCTGGTTAACATAAGGAGACAATAATGAAAATTCTGGTGGGATACAAGGGAGTGAATGTGGGAAAGGATCTGCTGGAGATTGCAGATTTTCATGCCAGGGCCTTTGGCTCTGAGGTGCTGGTGGTAACCTCCATGAAGGGCGGGGCAAATCTTGATCAGTCTGAAGTCCGGACGGCTGAAGAAAATCTGAAACATACAAAAAAGTATTTTGAAGATAAAAAAATATCCTGTGAAACCCATCTGCTGGTCCGGGGAATGGAAGCAGGGGAGGATATTGTCAATTTTGCCCGGGAACAGGGTGTGGATGAAATTATCATCGGGGTTAAAAGCCGCTCCAAAGTGGGAAAACTCATATTCGGGTCAACCGCCCAGGCCGTTATCCTCCAGGCCCACTGCCCGGTGGTGACCGTCAAGTAATGCAGATAATAAAACAGTTCAAAGCACTTTCCGACCCTACCCGGCTGCGGCTGCTTCATATTCTCAATGAAGTGGAATTGAGTGTCAACGAAATTGTTTCCATAGTGGACATGATCCAGTCCGGTGTGTCCCGGCATTTGAAAATACTGCTGGAATCAGGGCTGCTGGTGTCACGAAAAGAAGGCAGCTTCATGTATTATTGTGCTTCCAGGCATTCTGAAACCCGTGCCTTGATTACACTTGCCTGCTCCAGGATACAGGATGCGCCGCTCTTTCAGCTGGATCTTGAAAAAGCCAGACAGATCATCACCATCAGAAAAAACCGCACCAAACGGTTTTTCAGTACAGTGGCACCCCAGTGGGAAGGCCTGAAAAAAGAAGTCCTGGGAAATTTCAACCTCAATGCCGTACTCAAACAGCAGGTCCTGGGCCGTAGCAGTATTGCAGATCTGGGATGCGGCACCGGCGAACTTCTGGGCCAGCTGGTGGAGGATACCAGCCAAAAACTCATCGGTGTGGATGCGTCCCCGGAAATGCTGGAACAGGCCAGAATAAAGCTGCCTGATGACAGGTCTATTGAACTGCGGCTGGGGGAAGTGGAATACCTGCCCATGAAGGACCAGGAAGTGGACACGGTTGTCATGAGCATGGTATTGTACCATATTTTTCAACCCGAAAAAGCCATCCATGAAGTGTTCCGGGTGCTCAGACCCGGGGGGATGTTTTTACTGGCTGATTTTAAACACCATGACCAGGAAGATATTAAAAATATCATTGGCGGCACCTGGCTGGGATTTAAAAAAAAACAAGTGGAAGAATGGCTGATTCAAAGCGGTTTTGGTATTGCATCCATGGATGCATATGCAGTGGAGCGGGGATTATCCATCCATCTGTTTACCGCCCGAAAACAATAAAGGAGACATCATGATCGTTCCGGTAATTCTGGCAGGGGGATCAGGTACACGGCTGTGGCCGCTTTCCAGGCAGTTGTATCCCAAGCAGCTCATCAACATGTACAACCAGCATACCATGCTCCAGAACACAGTGCTTCGCCTGGAAGAAACCCCGCACACAGAACCGCCGGTGATTGTGTGCAATGAAGCCCACAGGTTCATGACAGCAGAACAGCTGCGCCAGCTTCAGATGGACCCCCACGCCATTATCCTGGAACCGGCAGCCAGAAACACGGCACCTGCCATTGCCCTGGCTGCCATTACACTGCAGATGCAAAAACAGGATCCAGTATTGCTGGTGCTGCCTGCAGATCACCGTATCGAAAACACAACCGCCTTTCAGGCAGCAGTACACCAGGGAGAAACCCTGGCAGAAAAAGGATATCTCCTCACCTTTGGTATTGTTCCCACTGCACCGGAAACCGGGTACGGATACATTCAGAAAGGGGCTTTGCTGGAAGACAATGCCTGTGAGATCAAACGGTTTGTTGAAAAACCGGATCTGCAGACCGCCCGCAACTATCTCACAGCAGGCGACTATTGCTGGAATTCAGGCATGTTCATGTTTCGGGCCTCCACCATTTTACAGGAGCTTGAAATGCAGGTTCCGGACATGGTGGACATCTGCCGCAAAGCGGTTGCAGCCGGAAATCAGGACCTGGATTTTTTCCGGGTGGATAAGACCATTTTTGAACAGGTCTCCTCTGATTCCATTGATTATGCGGTTATGGAAAAAACCCAGAAAGGGGGGATGGTTTTTCTGGATGCCGGGTGGAATGATTTAGGGTCTTTTGATGCGTTGTACCAGACCGAAGACAAGGACCAGGCTGCCAATGTGTTCAAGGGGGATGTGTTGACCCATGATGTCACAAATTCCTATATCAATGCCCAGAGCCGTCTGGTGGCGGCAGTCGGGCTGGATGCTTTTGTTGTGGTGGAAACAAAGGATGCGGTCCTGGTTTCTCCCAGAAACCGGGTCCAGGATGTCAAACAGATCGTGAAACAGTTAAAATCCTTGAAACGGCAGGAAGCCAGCACCCATGCCAAAGTATACCGGCCCTGGGGCGATTATGAAACCATCGACATATCCCAGCGGTATCAGGTGAAGCGGATCACGGTGAAACCCGGTGCCAAATTGTCGCTGCAAAAGCATTTCCACCGGGCGGAACACTGGACCGTGGTATCCGGCAGCGCCATTGTCACCCAGGGAGACAAAGAATTTCTGCTCAAGGAGGATGAATCCACCTATATCCCCCTGGGAACCACCCACCGCCTGGAAAATCCCGGCAAGATACCCCTGGAACTTATCGAGGTCCAGTCCGGGCCATACCTGGGAGAAGATGACATCGTCCGGTTCGATGATGTCTATGGCAGAAAAAAGGGC
Organism: Desulfotignum sp.; assembly: GCA_035268565.1. GTDB lineage: Bacteria > Desulfobacterota > Desulfobacteria > Desulfobacterales > Desulfobacteraceae > Desulfotignum. The sequence goes on along the minus strand of DATFKQ010000095.1, from coordinate 2,669 downwards.
CAATGATTATTTTTATTGCAAAACCAGACAAAATATTTAAAACTACCCTTATTAACAGCACATGTGCACAGGAAAAAGAAATGACAAGATCAATTTTGGAGCAGGTCAATGGCTGATATGATTCCCAGGACCATGAAAGGCAAATTTCTTCTGGCAATGCCGGGGCTTCCGGATCCCAATTTTGCCCAGACACTCACCGGCATGTGTGAACACAATGAATCAGGCGCCCTGGGATTCATTGTAAACAAGATACATCCTCTGCTCACCGGCCGTGAACTTTTTGAGGACCTGAATATCACCTGTGACGAGAGTGTGGATAAACTTGATATCTATCTGGGAGGGCCGGTGCAGCCCTCAGGCGTGTTTGTGCTCCATGGCCCGCCGTTCAGCTGGAATGAAACCCTTAAAGTTACCGACTGGCTTGCCTTGAGCAATTCCCGGGATATCCTGGAAGCCGTTGCTGTTCAAGAAGGCCCGGCCGCATTTATGATCATGCTGGGGTGTGCAGGATGGGGCCCCATGCAGCTGGACAATGAACTCACTGACAATGCATGGCTGACCTGTCCCATGACCGAAGAGATCATGTTTTCCACCCCGAGTGATCTTAAATATGAAAAAGCCATGATGTTGATCTCCTAACCCCTTCAAGCGCCGCAACTATGGCATCACAAACCCCTTTATACCAGACCATCGATACCATTGCATCCGACATCCTGGCAGTGATCCAGATGATGGAGGATGTTCCCCTGATGTCTGGAAGCGCCCTTGAAAATTATAAAAAAAACTGCCGCAGGATTCCGGAACAGGTCCGCTCCAATCTGATTAAAATAGCGGTGGTGGGGGTTGTGAAATCAGGGAAAAGCACCCTGATCAATGCCATGGTCGGAAAAGAACTGGTGAAAAGAGGGGCCGGGGTTGTTACCGCCATTACCACCCGCATCAGAAAAGGGGGCAAAAATCGGGCCAGGGTTTTTCTCAAGTCCTGGGATGATATCAACCGCACGTTGCGAAGCACCCTGGAAATGTTTCCCAAAGAGGAAAATGACAGCCGGAAAATAGATATTTCACAATTTGATCTGCGAAGGCAGAAGGACCGGGCTTTTTTACGCAGGGTATATGTAAATCTGGTGCAGGATTTTCCTGTCACCGATCAGGGAATTCGTCCGGAAACCCTGGTCATACGCAATGCTCTGGAAGGATATGAAACCTGCGGAAGTATTGTGGGACCGGACCGCGGCTGTCTGGTGTTTGAAGCAAAGCAGTTTGAAAACCATAAAACCTTTACCGGTGATCCGGCCAATGCGTTTTATGTCCGGGATGTCTGTCTGGAATTATACGGAAAAATTCTGGAACCCCATATTGAAATCGCTGACTGCCAGGGTGCGGATTCCACAGACCCGGGTCAGCTGACACAGATTCTGAACTATGTTCAGGAATCGGGCCTCATCCTTTACTGTATCAGTTCCAGGACCGGACTGCGGCAGGCAGATATGCAGTTTCTGGAACTGATCCGTAAACTGGGACTGGCAGACAGTATTATTTTTATCAACAATTGTGATTTGTCCGAGCACGAGACCCTGGAAGATCTTCTGGCCATTGAGGACCAGACCCGCCAGGATCTGGGATTGCTGGTACAAAAACCGGAGTTGTACTCTTTTTCCGCTTTACTGGACCTGTTCTGTACCATGGAAAAGCGCTTGAGCCGGCGGAATAAAAAAAGGCTGGACCTGTGGCAGGAAGATACAGCCATGGCAGCATATTGCAAGAACAATGCAAAAAAATTTTTTCAGCGGTTTTCTGCCATATGCCTGCACCAGCACCGCAACCTGCTGGTTGCCGGCCACCTGGAGCGATTGTTTTCCATGGTGGTATCCATGGAAAACAAAGTGCAGCTTTTCAGCCAGGTGCTTGCAGCTGACAGGGACGGCCCCGAAAATGCGAATGCCCGCCTTGAACAGGTGCGAAACAATGTTGCCAGGCTCAGATCCATTGTGGAACACTCCATCCCTGGTGCGGTGTCCGGACTGACCAGGGAAATTGAGGCTGATCTGGAAAAATCCTTTGCACAGGATGCCGTTCATATCCGCAAAAAAATTCAAGAGTTTATCCGCCACACCCCCCTTGATGCCGAACCTTATAAAGACCGCATAAAAACCCTTGGCATCAAAAAAATTCTTTATCTGATATTCCAGGATTTCAAAAGAGAACTGGATCTGTTTGTCATTGAATCTGTGCTGCCGGATATCAAGGCCCTGGTGGCCCAAAATGAAGATCGTGTGGAAACCTATTTTCAATCACTTCTGGATGCCTATCAGGTTGATTTTTTGCAGCTGACCCCTGCAATAAAATTAGAGGAAAACATGGGGGGGTACCCGGCCGGGGAGCCGGGTGATGCGCAAACAGCGTCCGGACACAGGGATACTGCCATGCGCGTGGATGTTCAGGCCATAAAAAAAATACTGGGCCTGGTATTGCCCCAGACCGGATTTTCTCCTGATTATACCAGCCGGATGCAGACTGGTGCGTTTACCGGAATGGGGGTACATGCTTTTGTGCGGCTAATTTCTGTTTTAAAGGACAAAACCAGGTCTTTTTCATTTGCCCCGGGCTTTGACGCAGCTGCTGCCCGGATTAAAAAATACAGCCTGGCAGCGGCAGACCAGCAGATA
>DATFKQ010000094.1:0-19710 GCA_035268565.1 Desulfotignum sp. | reverse complement strand
CTGGACCGGTTGGCCGGATCCAGCATGTAGACAATGGCGGACCGCAGGGTGGTAAAGGCGAATCCGCCGCCGATGATAACCACATTCTTGTTTTCCAGTTTTTCCCAGGGATACCAGTTGCCTAAGGGCCCTCTGATTCCCATGATATCACCCTTCTTCATGTTGTGAAGATGGGAGGTGACCATACCGGTTCTGAAGACGGTAAATTTGACAAACCCTTTTTCCACCGGAGAGGAAGCAATGCCGATGGGGATTTCTCCCACTCCCGGTATGGACAGCTCAGCAAACTGCCCGGCCTGGTAGGCAAATTTTTCTTCATCTCCAGGATTTTGAAAAACAAAGGTAAAAGTTTTCAAAGATTTGTCTTCTGTTGCCACTTCGATATCATCAATGCGAACCGGATACGGCACATAAGGGTTTTCCATATCATTTCTCCTTGGTGTTCGCTATTTATTTGCTCTCATAGTTGTTCATGGTTTTGCACACTTCCCGGATATCGATATTCACCGGGCAGCTGGCAACACACCGGCCGCATCCCACACACATGATGCCCTGGTCATATTTATCCACAAAATATTTCAATTTGTGCATAAACCGCTGCCTGACCCGCTGCACCTTGGATCCTCTGGGGTTGTGACCGGAGGCATGGTGGGTGAACAAAGGGGACATGCAGCTGTCCCAGTTGCGAAACCTGGTTGCTGTCTTGTGTTTGGTTTCATCCTGGATATCAAAACACCAGCAGGTGGGGCACACATAGGTACAGGTGCCGCAGTTGATGCACGAAAAAGCCACATCATCCCAGAAAGGGGCTTCATGCAGATCCAGAATGGATTTTTCAGAAAGCCGGTCTGTATCAACAGAGGCAGTAATATTTTTTTCCGCTTCTTTTCTGAGAATATCAAACAGGGCCTGGCTTTCTGCAGCATCAGCCTCCGTGTCAAAACCGCAGGCCCCGGCCCAGTCTTCCCCTTTTTGGGTCAGGATCTTGGCCAGATATCTGTCATCCAGGTCTGCCATCAGGACATCGAGCCCTTCTTCACTGAACGGCCCGCACCCGGTGGAGGTGGAAAAATCACAGGGATCGGGATGGGTCACTGCCAGCCCCACAAAGGTGGTGCGTTCATAGGCCTTGCACCAGTAAGGATCCTGATAATCCGGGTTGTCAAAATTCAGTTTTACCAGCTGAATGGCCCGGGCATCATAAGGCCGGATCCCTAAGACCACCCGGGGGGTATCTTCTTTTTCCACCGGTTTCATGACATGGTGGTCCTCTCTGGTTTCATCCAGGGTGGCAGTCAGCATTTTTTCGGTCTGGGGAAAAAGCACAGACTTCGGGGACATGACCGTGACACCGGCATCCATCAGGGGATAGACATCCGGTGGCAGCGGTTTTATCTGGCAGCCGTTTTCGTCCTGGACAGGACCGAAAACCTGATAGGTTTTTCTGGATTTGTCAATACCGCCTGCCCAGTCCTTTTTATCAATTGTAATGAATTTCATATGCATAGCCTTTTTGTTTACTTGATAAAATCATCGGGATCATCCGGACTGTATACATCCAGCGGCGGGCGTTTTTCCATATCCAGGCCCGCTTCCCAGCCAAAAAGTTCCAGAGCGTCCTTGTTGAGCTTGCGGGTAAAATCCCGGACATTAATGCCCATGGGGCAGGCTTCCACACAGGCGCCGCAGTCAGTGCATCTGCCGGCACAGTGAAAGGCCCGCAGAAAATGGAAGGTATTGATATCTGTTTTGTCCTGGCCCTTGCCCACCCACTGGGGAGCAGATTCATCCACAAAACAGGTGGGGCAGTAGCACAGGGGACAGGCATTTCTGCATGCATAGCACCGGATACAGTTTTTGGTCAATTCCTGAAAATGGGCCCACCTTTCCTCTGGATCCATTTCTGCAATCTTATCCACATCAGCATAGGGCTGGTCAAGGGACTGTTCCTCCACCGGTTCTCCCGCCATGACATCATACACCACCGGGTTGCGGTGGGTGCAGACCTGGCAGTTATGCCGCAGCACATCTTGTTTGGAAACCGTCTCTGTTTTTTGGGGCGATACAATGGTGATGGTATCACCCTCTTCAGTGAACTCCGTGATTTCATCTTCAAAAAGGTCGGCAATCTTTCTTTTGTCCACCATGCCGGTGCAGGGAACCCCGATGATATACAGCCGGTCACGGGACACCTGGTTTTCCACCATATGGGTGACCAGGTTCCGGGAATCGCAGCCTTTCACCACCACGGCAAGTTTGCCCTCTTTGGGCATGGCGTCTGCCACATAATTGGCCAGGTTAAGACCGCAGGTTGCATTGAAAACCAGTTTTTCCACATCATCTTTGGATGTGACAGCAATCGGACGGGAGGCCATGGGGATGGAACCCTCGCCAAACCCGATCACTTTTTGCACTTCCCCCTTGGCCAGCAGGTCTGCGCAAATCGTCCTTATTTTTTTTATACAGGTATCCATGATATAACCTTTATTTGGTATAGTCCTTTGCAAATTTTTTACCGGTATCCAGGGCCCTGACTTTGTCGGATATCTCTTTGACCACATCCACAAACTTGGTGGCTTCGGCAGAGGAAATCCAGGAAAAATGCAGCCGGTCCCGTTCAACACCCATATGATCCAGAAGGTTGCCCATCATAGCAAATTTTCGTCTCGCATAGTAATTACCGTCCAGGTAATGGCATTCACCGGGATGTCAGCCGGACACCCATACGGCGTCAGCCCCTTCCCGGAACGCGGACAAAATGAATTTAGGACTCATGCGGCCGGAGCAGGGAATCCTGATCACCCGGATATCGGCCGGGTACTCCATCCTGCTCACCCCTGCCAAATCTGCTGCGCCATAGGAACACCAGTTGCACAGAAAACTTACAATTTTTATATTATCATCAGCCATTAATTATATCTCCTTTAGCTTTCTATATCTAACTTACTTCATCCAAAGCAAAGATCTGTGAAAGAATCTGGTTGGTATCAAATCCCCGCAGATGGATGGCACCGGATCGGCAGGATGCCACGCACAGGCCGCAGCCTTTGCACAGCACTGCATTGACATCTGCCTTGCCTGCAAACCGGCCTTCTGCCAGATATGAGGGGGCATTGTAGGGGCAGATGGATATGCAGACACCGCAGGTACTGCATTTTTGCACATCCACGCTGGCAACTGTGCCTGAGGTGAACAGACTGTCTTTTTTGGCCAGCAGGGTCAGGGCCCGGGATGCAGCCGCACGTCCCTGGGTAATGGCCTCGTTCACCGGTTTGGGATAATGGGCGGACCCGGCAATAAAAACACCGTCTGTTGCAAATTCCGCCGGTCCCAGCTTGGCGTGCTTTTCCACGAAAAACCCTTCATCATTCAAAGGCACCTTGAAAAAATTGGCCAGGCGCTCATCTCTTCTGGGCACCAGGGCGGCAGCCAGGGTGAGAAGGTCTGCAGAAATGGTCACAGGCAGGTTCAGTACATGGTCAATGACCGTTATCTTGAGCTGGTCTTCTTCCACCACGACTTCCGGCTTGTTATCTACATCGAACCGGATGAATATCACCCCTTTTTCTCTGGCTTCTTTATAAAGCAGCTCGCGTTCTCCATAGGTTCTGATATCCCGGTAAAGAATAAACACATCCATTTCAGGATTCTTGTCTTTCAATGCAATGGCGTTATCCACGGAATGGGTACAGCACACCCGGGAACAATAGGGACGCTGCGGTTCTCTGGAACCCACACACTGGATGAACACCGCTGAATTTACCGTGTCCAGTTTCGGGTCGTTTTCCTTGAACATCCTGTCCAGATCCAGGGTTCTGATAATTCTGTCGTCTTTGCCAAAGCTGTACTCGTCAGGTTCCAGCGCTGTTGCACCCGTGGCCAGTACCGCCACCCCATGTTCCAGTGCCGTGGTCTTTTCGTCGGTTTTCAGCTGGGAGGTGAAATTGCCCACAAATCCGTCCACCCCTTCCAGGGTGGTATTTGTATGAACAATTATATTGTCGCTGGATGCTATATCAGAGATCAGGGCATCCAGTTCTTTTTTTACATCTTCTCCCTGGGCAGTTTTCCACAGTTTCAGGGCCTCTCCGCCCAGGCGGTCCTGTTTTTCGATGATATGGGTTTCATATCCCTGGGATGCCAGGCTTCTGGCAGCGGTCATGCCTGCCAGACCTCCGCCCACAACCATGACCGACGGGGTGACATTGATCTTTTCCTCTTTGAGAGGCTGGGCCAGGGCTGCTTTGGCAACCGCCATCCGCACCAGATCTTTGGCCTTGTCCGTGGCAAGCTCAGGATTGTTCTTATGGACCCAGGAGTTCTGGTTCCGGATGTTGGTCATTTCAAACAGGTACTTGTTCAATCCGGAGTTTTTAAGGGTTTCCTGGAACAGGGGTTCATGGGTTTTGGGGGTGCAGGCCGCCACCACCACGCGGTTAAGGCCTTTTTCCCTGATGATTTCCACCATCTTGTCCTGGGCATCCTGGCTGCAGGCATAGGTGGTTTCTTCCGCCACGGTGACATAGGGCAGGGTGGCGGCATATTCCGTGAGATTGGGGCAGTCCACCACCCCGGCAATATTGGATCCGCAGTCGCAGATAAACACCCCGATGCTGGGCCGGTCTCCCACCACATTTGTTTCTTCCACCGGCAGGGTTTCTTTTGTCAGGGTGTTACGCACATCAGCCAGGGCATCGCCAGCAGCAGAAGCGGCAGCAGAGGCATCCAGAACTGATTCAGGAATATCTTTGGGGCTGTTGAACACCCCGGACACATAGATGCCGTCCCTGGAGGTGGTCACCGGCTCAAAAGAGGCTGTTTTGGCAAATCCGCCTTCCGTAAGATCAATGTCCAGTTTTTCGGCCAGGTCCCGGGTTTCTTTTGAGATCTCCAGACCCACGGACAAGACGATCATATCATAGGTCTCAGTGATGATCTGGCCCAGTTCATCCACATACCGGACAGACAGATCCCCTGTTTCCGGATCTTCCGTCACCGAATGCACCCGTGACCGGATGAAATTGATGCCGTGCTTGTGTTTGGCATTCTCGTAGTATTTTTCAAATTCCTTGCCCGGGGTGCGCATGTCCATGAAAAATATGGAGCAGTCCAGGTCACCGCCGGCATGTTCTTTGGCAATGATGGATTCTTTCACCGCGTACATGCAGCACACCGAAGAACAATAGGCATTGTCACATTTGTTGATATCCCTGGAGCCTACACACTGGAACCAGGCGATCTTTTTCGGATCCTTGCGCTTTTCAGCCAGCAGTTTGTCTTTTTTCTTTTTGGGTTTGGCAGGCAGTTTGGGATAGGTGGTTATATGCCCCATGGTGGGACCGGTGGCAGACAACAGCCGCTCAAACTCCATGGAGGTAACCACATTGGCAAAATTGGCATACTGGTAATTGTCAAATCTGGAAGGGTCAAAGGGTTTGAACCCGGGTGCCAGAATAATGGACCCTGCATCAATGGTCAGGGTCTCTTCTGTCATGGTATAGTCTATGGCATCGGCAGGACAGACTGTTTCACAGGTGCCGCATTTGTCCTTGGTCAGTTTCAGGCAGACATCCGGATTAATGGCGTATTTCAACGGCACTGCCTGGGGATATTCCACATAAATGGCGGTAGTGGCTTTCAGATCCGCATTATACTTGTCATCAAATTTGCCCGGACATTTTTCCGTACAGGCCCCGCAGGCAATACAGCGGTCTTCTCTCACATACCGGGGTTTTTTAAGGATTTCCACGGTGAAATTGCCTTTTTCACCGGTGATGTTTTTCACTTCCGAAAGGGTTAAAAGCTCTATGTTTAGATGCCGGCCGACCTCGACCAGTGTGGGTGAGATAATTCACATGGCACAGTCATTGGTTGGAAAAGTCTTGTCCAGCTGGGCCATGACACCGCCGATGGACGGGCCTTTTTCCACCAGATAAACATAAAATCCGGAGTTCGCAAGATCCAGTGCCGACAGCATGCCGGAAATACCGCCACCTATCACCACCACAGATCCGGTTTTTTTTGATTCCATTGTTTGTCTCTCCTGTTTAGTTCATAAAACAATAGCAGCCCAATCTTAAATTTTTTTAAAATTGCTGTTATTTTAAGATCCTGATTGATTATTTTAATTAATTGTCATTAATTAAAAGATTATGTTATAAAACCATCTGCCAAATAATGTCAACCATTATTGACCAAAACACTATACCCCTTTTGTTCATGAAAAAAATCATTACCATCTGCGGTCCCACAGGCATTGGAAAAACCGGGTTTGCCATTGCCCTGGCCAAAGCATTCAGTGCAGAAATTGTCGGGGCCGATTCCATGCAGATATATAAATATATGGATATCGGCACTGCCAAACCGGATGCGGCAGAACTGGCACAAGTCCCCCATCATCTGGTGGATTTTCTGGATCCGTCCCAGGATTTTGATGCTGGCCAATATGCACACATGGCTGCCCAAAAAATCAATGATATCACCCGAAAAGACAGGATCCCCATCATCACAGGGGGAACAGGTCTGTATATCCGGGCCCTTTTATACGGATTGTTCCGCTCCCGGCCTGTGTGTGAAAAAACCCTGGCCCATCTGACCAGGGAGGCACAGGAAAAAGGCAGTGCATATCTGCACCATAAATTGTGTGCCTGTGACCCGGCAGCTGCCCAAAAAATCCATCCCCATGACAGTTTCCGCATTATACGGGCACTGGAGGTCTTCCAGACCACAGGAACCCCCATTTCCCAGATGCAAAAAGAACACAATTTTGCATCCCCCCGGTATCAGAGTCTGACCCTGGGTCTGTTCATGGACCGCAATACATTGTATGAGCGTATAAATATGCGGGTGGATGCCATGATCAGAAAAGGGCTTCTAACAGAGGTGGTCGACCTGGTGCAGAAAGGCTATTCCCTTGATCTCAAATCCATGCAGTCCATTGGATACCGCCATATGGGGGGGGTTCTCAAAAAAGAACGCGATTTTGACGAGGCGGTTTTTCTGCTCAAACGTGATACCAGACGCTATGCCAAGCGCCAGTTCACCTGGTTTAAAAAAGAACCCGGGATCATCTGGCTGAAACCCTCACAACTGACCAGGGCCAAAACCCTGGTAAAAGAATTTTTGACATGAGATGTGATTTTACATATAGTTCATCTATACCAATAACCCTGACTTTCAGAGATTTCATATGACAGTGAACCGTGTTTTGATTTTCCGCAGCACTGCCTTGCTTGCGGCTGTATTTTTCCTGGCTGCCGTGTGGGGGTGTGCCCCCAGAACTGTGCAAAAACCAAAAGATGGCATTTCAGTTACGCAACCGCAGGTACCTGACCTGGATGACAAAGAAAAACAAACCGCTGCCCTGGTAAAAATGCTCGGGGCTGAGGCAAAAAAATTCATGGAACAAGGTGATCTTAAACAGGCGTTTCTCACCTATAACCAGGCCATGGCCCAAAAACCGGACGACCCGCAGAAAAACAAGATGCTGTCAGGGATTGAACAGGTACTGGCCAAGGCGGACCCGCCATTGATAAAACAATTTTTAGACACCAGAAACCTGGCAGTCCCTGAGGCTTTGCTGCTGTACTGGCTGGGGGTGAACCATGCGGCCGCCCGGGAATATGCCGATGCCCTGGCTGTTTTGACCAGGTTTGCGGACACCTTTCCCGACCATGCCCATGCCGCAGATGCAAAAGAACTGATAGCACTCATCAAGCAGACCACATTTAAAAAGGATACCATCGGCTGTCTGCTGCCCCTGTCAGGCAAATACGCCATTTTCGGGCAGAAAGCCTTAAAAGGCATACAGATGGCTATCCAGGATCTGTCACACACATATGACCGCAATTTTAAAATCATTGTCAAAGATACCCGGTCTGATCCCCAAAAAGCAGCAGACTGTGTGGATGAGCTTGATCAGGCACATGTCATGGGGATCATCGGCCCGCTTCTGGCGGTGGAAACCGCTGGTGCCCGGGCCCAGGAACTGCAGATTCCTTTGATTGCCCTGACCCAGAAAGCCGATTTTCCCCAGACAGGAGATTATCTGTTTTCCAATTTCATCACCCCCCAGATGCAGGTCCAGACCCTTGCCGCCTATGTATTCAGGAAACTTGGCCTGTCAAAGGTGGCTGTGCTTTATCCTGATGAACGCTATGGCAGACTGCATATGCAGCTGTTCAGGGAGGTGGTGGAGGAATACGGCGGACAAATGGTGGCTGCGGCAGCCTATGACGGCAAAAAAACCGACTTTTCCATTCCCATCCAGAAACTGGTGGAGGAATCCTTCCTGATCTCAGAACCAGACTTACTGTTACCGCAATCAGATCATGAATCTCCGAACCAAAAAACAGGTGATCCCCGGGATATGGGTTCTGACATGACTGACAAAATCCCGCTTAATATTCAAGCCCTGTTCGTTCCGGATTCTGCCGCCAGAATAAACATGATTCTTCCCCAGCTCGCATTTAACGATGTCAAAGACATTGTGCTGCTGGGAACCAATCTCTGGCACGAGCAAAGCCTGCTTGCTGAAACAAAAGGATACAACCGCAGAACCGTTATAACAGAAGGGTATTTCGGCAAAAGCCAAAAACCTGCCACTGGCCGGTTTGAAAAGGCTTTCACCGCATTGTACAAAGAATCCCCGGGTTTTATAGAAGCGGTTTCCTATGACACGGCACAGATTCTTTTTAAGACAGGTATGGATGCTTTTGTGGATTCCCGGCAGCTTCTGAGGGATGCCCTGGCACAAGGCCGTTTGTTCGAAGGGGTAACCGGCAATACCATTTTTGATACCACCGGTGCCGCACGCAAGGAAATATTTTTAATTACCATAAAAAATAATCAGTTTACAGAAATCCAGCCCTGACTGCAGTCTTCTCAGGTTCAAGATCCGAAATAGGCATCCTGGCCGGTGGCCTCCAGCACTGACTGCCAGAGCCTGCCATTGGGATCCAGCCGCTTCTGCCTGCCGGCAGAGGCTTCCATGGGCACATGGACATAATGGTTGTTCCAGAAACTGACCAGAAGCTTGGTTTTTCCTGCCATACCCGCATGGACCGCATCCCTGCCCAGCAGCCCGCAGAACACGCTGTCATTGGCATTTGCTGCCAGGCTGCGGATAATATAGGCAGGATCAATATATTTTAAGGTAATGGGAAGATTTTTGGCTTCAAACCACTGGGTAATCTGCTCCTTGAGGAACAAGCCGATATCCTGAAGTACAATGTTACCGGATGCATCATACTTTTGCTCCTTGTTTTCAAAAAAATTCTGGCCTGCGCCTTCAGCCACAATCACCACCCCATGCTTTCGGGTTGTGATCCTGTTTTCCAGGGCCTGGAGAAAGCCGGATTTTCCATACAGGTCTATATCCACTTCCGGAATCAGTACAAAATTAGCATCCTGCTGGGCCAGGGCCGCTGTTGCTGCCAGAAAACCCGAATGCCGTCCCATCAGTTTGATCAGTCCGATGCCGTTGGGATAGGCTTCTGATTCATTGTGGGCGCCTTTGATGGCCTGGGTGGCCACATCCACGGCCGAGTCAAAGCCAAAGGACCGGGAAACCAGAAAGATATCATTGTCAATGGTTTTGGGTATCCCCACCACAGATATTTTGAGGCTGCGTTTTTCGATTTCATCGGCAATCTTTTTGGAAGCCATGATGGTGCCGTCTCCGCCCACCATGAATAAAATTCCCACACTCATCCGTTCCAGGCAGTCCACCACAACCCCGATATCCTGACTGCCCCGGGAAGAGCCTAAAATGGTACCGCCCATATCCTGGATACCGGCTACAGATGCAGGGGTCAGGTCCATGACATCGTGTTCATATTCCGGAACAAAGCCCTGGAGGCCGTGGCGGATGCCGTAGATGGTTTTAACATGGTAAATATGATACAGTTCCAGCACAATGGCCCGGATAATGTCATTCAACCCGGGGCAGAGGCCGCCGCAGGTAACGACGGCGCATTTAAGTTTGCTGGGATCAAAATATATCTTTTCCCTGGGTCCGGCCTGTTCAAAACTGAGCAGGGTCTGCCCGGCATCAATGGTATTTTGTATAAATTCGGTCTGGACATCAACGATGATGCGGGATTCATCTGAAATAAAACATTTTCTTCCTTTGCCTGACCGGTCTGACCGTATGATGGGAGAAGCGATATTGGCTTTTCCGAGCACTGGTATTTTTGTGCACAGGTCCTGGGTTATCATTGGCTGCCTCCGTTGAATTTAAAAGATCCTTTTCCAAGGATGTCATGCAGGTGTAAAAGGCCCTGCAGCCGATTTTTTGTATCCACAATAGGCAATACTGTGATCTCATATTTTTCCATGAGATTCAGGGCATCATACAGATAGGCCTCCACCCCCAGACTGCGGGGATTTCTGGTCATTATATCAGCCACCGGCATTTTTGCAAAATCACTGATTCCCCTGGCCATGGCATGCCGGATATCACCATCAGTGATAATACCCAGCACCTGACGGTCCCGGCTAAGCACCAGTACAGCGCCCAGGCTGAACCGATCCATGGTTGCAAGGGCAGTTGCCATGGTCTCATCCAGAAAAGCACAGGGGGCCTGGGCTGTCTTGAACATGATTTCTCCCACCTGACAGGCCAGCCGCTGGCCCAGGGCACCGCCGGGATGAGATTTCATGAAATCACTTTTTTTGAATTTCTTTTTTTCAATCAGCACAATGGCCAGGGCATCTCCCATGGCAAGCTGGGCAGTGGTGCTGCAGGTCGGGGTCATATTAAAAGGACAGGCTTCTTTTTCCACGCCGGTATCGATCACCAGATCACAATACCGGGCCATGGTGGATGACGGATTTCCTGTAAACCCGGCCAGGCGGCACCCGATATCCCGGATTACCGGCAGCAGCTGGTTGAGTTCACTGGTTTCTCCGCTGTTGGAAATAGCGATGAACACATCATGGGGGCTCACCATGCCCAGGTCTCCATGTACCGCTTCCACCGGATGCAGAAACATGGCATTGGTGCCGGTGCTGCTTAAAGTAGCGGCAATCTTGCGGCCGATAAGACCGGATTTGCCTATCCCTGAGATAATCACCCGGCCCGGGGAGGCGCAGATATCCTGTACAAGGGTTTCAAATGCGGCATCCAGTTTTTGGGCCAGGTTTAAAATACCCTGGGCTTCGATTTTCAGAACGTCAATGGCTGTGGCAATAGTCATGGTTGTGTGATTCATCTGGTTGTGGTTGGTGATATTAAGATTTCCAGATAAGAGTTATACACTTTTTGGCAGGGTTTGCCCATAAAAAAATCTGTGGTTTCACAGCCGGTGGAAAGAATCTATGATTGACACCATGTCTGCTTTTATGATATTTGATTAAGGTTTATCAATTCAGGCAGGTATGTGCCAGAAAAAAACCAGCCCAAAAATATCCGGAAAAAACAGGTTTTTTTGGGTTTTTATAAATCAAACCAACAGGAATTAGGGATTTTATCATGATTTGTACCACCGTAAGAGAAGGTGATGACTGTGTGTTTATGACAGCAGCCGGCTGCAGCTATAATGAAGGCCATTGTCTGCCGGTTGTGGAGGAATGCATGGGATGCCAGAGAATTTCCGAGTATCCCACAGGCATGTACTGCACAGCAGCACCAGACCCGTCTTTAAAATGGAAAAACGGCAACTGCAACATTGCCACCCATATCAAGACCGTTGCCGCCGGCAAAAAACAAAAAGTTAACCCCATTAAGGCATCCAAGAGAAAATAGTTTTTTTTTGACCGCTATTGTGAACTCTGTGGTTTTTTCTCCTGTAAAGCTGCAGAGTTTTTCATTTCAGGGTGCTGATATGGCTGCCACCGCCACCTTTTGACCCTATCTTTTGCTTAGGAAATATACCCATGAATGTGATTGCACAGCAATTGAACACCACCATCACACACGCCAATCCCCATATCTTTGACATGCTTTCCGATATGGGAAAAGCATTGTTTTTTCCCAAAGGAATTTTAAGCCAGAGTGCAGAAGCCAGAACCAAAGCCCACAGAATCAACGCCACCATCGGCATTGCAAAACAAGGCGGCAGCGTACTGAGTCTGCCCTGTGTCACCCGGTATATCACCGGTATTGCGCCGGATGCCTATCTGCCCTATGCCCCGTCTTTCGGCATCCCCGACCTGCGGGAACAATGGAAAAAGAATCTGTTTCAAAAAAACCCCTCCCTGGAAGGCAGAACCGTCAGTCTGCCGGTGGTGACCTCGGGCATCACCCATGGTGTCAGCGTGTTCTCTGATATGTGGGTGAACAAAGCAGATGTCATTGTGATGCCGGACATGATGTGGGGCAACTACAACATGACCTTTACTGTGCGCAACCACGCAAAAATCGTACCTTTCAAAACCTATGATGATGCATTGACACAGTTCAATGTGGATGATTTTGCATCTGTGCTCCAGACCCAGGCTGCGCAGAACGACAAAGTGGTGGTTATGCTCAATTTTCCCCACAATCCCAGCGGATATTCTCTGAGCAGACAAGAGGCTGACCAGGTGGCTGCCCTTCTTCTGGACACGGCACAAAAAGGTACAAATGTGGTTGCTGTCTGTGATGATGCCTATTTCGGGCTGTTTTTTGAAGAACAGACCAGCAAGGAATCATTGTTTGCAAAACTTGCGGGCAGGCACGAGCGGCTTTTGGCTGTCAAACTGGACGGCGCTACAAAAGAAGACTATGTATGGGGATTTCGGCTTGGGTTTATCACCTATGGCCTGGCAGCAGACCAGGGAACTGAAGATATTTACCATGCCCTGGAACAAAAAACCGCCGGCTGCATCCGGGGCAATATTTCCAATGCCTCCCACCTGGGCCAGACCATTCTGCTCCATGCCATGGCCGATCCTGACTATGATGCCCAGAAAAAGGAAAAGTTCACCCTGCTCAAACAGCGGGCCGCCCTGATAAAAGAAACGTTGAAGGACCCGGAATATGCATCCTGTTTTGATGTGTATCCCTTTAATTCAGGATATTTCATGTGCATCCGCCTCAAGGATGTGCATGCGGAACAACTGCGTCTTCACCTGCTGGACGCTTACGGGGTGGGGCTCATTGCCGTCGGCGAAAAAAATATCCGGATAGCGTTTTCCTGTCTGGAAGAAAAAGATGTGAAACCCTTGTTTGATATTATCACCAGCGGCATCAAGGATCTTCGCAAAACCTGACCTACTGACTGAAAGGACTGCGAACATGGGAACACTGGACTTTAAAATGGCCTTCAGGTGGTCATTTTATTTTGTGCTTATCGGCCTGATCGCCGGTCTTGGTGCTGTTCTTTTTCATTATCTGTGCGGCCTTGGCATGCACTATTTTCTGGATATGATGGCAGGGTACCGGCCGGATGCACCGGCAGGGGAACATGCCCTGCTGCCCGCCACCAATACCCCGTTCAACCGCTGGATGCTTTTGATTCTGCCGGCCCTGGGCGGCATCGTGTCCGGCTGGCTGGTATACACCTTTGCACCTGAAGCAGAAGGCCACGGTACAGATGCTGCCATTGATGCATACCACAACAAGGGCGGCATGATCCGGGGCAGGATTCCCATCATCAAGACCATTGCCTCCACCATCACCCTGACCACTGGCGGATCCGGGGGCAGAGAAGGCCCTATTGCCCAGATCGGTTCCGGGTTCGGCTCATTTCTGGCCACCCGGTTCAAGCTGTCGGAAAGAGAGCGCCGCATCATGATGGCCGCCGGTATCGGTGCCGGGGTGGGCAGTATATTCCGGGCCCCTCTGGCCGGGGCCCTGTTTGCAGCTGAGGTATTGTACCGGGATCCGGATTTTGAGTCAGAAGTGATCATTCCGGCAGGCATTTCTTCGGTGGTGGCATACTGTGTTTTCTGCCTGGTTTTCGGCTGGGGATCTTTGTTTGATTCCCCCGGGTTCAAGTTCCAGAATCCGCTGGAGCTGGGACCGTATATTATACTGGCCGGGGTCCTGGTGGTCTTTGGCTATCTATACGTCAAGGTGTTCTACGGCCTGGTGAAATTTTTCAAACAACTTGCGGTCCCCAACCATATAAAACCGGCCATCGGCGGTCTGTGTACCGGCATTATAGGGTTTTTTCTGCCCTATACCCTGGCATTCGGCTATGGTATGGCCCAGAATGCCATCTTCAACCAGGTGGCCATCTCCACCCTCATCGCCCTGGCCATCGGCAAGATTCTCACCACCTCCTTTTCCATAGGCTCCGGCGGCAGCGGCGGGGTTTTCGGGCCGTCCGTGGTCATCGGCGGGGCCCTGGGCGGCGCAGTGGGCAAAATATTTCACATGTTCATCCCTGCCGTGGTCACCCATCCGGGGGCGTTTGTAATTGTGGGCATGGCCGGTTTTTTCACCTCTGTTTCCAACACCCCCATTTCCACCATTATTTTTGTCAGTGAAATGACCAATTCCTACCACCTGCTGCTGCCCAGTCTGCTGGTGTGTTCTTTGTGCTATCTGCTGTCCCGGCGGTTCACGATTTTTGAAAACCAGTTGAAATCCCGGGTGGATTCCCCGGCCCATGCCGGTGAATTCATGATGGATATCCTCCAGACCATGAAGGTGGGAGATCTGGGGCATTTGATAAAAAAGGTGCAATATGTCAATGAAAACATGCCGTTTTCCGCATTCAAATCCATTTTCCAGACCACCAAACAGCATTATTTTCCTGTGGTGAACGCCAGAGAAGAGTTTACCGGCATATTTTCCTCCAATGACATCCGAGAGGTGATCTTCACCATTCACATTGAAGACCTGGTGGTCATGAAGGACATCATGATCTCGGATCTGATCATCACCACCCCTTCTGAAGACCTGAACACAGTGCTGCACAAGCTGACCCAGAAAAATATCGATGCCCTGCCCGTGGTAAATGAAGAGAACCACAAAGAACTGATCGGTCTGATCTACCGGCGGGACATCATTGCCCACTACAACCGGCATGTGCAGAAAATCAGGGAACCTGGATCACATCCGGAAAAAAAACTGGCCCAGACCCCTGCCAGAGAAAAGCCTTAAGCATAGTTCACCTGTTTTAAAAACAACCCCTTTGCCGGTGCAGTGGCACCGGCAAGGGAGCGGTCCCTTGCCGACAGAATGCATTCAACATCTTTTGCACTGATTTTATGCCTGCCGGCATCCACCAGGGTGCCCACCATGTTTCTCACCATGTTTCTCAAAAAACCGTCCGCACAGATCCTGAATACCAGACGGCTGCCAGGCAGTTCATTCACCTGAGCCGCAAACACGGTGCGGACAGTGGAACGTCTTGGCGCGCCTGTATTTTCAAAGGACTTGAAATCATGGGTGCCGCACAAAAAAGTGCAGCAGCAGTTCATGGCAGCAGTATCCAGGGGGACAGGGATGTGCCAGACATAGTTTCTGCCCACAGCGCAGGGAACTTCCCTGTTGAGAATGTGGTAGTGGTACTCCTTGGAAACCGCGGAATACCGGGCATGAAAATCATCAGGTACCAAGATGCATTCTGTGAGAACAACGGGGTGTTTCATCAGGCTGTTCACCCCTTTTTGCAGCACCCCGGGGTCCATATTTGTATCAGCACAAAAAGAGGCCACCTGGCCCCGGGCATGGACCCCGGCATCGGTGCGGCCGGAACCGGCCAGGGTGACCGGCTGGTTCAAAATACGGGACAACACCTGTTCCAGCGCTCCCTGGATGGTGGGTCTGTCTGCCTGGCGCTGCCATCCGGAAAACCCGGTACCGTCATATTCTATGGTGAGTTTAAAGGTCTGGAACATGGTCCGGGTCTGATCCGGATAACCCAAAGAATGCCTCATTGGCCCGGCTGATCTCAAGGGCCAGGCGGTGGGCTTTATCGGTTCCCAGAATGCGGGTATAATTGTGATAAAACTCCTGGTATGCCCGGGCAATGGCAGGTTTTACGTCATGGCCTTTGTCCGTGGGAAACAGGGCGGTGGTTTTGCCGCTGGATTTTCTTTTCACCAGCTTTTTTTTGGCCAGCGCGTCAATGAACCGCGTAATAGTGGAGGGTGTCAGCTGCAGCAGCTTCCCGAGTTTCTTGGGACTGATGCCCGGATTTTCATACAGAATAAGCATCAGGGAGGCATGGGCAGGGGAGAGCTGCAACGGCGCAAAACTGGTTTCCGCAAGTTTCAGCATCTGCCGTGAAAACGCATTCACATTGAAAAACAGACAGCCTTCCAGAAAGTGGTCATCCATGTGAAATTTTTGCACCTTTCATCAAAATTACCCGGGCTGATAGCGTTTGCACAAAAACCGACTATAGCATTTTTTATGTGGTATTGGTATCCTTATGCAATAAAATACCAAAAGGGTTTCATCATCAAAACAGATTCTTGCAGGAGACCATCATGGCAGAACCGTTCAGTATTTCCGGAGAGTGGATCACAAACACAATCAATGATTTTATTGCCACATCCTTGCTGAACACAATGGAAGACGGTACAGATGAGCCGGCCTGGGAACCTTCGGGCTGTGTGACGGCCTGATTACCGAAAAGGGCAAAGCCATGCGCACAGGGTCTGTTGTGGCAAAACTGTCCATTGATCCAACACCCCGTCCCTATGCTGACCATCACGCGTATTGTCTCTTCCACACCGACGGCACCTGCGGCAGATGCATTGACCGGTGTCCTGCCCGGGCCATTACAGAACAAGGACATGATAAGGAAAAATGCCCTGCCTTTTTTTTGTATATCCGGTCCCTTCACATTATTTATTTACACCCCCGGGCTTCATGCTATAATACAAGATTTATAATCCAATCTGTATCATTGCAATGGCCCGGTACCAGGAAAAACATTTCAGGAGTGAACCAGTTTTGATAAACGGATTTTCATTTGCCGGTATCCCTGCCGGCATCAAAAAAAACGGACGCAGGGACCTGGGATTGATCCTGTGTGACAAACCGGCAACTGCTGCAGCCGTGTTCACAAAAAACCAGGTCAAAGCCGCCCCGGTGATTCTGGGACAGCAGATGATCAAAAAAGGGGTATGCCAGGCTGTGCTGGTGAATTCGGGCAATGCCAACTGCTTTACAGGAGAGCAGGGGATAAAAGATGCACGACTTTGCACACAACTGACGGCAGACACCTTGGGCATTCCAGAAGACCTGGTCATGGTATGTTCCACCGGGGTGATCGGTGCCCCCCTGCCCATGGACAGATTTACCGCCGGCGTGCCGCAGCTGAAAACACAGATTACCAGCAGTTCGCTGGCGGATTTTGCCGAGGCCATCCTTACCACGGATCTTGCTCCTAAAACCGTTGAAATGACCGCTGATTTTGACACCGCCCAGGGTCCCCGGACCATTGCCATGGCAGGAGTTGCCAAGGGATCGGGCATGATCAGGCCGGACATGGCCACCATGCTGGCCTATGTGATCACGGATGCGCACATCAGTGCGCCTGACCTGCAGCATGCTCTGGCAGGGGCCTGTGACAAATCCTTCAACCGCATCACCGTGGACGGAGACACCTCCACCAATGACACTTTGTTGTGTCTGGCAGGAGGTACCGGACCGGCACACATACGGGATGCAGCCTCTTTTGCCGTGTTCCGGGAACTGCTGGAAACGGTGTGTATGGATCTTGCCAGACAGATTGTCAAAGACGGGGAGGGGGCCACCAAGGTGGTGCAGATAACGGTGAAGGGTGCGGCAGCAAAACAGGATGCCTTCCGGGCGGCCGAAGCCATTGCCCATTCCAACCTGGTGAAGACCGCCATTTACGGGGAAGATCCCAACTGGGGACGGATCACGGCGGCTGCCGGGCGGTCCGGCGCCAGGGTGGACCAGAATAAGATGGACCTGTACTTCGGCGCCATCCCTTTGGTGCGCCAGGGCAGGTGGCTGGGCAAAGAAGCGGAACAAAAAGCCGCTGCCGTCATGAAAGCCAAAGAGATTTCCATCACTTTGGACCTGCATCTGGGAAACCACACAGATACGTTTTTATTCTGTGATTTCAGTGAGAATTATGTCAGGATCAATGCCGACTACCGCTCCTAAACCACCCAAGGAACCTCTGCGGCTGCAGAAATTTCTGGCCCGGGCCGGGGTCTGTTCCAGGCGGGCGGCAGAAACACTGATTGCCGCAGGACGTATCCAGGTCAACGGCAGCACCGTCACCACTTTGGGCACCCGGGTGGATCCGGAAAATGATGTGGTCCTGTGTGACGGCAAAAGGGTGCATCTGGCCGAAAAAACCGATTTTGTCTATATTGCCCTAAACAAGCCCAGAGGCGTGGTCACTTCCTGTGCCAGAAAGCATAATGACCGGATCATTCTGGATCTTGTGAAGGTACAGGAACGGATCTTTCCTGTGGGCAGACTGGATAAGGATTCCCAGGGCCTGGTGCTGCTCACCAATGACGGAGACCTGCACAACAAACTGTCCCATCCTTCCCACAACCATGAAAAAGAATACCAGGTCACCACTTCTCATCCTGTAAAAGATGCAGATCTTGATACCATGGCCCGGGGCATGGTGATCCAGGGGAAAAAAACCAGGAAAGCCAGGGTGCGGCGGACGGCCAAAAACAGGTTCACCATTGTTCTCAAGCAGGGGATGAACCGGCAGATCCGCAGGATGGTGGGAAAGACCGGCAACCGGGTGGAAACCCTTGTGCGGGTGCGCATGGCCAATATATCTCTGGGTGATCTGCAGTCCGGGGCCTGGCGGTACCTGACTTCTGAAGAAATCGCCGGCCTGACCCGGTGATTAAAGGCCCGCGGCAGAACAGCAGTGTTTATAATTCAAATGCCGGGATTTTTTTAAAAGGCTATGTTGCGGACAGGTGTTTCAGCCTGCTGCTGATGACCATGGCAGTGATGCCGGAAAATATCAGATCTATGCCCAGTATCAGGCCGATAACCCACAGCGCTGTTCCAGGCAGGCCTGCAAGGACAAAAACCCCCAGAATGAGCGAAAGTATGCCGTTGGTCATCATCCATCCCCAGCCGGGCCGCTGCCGCCACACCAGAGCTGACTGGATTTTGAAAGCGCCGAGTATCAGAAAAAAGATCCCCAGTATCACGGTCAGTGCAAATGCGCCGCTCATGGGACTGACCAGAAAAAGGATGCCTGTCAGAAGAAAGAGAACGGCAAAAAGGACCTCCCAGAAGACGGGGCGCCATTTTCGCACCGATACGGCATGGGCAATCTGCAGCACACCGGCCAGAAGCAGGATGACCGCCACCAGTACCTGCACGGTCAAGGTGGCCACATAAGGCAGGATGACAGCCAGAATGCCGATCACCAGAAGGGCGATCCCGATGTTTCGAAACCATTTGGACATCCCCGTGAAATCATCTTGCTCGCGGTCTGTAAAATAGAGGGTGAATTCTTGACGGTTCATACATACATTCCTTTTTGTGTTGTGATTGTCCCCTTAAAAACAGGGGAGTCTGCATATTCATGTAAAATATCCAGGGTATATAAAACACCAGAACACAAAAAATATAAATAGGTGGAAACCCTCATATGCAAGGGCCTCAGGTATGTATGTTCCGCGTCAACCCAGTGACCGGATGCCGATGGCAGACCGGATCTGTTTTAAAAACGGCACGGCAAACCCTCTGGCCTTGTCCGCTCCTTTGGACAGAATGTCTTCAATATCCCCCGGGTTTTTGACCAGCTCATTATACCGCTGCCGGGGTTCGGCCAGAATGGTGTTGATATATTCAAACAACTCCTG
>DATFKQ010000093.1:0-23140 GCA_035268565.1 Desulfotignum sp. | reverse complement strand
AATGGACATCCGGCCGTGCATGAGCCGGTTCATGGCCTCATGTACGGCTTGTTCAGATCCGGAATCCATGTAGGAGGTGGCCTCATCGAAAATGATCAGGTCCGGATCGCAGGCAAAGGCCCTGGCAATGCACACCAGCTGTTTTTCCCCGGCGGAAAGCGGACGGCCCCCTTCTTTCAGCAGGGTGTCAGGTCCTTTGAATCTGTCATACAGAAAATGGCAGTTGGCCTGTTCCAGTACTTTTTTCAAGGCAGGGGCGTTCAAGTTTTTTTTCGGGGGACAGACATTGTCTTTGATGGTGCCTGAAAAAAGGACGGGATCCTGCATGACCAGTGCGGTTTTTTTTCGGATATCCATGATATTGATGGATTGCATGGCCTGATTGTTGATCAGAATACGGCCGCCATCCGGCCGGTAGAACCCGGTGATCAGGTTGATGATGGAGGTTTTGCCGGAACCTGTCTGGCCGACAATGCCGATGGATTCCCCTTTTTTCAAAGAAAAACAGATGTCTTTGAGCACTGGTGTGTCTTCATCATAGGAGAAGTCAACATGGTCAACGGTCAGACGGTCAATGGTATCAAGCCGGTTTCTTTTTTGGGTGATGCGCTGAAGGTCCCGGGGTTTTTCCAGCACTGTGATGATACGTTCGGCAGATGCCAGGGCATTCTGGAGCAGGTTGAATTTTTCAGACAGTTCCCGCAGGGGCCTGAAAAACAGTTTCATGTAGGTGAGAAACGCCACCAGCTCCCCGATGGTCATCTGCTGGGATGTCACCTTGAAACTGCCGGTCCACAGAATGATGGCCGTGCTGATGATGCCCAAAAATCCGATAAAAGGCATGAACACCGCAAAAATTTTTATCTGGAACATGGCAGCAGTATAGTGGGCCTCATTGAGCTGCCTGAAACGGTTGATAAAGGTATTTTTGCTGCCCGTGGTCTGGATGATCCTGATGCCGGAGATACCTTCGGAAAAACTGTGGTTGATTTCCCCGATTTTCTGGCGGATGGTCCGAAAGACATTGCGCACCCGCCTGGAAAATCCGGTCACACTCACCAGGATTACCGGCACCAGCAAAAACAGGTAAAAGGCCAGGCCGGAATTGAGCCGGGCCAGCATCACAAAAATCGCTGCCATGAGCACCAGGTCCTTGAAGATGAAAACCAGCACACTGGTAAACATTTCATTCATATTCTCAATATCTCCGGCCACCCGGGCCACCAGGCGGCCGGAGGCGTTTTTGTCATAATAGGCCACCGGCAGACCGGTCATGTGGGAAAACAGGGCGCACCGCAGATGCAGAATGATCTTCTGGCCGCTGTATTCCATGAACAGGGTCTGGCCAAAATCAATCACAAAGGCTGCCAGGATCACCAGGCTGAAAAAGACGGCAAAGTCCTTGAATTTTGTCATGTGGAATCCGAGAAAAGAAGCACCGGATCCATTTTCTGTTCCAAGGATAAATCCGTCCAGGCCTTTTTGGATGAGCAAAGGGATGGACAGTTCAAAAAAAATCCCCGCAAAGACCAGCAAAGTGGAACAGGCGAGCATCCATGCATAGGGCCGGATATAGGGCCACAAAGCTTTTGCCAGCACCAGATCGGCCAGGCGTATTTCCTTTTCTTCAAGCTTCATGGTGTTTCCTCAAACTGCTGGACTTCAAACGCATGGCGGTAATAGCGGCTGGTGTCGAGCAGTTCGGCATGGGAACCCCTTGCCCGGATCCGGCCCTTTTCCAGGATATATATCTTGTCACAGTCGGACAGGGCTGACAGCCGGTGGGAGATGATGATGCAGGTACTGCCCTTGGTCAGGCGGTTGATGCGGTCAATGATTTTGTGTGCCGTCTGGGTGTCCAGCTGGCTCACCGGGTCATCCAGGAGGAGAACCGGTTTTTTCTCCACCAGGGCCCGGGCCAGGGACAGCCGCTGTTTCTGACCGCCGGACAGGGTAACGCCCCGCTCTCCCACCCGGGTATCCAGTCCTTCGGGCATGGCGGCAACGGTATCGCTCAGATCACAGGTATGGATCACCCGGTCCATGTTCCGGGAATCCAGATGCCGTCCCATGAGAATATTGTCTTTGATGGTGGTGGAAAATAAAAAAGGTTCCTGGGGCATCAACGCGATGCCTGCCTGCAGCGCATCCGGATCCAGGTCGACGGTGGGAATATTGTCCACACGGATCACACCGTCTGTGGGATCGTACAGCCGCAGGATCAGATACATGAGGGTGGTTTTGCCGGTACCGGGAGGACCTGTGATGCCTATTCGGGTACCGGCGCGAATGTCCAGGCAGATGTCTGAAAGTACCGGAGGGCCGTCATCATAGGAAAATCCGGTGTGAGCAAACCGGATGTGTCCCTGCAGCCGTGGCATGGGCACCGGATTTTCAGGGCATCTGATCCGGGGCTGTGATTCCAGCAGGGCATTGATTCTGCGCAGAGAGGACAAACCCCGCTGGAAAAGGTTGGTCATCCAGCCGATGGCAATGACCGGCCAGGCCAGCAGCCCCAGGTATTGGAGAAAGGCCACCAGGTCTCCAGGGCTCAGGGTGTTGTTGATCACCAAAAATCCCCCGTAAATCAGGATCACCAGAGAAGATATGTTGAAAAAAAAGCCCAGCAGCGGCCGGAGCAGGGCCGTAACCACCGCCCGTTTCAGATTTTTTCTATAGTAGTCTGTGGCAGCATGGTTCACCCGTTCTGATACCAGCGGTTCAAAATTAAACACCTTGATGATCCGGATGCCGAAAAAGCTTTCCCGGATCATTTCGGTCAGCTGTGAAAAAGATTCCTGGGCCGTGGTGTGAAAGTCATGCATTTTTTTGCCCAGGTACCGGGTGAAAAAAATCAGGGCCGGCATGGGGATCATGGCCATGGCCGTCAGTTTCGGGTGGGTCCAGATCATGATGGCCAGGATAGCACCTCCCAGCAGTACCGTGTCCACCAGCACAATGATGCCGAACCCGAAAGCCATGCGCACATGGTTGATATCCGAGGTGGCATGGGCCATGATGTCACCGGTTTTCACCCGGTCATAAAAGGCGGGGTCCAGTGCCATGGCATGGGCAAACAACTGGTTCCGAATCCCTTTTTCCAGGTTTCTGGCACTGCCCATGAGCAGCATGCGCCAGACATAGCGCAGCACGGTCATGACCACGCCCAGGCCCAGAATGAACACGCACTGCCGCAGCAGTATGGTCTGGTCCAGGTTGTCTGATGACAAGACATTCACAGCAGATTTGACAATCTGGGGAACAATGAGCTGGGCACCGTCCACGATGATCATGCAGACCATGCCCAGCAGAATCTGGACCTTGAACTGCCGGAAATATGGAAGGATCAGTTTCAATTATTTTCTCTGCTGCATCCCGGCAGCAGCATCTGGCTGGATCTGGAAAATCATGGCAAAATCATAGGCTATTTCCCGAAGGTTTTCAATAGCAGGGGTAGGGGTTGACCATGGTCTTCCATAATTGTCACAGGATATGTCCAAAAAAATCCGATACCAGTCCGGAAAAATTGAGATCCGGAACCCGTAAGTGTTCGGGCGGATATCCCCCAAAAGGGTATCCGCCCGGGTTATGATTTCGCCTTAGAGGCAGCGCATAAAGGCGGTGAGGGCCTCTTTTTCTTCTTTGTTGAGGTTGAGTTCGGTGACGATATTGAAGAATTCGACCGTATCTTCAAGGGTGAGGAGCCGGCCGTCGTGCATATAAGGCGGTGAATCTTTTATGCCCCTGAGGGTAAAGGTTTTAATGGGTCCAACCCCGGTGATCCATTTTTTGTTGCTCATATGGGGTTTATAAAACCGTTCCACCTGAAGGTTGTGCATCTTGTCATCAAGATAGAACGGGGCTGGATGGCATTCGGCGCAGCGGCCTTTTCCGAAAAATATTTCTTCTCCCTTTTGTTCCATCTTGGTTGCCTTTTCCGGGTCGAGACGACCGAAAACCGTGAGTTTCGGTGCCGGCGGAAAGTCCAGTATGTTCTGCATCTGGGCCATCATGGACACCTGGCTGCTGCGATCCGGCAGATGGACCCCCTTTTTGGCGGCAGTTACATGGTCTCCGTCAAAATATGCGGTCCGCTGTTCAAATTCGGTGAAGTCTTCAATTGAACGCAGGGACCGTTTGGATCCGTGGATCTGCTGATTGAACATCCCCCTGAGGCTGACGGTATCCAGCCGGAGCCGTGCTATATGCGGCCTTGTATCCGGGTTGAGGTGAAAGGCCGCATTGGTGTGGCCGTTGGCATGACAGTCAAAACACGAAATTCCCAGACTTGCTTTTTCAACCTTGCGGTCCTCGGTCTGGTTGAACTGCTGCTGCGGAAACGGGGTGAGCAGAAGCCGCAGTCCTTCCATCTGCACCGGGGTGAGTATCCCGTGCATTATCTCGTAATAATTTCTGATGGACAGCAGCTTGCCCTGTGAGACATCGCCCAGGTCCGGCCTGGTGGTAAGAAATATGGGCGGCGGAAATTCAGGCAGCAGGTGATCGGGCAGGTCGAATGCAACATCGAATCGTTCGAGATTGCGCTGTTCCAGATTGTTGATCTCTTCAATATGATCAGGGGGAATCACCTGGCCGCCGGTTTCATGCTTGGCATGGGGAAGCGGCAGAAATCCTTCCGGAAAAAGGCCTTTTGCGCGTATCTGATCAGGCGACATTTCTGAAAGCTTTTTCCAGGTCATGCCGTCGGGCAGTTTTACGCGTACGCCTTTTTGAACAGGTTTTCTTTCTGCTGACATCATTACATCAGAAGGGTTGTCGCTCAGATCATAACGGCGTTCCAGCAGGGTTTTCTGTCTCTCCATGATCTCAGGCTTCATCTTCTTGTCTTTTTCCATGGTGGCCTGGAAACTTTTATCCATCATCACAGGAAGATAGGTGGCGTGAATCGGATCGACATCTTCGGGAATGCCCATTTTTTCATTACTCTCATAATTTGCCAGTATAGCGTTTGCCCCTAAAAGCATGGCAGCGGCCAGAAGCACTGTCAAGACCATTGTTTTTCGGTGTTTCATCATAAACCTCCTTTGCGGTTTTGTTTATTTAGGATCATGCAATTTTCACATCAGCGCATGGAGTCAAGATAACAATATCTGTTTTATGCTGAAATACAGTATTCCCCCCATTTTCTGCTTGTAAATGCTGTAGAAAAGATATGGTGCAGGCTGCCGGAAATCTCATAAAGTATCGGGATTAGAAAAAAAGATCAGGACCATGGCCGATAGTTGATTTCAATAAGCGTTTTCATGGTGCCGTACCCTGATCCGCTTGATCAGCAGTTCAGGATTTTTGGGTGGTTTTGTGTTTAAAAACCATGGCGGCAGCCCATCAGGCTGCAGGCAATGTCCGCGACATTCCGGGAAGCCCCCTGCTTTCCCAGGCGGTTCCGTACAACAGCCAATTCCCGGCACACCTGTTGGTATTTATCGGGATTGGATATAATCTCCCAGGCGGATGCACAGACAGCTTCAGCTGTGACCTGGTGCTGCACCAGTTCCGGGGCAATGCGTTTTTTGGCGATCAGGTTGACCAGACCGATATGTTCCACCCGGATCAGGACACGGCCCAGCCGGTAGCTTAAGGGGGAAACCACATATGTAATAATCATGGGAGTACCGCAGATAGCAGCTTCCAATGTCACTGTGCCTGAGGCCACGATTGCCAGATGGCATTTGGGGAACAGTGTGCCGACCGGTTCGCTGCTGATTTCAACATGGGAAAGTGCATATTTTCCCAGGATGGAGGAAATCAATGCTCGGTTGATGGAAGGGGCTGAGGAGATCACAAAGCAGACCTTTTTTAGTCGCTTCTCCAGAAGCTGAGCAGCTGCAAGCATTATGGGAAGAAGGCTGCTGACTTCCCCGGCGCGGGAGCCCGGAAAAAGCCCGATCACCGGACACTGCATGTCCGGAAGAGAGGGTGAACGCAGGGCAGCCCTGCCGGTATCTGAATCCATCAGCGGATGACCCACAAAAGATACCGGCACATTGTGCTGCCTGTAAAAGGCTTCTTCAAATGGGAGGATTACTGCCATATGGTCCACTCTCTTTCGTATCTTTCTGACCCGGCCGGAGCGCCATGCCCATAATTGCGGGCTTATATAATAGAGCACGGGAATGCCCAGTTTTTTGGCTCTGGCAGCCAGATGAAGGTTGAATTCGGGATAATCGATCAAAATGAGCAGATCCGGCCGCAGATCAGAGAGCAGCCTTTTGAGCCGGGTCATGGCCCTGAAAACCCGGGGAACCTTGGCAAGCACTTCGGTTATACCGACAACAGCCAGCTGATCGGCATCAATAAGGATATCCGCACCAGCTGCCTGCATGGATCTTCCTCCCATGCCGCAAATATACAATGACCCATGTTGTTCGCGCAGCGCATGGACCAGATGGGATCCGTGCAGATCCCCTGATGCCTCACCCGCCGACATGACGATTGATTTTGATTTCATAAAAAATCCTGTGGCTATTTTACCAGCCGTTCACTGGTCTGCTGAATCTGTTCCATTACATTGAGGGCGATCTCCAAAGCATCTCTCCCCATCCGGCCGGTGACCTCCGGCTGTTTTTTGGCAGTAACGGCTGCGACAAAAGAACAAATTTCATCTTCCAGTGCGTCTGCATGGGAAAAGCTCTGCTTATCAACGGTCATGCCCGGAATGATACCTTCATGTCCGGATCCATTCTGGCGGACAATAGTAATATCCCGATCCGCAAAATTTACAGAGATATAGGCATCGTTTTGAAAAAGTCTGATTTTGCGTTCGTTTTTCATTGAAATGCGGCTCGCGGTTACATTGGCAATGCACCCGCTGTCAAACTCCAGCCGGGCGTTGGCGATATCCACGGTGTCGGTGATTACCGGAATACCGGCTGCATGTATGTTCCTGATGCCGGAACGTACAAAATTCAAGATAAGATCAATGTCGTGAATCATCAGGTCGAGCACGACACTGACATCCAGGCCGCGTCCCTTGAACATGCTCAGACGGTGCGACTCAATAAAAAGCGGCTTATGAACGATTCCCTGCAGGGCGCCCACCACCGGATTGAACCGTTCCAGTTGTCCGATCTGAATGATGCATTTGTTTTTTTCAGCCAGCCTGATCAGGTCATCAGCCTGTTCAATGGTGGTGGTCATGGGTTTTTCAATTAAAACATCCACATGGTTATTGATAAAATCGCGGCTGATTGCATAATGGGACTCTGTGGGCACTGCAATACTCACTGCATCAACTTTGCCGATAATGTCTTTGTGATCATAATAGCTTCTGCAGTCCCATTGCCCTGCGATCATGTCTGCCTGTAAGGGGTCGGAATCCACTACGCCGACAAGCTTAACCCCTGGATGACGGGCATATTTTTCAGCGTGAAATTTTCCCAGATACCCGGCCCCGACAACACCGACCCGAAGATGGGGCCTGTCTGCTGGAAATGGGTTTTTTTTCTCTCTCATATTATGCACCATTCCTTGTCAACTAAGGTTACAAGCCAATTTATCGTTCCATTTCAGCAACAATGGTGTGTAGTCCTTCAATGATTTTGTCCCTGGGATTTTCCCCTTTTCCTTTTTGCCTGAGCTGTCCGGAAAATACTGGTTCCCCGAATGTCACCGTGACCTTTACAGGCTTTGGAACCGCACTGCCCACCGGCAGTGCCTTTTCAGTTTCTTTGATAAAAACCGGTACCACCGGCACCTCATAATGCTCCAAAAGCACCCCGATTCCCTGCCTGAACGGCTGCAGTTTTCCCGAAGGGGACCGCCTTCCTTCAGGAAACCAGACCAGGCTGTTGCCGCGTTTGAGTACAAGTGCGGCCGAAGCTATAGAAGAAAAGACCCCTTTTTTCGGATCAATGGGTATGGTTTTGGCCAGACGGGTCACCATCCTGTTGACAGGATTCTGCAGGGTGATCTCACGCAAACCCACCCAGAAGGTGTTGGTCAGCCGTTCATTTTTCAAGGCTGCTGCCAGAATAAAAGGATCCAGATAGCTGAGGTGATTAGGGGTAAATACAACCCTGCCGTCCGGAATGTTTTCAATCCCTTTTATTTTTACCCTGAACAGCAGATGCATCAGCAGTCTGTTGGCCTTGAATAAGGTTGCGGCAATATGCCTCATGGCCGGTTTCAGGGGTTCAATGAATTGTTTTTGCTGTTCAGGAACAATTTTTTCAGGTTCTTCCAGAGAAGCGGGGGTTGTTTCTTCTCCGGATGCTTCTTTCACTTCTTTGAGAAGATCCCGGACAAGGTCGATTCTCCGGATAGATTCGTCTGTGAGCTCTACCCCGATTCTTTCACGTATTTCCATGGTCAGGTTCAGCCATTCCATGGAGTCCACCCCCAGATCCAGGCGGAGACTGGTATCCAGGGTCAAACGCCGGTCCTGATACCGCTCACCCAGCCATTTCCAGATCTGCCATACAGCATCATGTTCAAGAAAAACCCGGTCCTGATCAGACATCTTTTCCAGAGAAATGGGACCCGGCTCTGGTGTCTCTTCTTTTTGTTTGATGGCGGATACATACCGGTCTTCGAGAAGGTGGCGTTTAATTTTACCCAACCGGGTGCGGGGAAGAGATTCCCGGGTTATGGTAAAATCTTCGATACGCTGATAGGAGGGCATTTTCCTGCTCTGGTCCCTGACTGCCTCTCCCAGCACTTCACGGATATTGTCTGTTTGTCTTTTAATGATTTTTGCCGGATCAGGCACCAGAAGCGCTGTCAATTTTCCCTCTTTTTGCAGTACCCCGGCTTCGCTGATCACCGGATGTTCTTCAAGGACCTTTTCCACATGATCCGGCTGGATATTTTCCCCGCCGCTGGTGACGATCAAAGTGGAAACCCGTCCGGTAACATAAACATAACCCGCGTCATCCTGATACCCCAGGTCCCCGGTTTTGAACCACCCATCGGTAAATGCTTCAGCCGTTTTTTCCGGCAGGTTGAGATAACCTGAAAACAAGCCGGGGCCTTTGACCAGAATTTCTCCTTTTTTCTTGCCCGGTTCCCGGTTTTTTTCATCATCCCGGTCAGGGATGGCTGACGGATCAAACCTGATTTCGACCCCCTTGATGGCCCTGCCGATACTTTTAACCCGTCCTGATCCAGGAGGATTGATTGTCAGCAGAGGAGAGGTTTCGGTAAGTCCGTAACCGATGGCCACGTTCCAGCCGAGTCCTTCCAGCTTCCAGGCCAGCTCCGGATCAAGAAAAGAACCACCTGATGCCAGAATGTGCAGGTCAGGACCGATTTTCCTGTGCAGGGCTCTGAATATCAGCCTGCCGGCAGAAAGTTTGTTTTTGCAAAGCACGACAGCAAGTTTGAGAAGCAGATCAAATAGGTGTTCTGCAATGATCCCCCTGGATGTGAACTGATCCTGGATACCTGAAAAAACAGCGCTGTAAAGCCGGGGAACACCAAGGATTACTGTTACTTTTGCCTCCTTTACAGCCCGGAGGATCTGTGGTCCGGTGAGAGAACCGGGCAGTACAATGGTCAATCCCATGGACAGGGGAACGAGTATGCCGATGACAAAAGGATAAACGTGGTGCAGTGGCAGCGGCAGAAGCGTGATGTCTTTTTCACTGACCAATCCGGTCTGGGATACCGTATCCAGTTGAAACATCAGATTGCCATGGCTGAGAGGAACGCCTTTGGGCGGTCCGGTGGTTCCGGACGTGTAGAACAGGGCAGCTTCATCTTCTGAAGACGGATCCGGCAAATCCCCTTCCAGGGCAAAAAATTTCTTCCAGGAACCGTCCTTGTCATCTTCCGCATCTAAAATTGCCAGTGTGATATCCGGGGCGATTGCTTTCAGCCGCTTTGCGTGCCGGCTGGTGGAAAATACCAGGCTGGTGCCGCTGTCGGCAAGGATATCTTTGAGCACCTGGTCTCCTGCTTGAACATCCATGAGCAGCACTGATGCGCCTGAACGGATCACTCCCAGGGCAGCGGTAATGGAAGCAAATCCTGGTTCGGCAAACAATCCTGTCCGTTTCCGTGCTTTTGTTTTTCCGTAAAGTCCTCTGGCAAGGGCCAGAGAATCTGCTGCAAGCTCTGCGTAGGTGTGCTGCTTTAATCCTTTTTGTTTCATGCGGACCAGAAAAGGGGCATCACCCCTTTTATCCAGCGCATTAAAAAAATCTGAAAATGTTCTGGCTCTATGCAACATGCCCCCTTTCATATCTGTAAATTACAGCAGCAGATATCTAAACAATAACAGGAGTGTCCGGCTGTCAAATGTTGAAAAACAGTCTTTTCAAAAGGATCTGCTGTGCAGACATTATTTGATCTTGAATTTGCACGGCAATTGTTTTTGACTATATCCAATATAGCAGCATTATATGCCAATTGCATGTATTTGTTGAGAAATATATGCAACTTTGTTGTTTTAAAAATAATGATTGCTATCCTTTTGCAGTAATTTTAAAACCATACTGGTAAATCAAACCATACCGGCAACAAAAACAAAGGGGCCATACAAATCATGGAAAAACTGCTCTGGGTCATGCTGGGCGGCAGCCTGGGCGCAGCAGGCCGTTACGGTATCAGCCTTCTGACGATCAACCTGTGGGGCACCCGCTTTCCCTGGGGCACGCTGGCCGTCAATATGACGGGATGTTTTCTGATTGGACTGCTCTTCGGTCTTTCAGACCGGACACGCCTGCTGACCCCGGAGATGCGCCTGCTGCTGATCACCGGGTTTTTAGGGGCGCTGACAACTTTTTCAGCTTTTTCCATGGAAACCATCGCTGCCGGTCAGGCCGGCATGAGATTTCAGGCAATGATGAACATCCTGGTCAACAATCTGGGCGGACTGGCATTAACCGGTTTGGGGCTTTGGCTTGGCACAGGAGATTGACAAAACCCCGACAGCAGCGGGGAGAGGCCTGCTGCCCGCTGCAAAAAAAGGAGAAAGCAGATGGGTGATCAGAAATTGAAGATATTGTTTCTGTGCACGGGAAATGCGTGCAGAAGCCAGATGGCTGAAGGGTGGACCCGGCATCTTAAAAATGATGTGATCGATGTGTTTTCCGCAGGAGTCGAAACCCACGGCGTGGACCCTAAGGCTGTGGCGGTTATGAAGGAGGCGGGGGTGGATATTTCTTATCACCGGTCCAAACATGTCAAAGAATTTCAGGACAAACAAATGGATGTGGTGATTACGGTGTGTGACCAGGCAAAAGAATCCTGCCCCTTTTTTCCCCTTGCCGGTAAAAAGGTCCATCAGGGATTTGCAGACCCCCCGGCCCTGGCAAAGGATGCGGCACAAAAAGGCGGTGATGAAAACGCCCGGCTGGACTGCTACCGGAAAGTCAGAGATGAAATCCGGGCGTTTGTGGAAAAACTGCCGGACAATGTATTGTCATAAACCCCGAAAATAGACGGTTGTCTTCAATTTAAAAAAATGGAACGATACTGAAAAAGGAGAAAAATCACCCATGGGTTCCCCTGTTGACAATGATCGGAAAATGACAAGTGTGTTTGAGCGGTACCTGACCGTCTGGGTCGGGCTGTGCATCATCGGCGGCATCCTGCTGGTACCAGAACATTAATCAATTGCTTTTCTTCCAGCAGCGGCGTCGGATCGATCAGGTGGCGCTTAAGCCAGGATCTGGAGAATTTTCCTTCCAAAGCCAGAGATAGCAGTTCTGAAAAGTGAAAAATGGGGATCTGGTTTTCTTTCAGGCATCTGATCTCTAGATTCAGATGGCACATGGCACAGGCGGTGACGATGCATTCCGCACCGGTGGCAATGGCCCCCTGCATGATACGGTTTACCTGTTTTTCCGCAATTTCAGGCCGGCTGACGGACAAAAACGTGCCGCAGCACCGGGACATGAAAGACCAGTAGACCGATTCCGCTCCCAGGGCTGCCATGGTTTTTTCAATCAGGCCATGATGGTTTTTTTCCTTGTTCATATGGGGAGGCCTGGCCAGCATGCAGCCGTAATAAGGGGCGATTTTCAATCCTTTGAGCCGGTCGTCCAGCTCTTTTAAAATCCCTTCCCTGCCCATGTCCGCCAGCAGTTCGAAAAAATGCATCAGCTTGAGATCAGGGTTGTAGGGGCGGTTGAACTGGTGTTCACATATTTCCTGGCGCTGTTTTGAATCGGCCAGCTCCTTCTGGGCATGCTTGAGCCGCAGAAAACACCCGGGACAGGCGATGAGCATGGGTTTGTCCAGCGGTGCCTGGAACAAGTTGCGGGCTGCCAGGGAAAACGCCAGTTCCGCGTTCACGCTGTGGGTGGAGGATGAGCCGCAGCAGTTCCAGTCATCCACCTCGGTGAGGGTGATGCCGAAATGGTCGACAAATGTGTGCAAAGACGCGTTGTTTTCCTTGGCTGTGGTGGCCAGGGAGCATCCGGGAAAATAGCTTAAGCTGGTCTGGGAAACAAGTGTCACGGTATTACCTGCCTGCCTTATTCTGTTTGAAAATATTGCGGATACTTTCCCTGTCTCTGACCTTGGAGGGCATCAGGTCCAGTTTGCGGCGGGACATCATTTTAAACCCGAGGTCGATATCGGAAAACAGGTCCCTGCTGGCCAGTTTATACCGCATCATGATTTCCAGTTTGTGGGTCCGGCCGTACCGGGCAATGGAGTCGATAACCGCATTGTGGAAGGAAAGGATCCCGGGTTCAGCCACCGGAATTTTTTCCTGAATGGCCAGCTGTCGGAGTCCGTCCATGACCGCTGCCACATCCACCCCGTTGGGGCATTCCATGGCGCAGGTGTTGCATCCTACGCACAGCCAGATGGTGGAGCAGGACAGGGCTTTTTCCTTGAGCCCGAACTGGATCATCCGAATGATCGTGTTGGGCATGTAATCCATATCTTCGCTGAACGGGCATCCCCCGCTGCAGGTCAGGCAGTGCCAGCACCGGCTCAGATGGGAATGGCTCAGATCTTCAACCTGGTCGATAAACTCCTGGACGGAATGGTCCAGTTCAATGGTCTGCATGGGTTTCTCCTGTAGTCGTTGCCAAAGCATATATCCAGGGTCTCAGTTTATTGTTGCCATAGGGCCATGCGGATATTTATACCACATTGTGATATTAAACTGTACGCGGATTTATAGGAAAAAACAATCTTTTTTGCAGGTCTTTTCAGTTTCATGTGAAAAATTCCCCATGGTATCACTATGTCTTATATTCGCTGAGACCAAGCAGTTCAAGCGGATGAAACACCTGCCGGGAAAATACGTGCTGCAGCTGCATGCGGCAGGAAAGGCAGTCCGTGACAAGGGTCCGGCCGGATGCGGCCGCCAGCCTGTCAAACAGGGGACCGCCGATGGCAAGGGAATGCTTATGAAACCCGGTTTTAAACCCCAGGTGGCCCCCCATGCCGCAACAGAGCATCTCCCCGCCCACCGGGATGATATCTGCACCGGG
This sequence comes from Desulfotignum sp., assembly GCA_035268565.1. Lineage (GTDB taxonomy): Bacteria > Desulfobacterota > Desulfobacteria > Desulfobacterales > Desulfobacteraceae > Desulfotignum. Next base: position 9,728 of record DATFKQ010000093.1, on the reverse strand, counting down.
CAGGGACTGAATTATCTCCACATAAGGATGGCCGATGTTTTGTTCCCGCAGGTGGCAGGGAGCAAAATAAGCCAGGGGCCGGGCCGGGTCTTTCAGGGAGATGGAAAGCTGCCCGGCTTTGTGACGGGCCAGCAGGTATTCCCCCAGATCCTGAACGTTCATGGACAGATCAATGCGCTGCAGCGGATCGATGCCGGAAAAATATCCGTTATCTTTTAAAAAGGTTTTGTAAATGCCCATGGGCACAGTGGTGAACTGTTTGTTCCCGGATCCCACCGGTACCTGCATCCGGTTGCCGCAGACATCGGCACGCTGTTGAAATGCGTCTGAATAGTACGCGGTTTCTTTCAGCAGGTTTTTGAAAAAATACCCGCAGGTGGGACAGGAGCAGACAATGTCGTATCCGTCCTGAATACAGGCACCGAGGGTTTTTAGGTTGGCCTGGATTCGTTTTTCAGGCGTTTTTTGGTTTCCTTCCATGATCAGGGGCATGCTGCAGCATTGCTGGGAAGGGACAAATACCTGAATGTTGTTTTTTTCAAGAATACTCACGGCTGCTTTGGCCACCGTAGGAAACAAATACCCGGCACTGCATCCTGCAAAATAGGCGATCCTGGAGCCCTCCTGGCTGGGGTTTTTCACAAGCGTGGTCAATCCTTTTTTTTTGGCCCACACAAAAAAGCTTTCTTCAGGAAAAGCAGGCAAGGATCTTTCAGGATGGATATCCAGGATTTTTTTTGCCATTGCTGTGACAGGTGTCAGCCGGCTCAGGGGATTTAACAAAGCGGAAAAGGCCGTTCCCCAATGGCCGGCCTGCCGGACATCCGACAGAAGTCTTGCAGCCAGCGGCGGTTTTTTCTCTTCGGCCCGGGCAGCCTTGGCTTTGAGCACCAGCATCCGGATATCCTGGCACGGGCACAGCCCGCACAGGGTGCACAGGTCCACCAGGGATGCCAGGGCCTTTTTATCCGGGGGCGTGCCGGTTTCTTCTGCCAGGTCGTGGAGGCGGTACATTTCAGGAAAAAACAGGCAATCCTCTTCCATGTGTTCCCTGCACACCTCGCATCCGGACCGGCCGGCGCACTTTTTAAAAATTTCCAGAACCAGGGAGGTGAAACCGGTTGCCGTCTCCATCACCCGCCCCGGTTTTCCTCAAGGATTTCCATGACATTTCTGGTTTTTCTGACATAGACCAACATGGCCAGTGTCAGGGAGAAGATCAGAAACAAAACATCCCGTGCCAGGGTCAGCGCTGTGATGGGGCCTTCATCCGGGGCTGCGGAAAAACACCCGCAGCTGATATCCAGGCCCCGGGCCAGGTTGAACGTGATCATCCCAACAAACAACGCCATTAACATGGCTGCCAGAGCGGATGCCCCGGCCATCCACCGGTTGAACAGCAGACAGGTGCCCAGGAGCAGCTCCAGCCAGGGCAGTATCAGGGCGGTCAGGTTCACCAGATATCCGGGCAGTACCTGGTAGTTGTAAACGGCTTGGGCAAACAGGTCCGGGTGGATGATTTTGTCGATGCTGGCATAGAGGAACACACAGGTCATGACCAGCCGGGTGAAGTGATAGCCTAAAGTGAGTGTGGTGTCATAAGACAGTTTTTTTTGCGGCATGGGGCCTCCGAAAAATCAGGATGACGGGGTGGTAACGGGCAGATCGTGTTCCTTCCACAGGGTCCAGCCGTTGACCAGCACCTTGACCCGGGTGAATCCCAGGTCCTTGAGAAGCATTGCCAGGTCATGGCTCAACAAACAGGCCTCTCCGTCGCAGTAGGTGATGTACATGGCTTCCGGGTTCAGGGTCATGATGACGGTTTCAAAGTAATTGTCCACCTCATGCCAGGGCAGGTTGACGGCATCCTGGATGTGGCCCCGGTCATATTCGGCCTGTGACCGGGCATCCAGAAAAATTGCGGCATTGTCTGCAAACAGGGTTGTCGCGTCTTCCAGAGTAATGGCCAGGGTGTCACCGCCTTCTGCAGCCAGTTTGTCCGCCATGGACCAGGTTTCCACAAAGGGGATGCTGTCCGGCCGGATGAGGTTGACGGCTATACCAAGGGCCATGGAAAGCAGTATGATGAAAATTGCCTGGCGGGCTGTATTTCCGATATGGTGCCATACAAGTGCGGGTGCGAGAGAATAGGTCTTCAACAGCATGTCATTTCTCCTGAGTTTGGTTGTGCTGCCGGTTTATACCGCCTGCATGGCCGAAAAAAAGGGATTGGCAATGAAATACAGGCCCAGCAGCATGATGGTGGCCCCGGCCAGTTTCCTGAACCACATGCCGGCCCCGCTCCAGGTGCTGCTTTCCAGCAGTTTTTTCACCAGGGCCGTGGAACTGCCGGCAATCACGATGGGCAGGCAGTGGCCGATGCCGAACAGGATGATGAGGATGACACCGGTCATCACCTTTTCCTGGATGGTGATCAGCGCCAGAATAGGGGCGATGAAACCGAAGGTGCAGGAACCGGACAACACCCCGTAGGCCAGCCCCAGTACAAAGGCCCCGGTCATGCCTTTGGGTTTCAGGCGGTGCATAGGACCCCCGGACATGGAACATTTTCCCACCCCGAGCATGCCCAGGGCCACCCATACCAGAACAGCGCCCACCAGAATCTGCCAATAGTTTCCCACATCCCCCAGCATCCTGCCCAGCAGGGCGCAGATGATGCCGATAAGCGCAATGGTGATAAACAGGCCGAAAGTGAACAGCGCGGAATAGACGCCGGCCTGGCGGGGGTGGACCATTTTTTATAATTTCCTTTCATATATAATTTTACATACTTCAGTTCATCATCAAAGTCGGATTATATTTTTTGACTATTCCATTTTTTAAAAAATTCCTCTGGAGACACATTAAAATTATCGCGTGCGTTTTTGTGTTTTGCCTATTGTATCAGCCAGGATTTGACATCCTCTTTTTTGGGGATTTTGCCTACGCACTTGACATCCCCGTCAATGACCACGGCCGGGGTGCCGAAAACCCCGTATCCGGCGATCTCCATGACACCGGTTACTTTTTCCACATTGGCTGTCACCCCTGTTTCCGATACGGCTTCTGCCACTATTTTACCGGTTTGTTCGCATTTAGGGCATCCAGGGCCCAGTATTTTGATTTCCATTATGAGACTCCTTTAAATGATATGTTCCGGGTTTTATACTATACTACAAAAGTACCGTAGATCATGCCGGCAATGGTTGACATCACAATAATGATGGCACTGAATACCGCAGTCTTTTTTGCGCCCATAACGCTTGCTATGACCAGCATGTTGGGCAGAGACAGGGCAGGGCCTGCCAGCAGCAGGGCCAGGGCCGGTCCCTTGCCCATGCCGGCGCCTAAAAGGCCCTGAAGAATGGGGACTTCGGTCAAGGTGGCAAAGTACATGAACGCCCCGGCCACCGAAGCGAACAGATTGGCCCACAAAGAGTTGCCCCCCAGCAGGGACTGGATGTACGGCTCAGGGATCAGCGCCGGGTGCCCGGGCCGCCCCAGCAGAAATCCCGCCACAATCACACCGGCAAACAGCAGCGGAAAGATCTGTTTCATGAAGCCCCAGGTGGCATCAAACCAGGATACGCACTCCTCTTTGGTGAACCAGGCTTTGAGCATCCAGCCCAAAGCGATCAGCAGAAAAATGGTGATATACCATTTGGCGGCAAAGATGGCCGGCCAGAGCCCTGTGGCATCCGGGGCCGGTTTGGCGAATGCGGCAAAAACAAGGATCAGCACCATGGTCAGAATATAGATGCTGTCCTGAAAAAGGGTCCGGCCCGTGTCATCTTCATCCGGCACATGGATCCGGCCCCCGGTTCTGGCCATATCATCTTTTCTGAAGATCACCGACATCAACAGGCCCGTGATGACAGCAAAAACAATGGCACCGATGGCCCGGGCAAGGCCCAGCTGCCATCCCAGGATCTTGGCGGTCATGGTGATGGCCAGCACATTGATGGCCGGGCCGGAATACAAAAATGCAGTGGCCGGGCCGATGCCCGCTCCCCGGGTGTAGATCCCTGCAAACAGCGGCAGCACCGTGCAGGAGCAGACCGCAAGGATGGTGCCGGACACCGACGCCACGGAATAGGACAGTATTTTATTGGCCTGAATGCCGAAATATTTGAGCACCGATGCCTGGGATACGAATACGGCAATGGCACCGGCAATGAAAAAGGCCGGGATCAAGCAGGTCAGCACATGTTCCCTGGCATATTCCTGGAGCATCATGAACGCCTCCAGCCCGGACTGCCGGACCACCGGGTGGGCCCAGGGGATGAAATAGGCCATGAGAAACAAAGCCACTAGAATGAGCAGTTTGGTTTTTTCTTTCATCAGGAAAAATCCTCTTAGAAACAATCAGCTCCGGTTCAAAATGATATGCCGGTCAATGACCGGCAGCTGGCGGACCATGGCTTGCACTTCCGGGTCATCTTCCAGCCAGTGGTGCAGATGGCTGATCAGACTGGCGGCAAACAGGTTCCGGGTGCTGTCCGCCAGTTTGTAGTTCACCCACAGCCCCTCTTTCTGATAGGTGATCAGATCGGCATCTTCCAGTATCTTGAGGTGCTTGCTGGTGGTGGACTGGGCTTTGTCCAGGGCAGTCTGGATTTCACACACACACATGGTTTTGTGTTGAAGCATTTTCATGATCTTCACCCGGGCCGGATCGGACAGGGCTTTCATCACTTTGATAAATTCTTTCATGGTCGGTTCCTATTCATGTACAAAAAATATCTCAAACCAGCGTTTTTTATCAGGGCAGCGATATGTCAGCCGCACCTGCTTCTGGCTGCCGGAATGGTGCCCTGTCTACTATATCGTTAAATTGGAATATATAGCTGTAGGATTTGTTTGTCAACCCCAGGTACAAAAAAATCCCAGGGGTGTGTTCTGCACCCTGTTAAACAAAAACACCCCCGTGGAGACAACCAGAATTGCCTGCCCTGGGGGTGGTTAAAATGTGGAATGAATATAGGGTTACGGCTGAAGGTGACCGGAAACCCGGACCCGAATATCTCTTTTGGGGGTGGTGTCTGTTTTCAGAACAATGATGTCAAAATATCTGCCGGCCCCTTGTTTTATGTTATTCACAGTCAGCAGAAAATAATTGTCCGGCGGGGTCCCTTTTTTTTCAATGGTAAAATCTATGTCTTTGCCCATTTTTGCCTGTGCACTGGTGATATCAAAATCCGGTAGGGCAGCCGGGACGATTTTTACCTGGGCAGAGATCTTTTCACCCGGCTTTCCCCGGAGACTGACAATCTCCGGGGTCAGGCGCGCTATCGGTCTGACTTCTCCGGACAGGGAAACGGTGAATATCCGATAGGCAGGATCATTGGTGTGGATTTTAACCACCTGCCTGACCATTCTGCCGCCATATCCCTGTGTTGACAATGTAACCCTAATCTTTCCTTCTTCCCCCGGAAGAATCAGCCGGTCACTGGTGGCTGCAGTGCACCCTCAGCCGGATTCTATCTTGAGGATTTCCAGGGGGGCGGTGCCGGTATTGCTGAGGGTAAATTCATGGAAAACCATATCCCCTTCAATGACCGGATCAAACTTGTAACTGGGGTCTGTTATGGAACCGCTGGGGGTTTCCTGGCTGGCGGTGGATGATGATGTGTCTGCATACATGGGTTGGATCCACAACAAAGCAAGTATCAGCAGGAATAACCATTTTTTCATTTACAATTCCTTTAAATTGTTTGGGGCTCCAGGTGATGAATCCCTGTGCCCTGATTGGCTATATCTTTAAAATAAAATATATAGATTTTTAGATTGTCGGTCAATCAATTATATTTTAACCATCTGGTGGTCGAGGCCCCGGCTGTCCAAAGTAAGAACTCACAGGATAGTCTTAGGGGAGTTTTTACTCGGGGTACCCAACCCATTAGAACGAAGTCAACGCTTGAATATTTCATTCATATTTGATTTGGTATCACTGTGATCTGAATACCTTAGGGCAATTTTAACAAGGGTGATTTTTTTTATTCAATAAACTATGAATTTGAATTTAAAACCATTTATTTTTACTTTACATCTCGTCTCTAATGCTTTATCTTTATCTTAAAAGAAAAATATTACAATTTATCTTTATAATAAGCCAACGGAGGCAATATGAAATTCACACAAGAAGTTATTGATCTTATAAAAAATTATATTATTTCAAATACGCCTGCAAATCCAAATAAAATTACCCAGAAAACCTGTGAATACTTCAATCTTAGTAAACCAACGGTATTAAAATATATCAATGAGCTTATTGAGGGTGAAATTCTTGAAAAGAAAGGGTCAAATAGATATCCAAATTATCAATTGGTCCAAACAGAATATGAATGGACATACCCAAACAATGATCTTGAAGAAGATGTGCTTTGGAGAAATGATTTGGCACCTCTATTAAAAACTCTTAACAAAAACGTGAAGGAAATTTGTCAGTACGGTTTTACTGAAATGGTCAACAATGTGATCGATCATTCAGGTGGAGAATATTTGTGGATAATCTTAACACTGGATTATCTCAGTGTTCAAATAATTGTTATTGATGACGGTGTTGGTATTTTTCGGAAGATTAAGAATGATCTAAATTTGGAGCATTCAAAACAGGCAATTTTAGAGTTAGCAAAAGGCAAATTTACTTCTGATCCTGAAAAACACTCCGGCGAAGGGATCTTTTTTACATCTAGGGTTTTCGATTTTTTCAAAATCAAATCTCACAAATTATATTTTCATGGTGTTGGAAATAAGGAAGGTGTTTTTTGGGAAGAAAAAGAAGATTTAGAAGGAACTGGTGTTTTGATGAAAATCGAGAAAAATTCACAAACGCAAATTGCAGATATTTTTAACGAATATGCAGACCCTGATAAAGATCCAAGTTTTCATAAAACGCTTATTCCAGTCAAACTGATGGAACATGAAGATGAAATATTAATATCCAGATCTCAAGCAAAGCGGCTTATTACCCGTTTTGATAGATTCATAGAGGTTGTTTTAGATTTTGCTGGTGTAAGACAAATCGGGCAGGCTTTCGCTGATGAAATCTTCCGGGTTTTTCAAAACAAGCACCCAGAAGTTAGATTGGGAGTCGTTAATGAAAACAAGGATGTTGAAAATATGATCAAAAGAGTTCAAACAAACAGGTGAAAGTGGACTATATCAAAAATGAAAATCCCTCGATTATGAATCCCAAGCCCCGGACTATTATTATTAAAAGTCCAGGCTAACCAGCAGGATTGCACCCATCAGCTCTTTCATGATTTTGGCGGCAACCATGGCGGTCTGTCCGGTCGGGTCCCGCCTGGGATTGTATTCCACCAGATCAGCACCGACAATTTTGTTTACCTTCAGGTTGTGAATCACGGTTAAGACATCCCGGATTCCAAGCCCGCCGGGCTCCCAGTGCGATACCCCCGGCGCAAACGCCGGGTCCAGTGCATCCATGTCAAAAGAAATATACAAAGGACCGTCAAATGAGAATTCCGGCGGACCCTGCCAGTCTTTTATCTCATTCACTTCCACACCGAATTTTTCTGCCTGTTCTTTCTGGTGTCCGGTCATGCACCGGATGCCCACCTGGACCAGGCGGTGTATACGGCCGGTTTCCATGATCCGGGCAAACGGACAGGCATGGGAAAACCGGTCGTTGTCCAGAATATCATACAGATCCGGGTGGGCATCAAAATGCAGTATGTTCAGGTGATCATACTTTTGTGCAACAGCCTTGACAACAGGGTAGGTGACGGCATGATCACCTCCCAGGCAGAATAATGGTGTGTTGTGATCCAGCAGTTCGGTCACCCTGGTCTGAATCTGTGTCAGGGGATCCGGCTCTCCTTCCAGCACCAGATCGCCTGCATCCTGAATGATGTCTTTCTGCCCCAGGTCGATGCCTGATTCGGTCCACTGGTTGGAAGACGGGCATGCAAAAGCAGTGCGGATACTGGGCGGTGCCTGGGCCGGTCCCCGCATATAAGAGGAGTGGTCATCCCAGGGAATGCCCAGAAGGTTGATGGATTTGAATGTCATGGTCGGTTCCTGTTATCGTTTTCAGTATTCATTGTTGGCGGCCCCGGGCTGAAAAGACCCTGGACAAGGTGGAAAATCTTGGTGGCTTCGGACGTTATTCCCCGATGATCTTGACCAGAACCCGTTTTTTTCCGCAATACCGGAAACCGTGGAACCTGGATCAATGATTTTCTTTGCAGTATCGGCGCGAATTTGTCTTGTATCAAAATGGAAGCCGTTCTTCTCAGCATGGCCATGTTCCTTGTAATAATAACTCTCCAAGGCCGGAAGCCCGGTGGGTCCGCTGTTTCACAGCTTCTGCCAGAAGGGCGGTTGAGGGACCTGCCAGGGTGAAAAAGGACCGGGCCCGGGTGATGCCGGTATAGACCAGTTCCCGGGTCAGCACGGGGCTCACGGTGTCGGGCATGACCAGAGCGGTATGGTCGAACTCCGATCCCTGGGATTTGTGAACAGTCATGGCATACACGGTTTCCACGGCTTCGAGCCGGGAGGGGAGCACCTGTTTCAAGGCCCCTTCGGCCATGGGAAAGACTACCCGCAGGGCCTTTTCCGGCAGATTTTTGCTTTCTTTGCCCTTGTCCTTCCGACCGGTATTGTCCACCTCAAGGACAATGCCGATGTCCCCGTTCATGAGCCCCAGGCGGTAGTCGTTCCGGGTGACCATCACGGGCCGGCCCGGATACCATCCCCGGGTGGCCCGGATCAGCCCGGCATGGTAAAGAATTTGGGCCGCAATTTGGCTCAGCCCTTCCACACCCCAGTCTCCCTTGCGCACGGGGCTCAGCAGTTGAAACCGGTTGAAACCCTCCAGCACGGCCCGGAACCAGTGGTCCTCCGAGGGCCAGGACCCGGATCCTCTGGCCATGATGTCAAGATACGACCGGTACCCGGCCGGTTCTTCCGCAGCATGGGGAAAGGCTTTGGGGCTGCCGTCCAGCACCAGCCTGCGAAACCCTGCATCTTCACAGGACTGGATCATAAGATGCAACATATCGGCATATCCTTTTTCCCAAATCCTTACGATCTGTTGGTCGTCACCCTGGTTCACTGCCCGGGCCAGGGCCCCGATACCGCTGTTTTCATGGAACCGGTGGCTTTTTCGCAACACCACGATCCGCTGGTCCAGGCCGGTTCCGGGACCTGAAAACGCGGACAGATCATATCCTGTGGCCTTTTGGATGAAATCCACGGTTTCCGGCCGATAGCAGGGACTTGCTGCATGGGTGCAGATATCCCCGAGCACGGATCCGGCTTCCACTGAGGCCAGCTGGTCCTTGTCACCCAGAAGGATCAGCCTTGCATGGGGCGGCAGGGCCCCCAGCAGGGCATCCATCATTTCAAGATCGATCATGGAAGCCTCGTCCACCACCAGAAGATCCACATGCAGCCGGTTGTTCTGGTTGTGGATAAACTGCCGGGAATCATGACGCATGCCCAAAAGCCGGTGAAGGGTGGTGACTTCGGCGGGCATATGGGCCTGGAGGTTCTTCGGCACAAGATCCATGGCCCTGGACAGGGATTCCGTGAGCCGGGCCGCAGCCTTTCCCGTGGGGGCGGCCAGCCGGATCCGCAGCACCCTGCCCTGCGCCATGGCGATCCCCTGGAGCAGGCCCAGCACCTGGACCACGGTGGTGGTCTTGCCGGTGCCGGGACCTCCGGAGATCACGCTGAACCGGGAACCGGCCGCAACCGCC
>DATFKQ010000092.1:0-60587 GCA_035268565.1 Desulfotignum sp. | reverse complement strand
CCGGCAATACCGGTGCGCTGGGATTGCAGAATTTTTTGTTTCCTGGCCATGAGTCCGGCCATATCAGGCAGCACCCTGCCTTCCACATGAATGCCCAGATCTTTTGCTTTGCGGTATTTGAGCAAAAGATCTGCCGTGTTCTTCATGATTTTGGAAGGAATGCATCCCCAGTTCAGACAGGTGCCCCCTAAATTTTCTTTTTCAATAAGCGTGACCTCCCCTCCCAAAGATGCCGCCCGCAATGCCGCCACATAACCACCTGGCCCTCCGCCCAGAACAATAATTTTTTCCCCCATTTCAAGCTCCTTATAATAATGGATATTTTTGCGAATTTTTTTTCCTGTTTTAAAGGAATTTCATTGATTTTTTTAATTGAAATTTCTATTTCCACAAATTTTCTAAAAATTAATTGACATTATCATTATACTGGTCTAAATTTCAAGATAATTTAGAAAATTTCATGTTTTCATCATTTCTTCAGCGCAAAAAGAGGCAGAATGAAAATTGACAAAACCAATATTGATATCATCAGAGAACTGAAAGACGGAAAAAAATCTTTTAAAAAAATTGCAGATAAACTGCAGATCACCGAAAATACGGTGCGATCCAGAGTCAACAAGCTCCAGGAGGAAGGGGTTCTGGAAATCTGCGGTCTTGTGGATCCTGCCACCCTCCCCGGACACCGTGTGGTCATTATCGGCATTAAACTGTCTGAAATGAACCTGGTGGAAAAAGGCGCGGAAATAAGCCGGCTCAAAGGGGTTATTTCCGCAAGCGTGGTCACCGGACGATTTGATCTGGTAATCCTGGTATTGTTCAAAAAAGGATTTGGACTTCTGGAATTTTACACAGAAGAGATTTCCAAAGTGGAAGGGGTACGGTCGGTGGAAACATTTGTTGTATATAAATCCTATAATTTAAAGGTTCCCTATATTTTTTAGGATCTATAATATTTAACACCATTAATAAAAGGTTATTGTTATGAATACCTGCTTAAAAACCACACCATTGCACCAGTGGCATCTGGCTGCCGGGGCCAACATGGCTGATTTCGGGGGATATGACATGCCGCTGTGGTATGGGACCGGGGTCAAGAACGAACATCTGGCTGTCTTGAAATCAGCAGGCGTGTTCGACACCAGTCACATGGCCTGTATCACCGTGGATGGAAGTGATGCGTTTTTTCTTCTCAATTACTGCTTTACCCGGGATTTAACATCCCTGAAGCAGGGCAGATGTGTTTACGGTGCTTTTCTGGATGAGAAAGGCCATTGCCTGGATGATGCCATTGTGTACAAATTTTCAGACACCAGTTATATGGTCTGCGTGAATGCCGGCATGGGCAAAACAATTGCTGAACACCTGGAGGATCATAAAAAACAAAAAAATGCCGACATAACCGATCTGTCCGGAAAAATTGCCAAAATGGATGTCCAGGGGGTAAACGCGGCCCGGATCCTGTCTAAGGTGATCCAGTCTCCAGACAAGGTCTTTGATCACATGCCCTATTTTTCCTTTAAAGGCCATTTTGATGCCGGCCATGCCGGGGCCGAAACAGTCAAATGCAATGACGGCACCCCGGTGCTGTTGTCCAGATCCGGGTATACAGGAGAATTCGGGTTTGAAATTTTTCTTGCCCCCCAGGCCATTGTGGCGCTGTGGAAGGATGTACTTGCGGCAGGAGATGATTACGGCATCACCGCCTGCGGTCTGGGTGCCAGAGATTCTCTGCGTGCCGGGGCCTGTCTGCCCCTTTCCCACCAGGATATCGGCCATTATAAATTCATGAACCACCCCTGGGATTTTGCCCTGCCCTATACAGCGGACAAAACCGGTTTCACCAAAGACTTTCTGGGGGCAGATGCCCTGGTACCCGAAGAAAACGATGTGTATGTATTTCCTTTTGCAGGGGAGAGCCTGCGAAAGGTGGCTGCCGGGGAAAACACCGGTGTATTTGAAAACGAACAAAGGATCGGGCATGTGCTCACCTGTGCCACAGACATGGGCATCACCTGGCATAACAGCAGAATTGTCAGCATTGCCACCCCCAACCTGCCTGAAAATATAAAAATCAAAGGTATTGCCTGCGGTTTTGTCATGGTCACAAAACATCTGGAGCCGGGCACGCAACTCACCCTCAAAGAAGGCAAGCGATCCATTAATGTGACCATTGTAAAGGACATCCGGCCGGACAGAACCGCAAGAAAAAAACTGAGTCATTTTATTTAATCCAAAAGGAGGCTGTTATGAAAGAGATCAATGACCTGAATCTACCTGAAGATGTAAAATACACCAAAGACCATGAATGGGCAAAATCTGAAGAAGGTATTGTCACCATCGGCATCAACGACTATGCCCAGGACCAGCTCGGAGAAATCGTGTTTGTGGAACTGCCGGAAGTGGGAGACACATTTTCTGCAGAAGATGAATTCGGCTCTGTGGAATCGGTTAAAGCGGTATCTGAGTTGTATATGCCCATATCCGGGGAGGTAGCGGCAGTCAATGAAAATCTGGAAGACGCCCCTGAACTGGTGAATGAAGACTGTTATCAGGGCGGCTGGATCATTAAAGTAAAACCCTCTGACAATGCTGAAATGAATGCATTGATGGACAAAGCAGCTTACCTTGAAATGTTGAAAGGATAAGACCCATGCGTTATCTGCCACATACACAGGAAGATATCAAAGAGATGCTGGCTGTCACCGGCCGCACCTCTCTGGAGGACCTGTTTGATACCATACCGGATGCCCTGAAGACAAAAACGGACCTGAACCTGCCCGACCCTCTGACCGAGTGGGATCTCAATGACCACATGGAAAAACTGGCCTCAGACAATATTGCCTGCAAAGGCTACACCTGCTTTATCGGCGCAGGCAGCTATGACCACCATATCCCTGCCATCATTCCCTATCTGGTTTCACGATCGGAATTTGCCACCGCCTATACCCCGTATCAACCGGAAGTGAGCCAGGGAACCCTGCAGGGTATTTATGAATTCCAGACCATGGTGACCGATCTTCTGGGAATGGATATTGCCACGGCCTCCCATTATGACTGCGGCACTGCCCTGGCGGAATGTGCCCTTATCGCCCTGCGCAAAAACAAAAAAGCTGATAAAATCGCTGTATCTGATCTGGTGCACCCCAGCCACAGGCAGATCATCGACACCTATCTCAAACCGGCCGGATTCGAAATGGTAACCATCGGCCATACAAAAGAGGGACTCACAGACCTCAGCGCTGTGGAAGCCCTGGACGGCATTGCCGGGCTTGCTGTGCAGTCTCCCAACTTTTTCGGACACATTGAAGACCTGGCCGCCTGTAAAAAGGTGGCGGAATCAAAGAAAATTTTGTTCATCACCTCTTTTACCGAAGCACTGGCCTGGGGGCTTTTGAAAAATCCGGGTGCTTTCGGGGCCGATCTTGTGGCAGGTGAAGGCCAGAGCCTGGGGATTGCCAAAACATTCGGCGGCCCGGGTTTAGGTCTTCTGGCCGGCACCGCAAAACTGATGCGGGATCTGCCCGGCCGCCTGGTGGGACGGACCAAAGACACCAACGGAGAAGATGGGTACGTGCTCACCCTGTCCACCAGGGAACAGCACATCAGAAGGGAAAAAGCCTCCTCCAACATCTGCTCCAACAATGGTCTCAACGCCATGACCGCAGCCATGTACCTGTCCACCATCGGTAAAATCGGGATCCGGGAAATCGCCCGGCTCAACCATGACAAAGCCGTGTATCTGAAATCTGTTCTTACCGCTGCCGGATGTGAACCGGTCTTTGATCAGCCCTTCTTTAATGAATTTGTGATGAAAGCCCCGAAAAATTTCAAACAGAAACGGACCGAGCTGATCAACCGGCACTGCATGTTTGCCGGACTGGATCTGGAACCGTTTTATCCCCAACTAACAGACCATTATCTGTTCTGCGCCACAGAAAAAGTGACCAGAGAACAGATGGACCAACTGGCAAAGGAGGTGGCATAATGACCAGACAGCCAGGAACCAGCGGACTGATTTTCAACGAACCCAATGTATGGGACAAAAGCAGAAAGGGCCGGTGTGCCATATCCCTGCCCATAGCAGATGTGGACAGAGCACCCCTGGATCCGGAGCTCACCGGGGATGCCCCGGATCTTCCCCAGTTGTCCGAGCTGGATGTGGTCCGCCACTATACCCGATTGTCCCAGTGGAACTTTGGTGTGGATTCAGGCATGTATCCTCTGGGATCCTGCACCATGAAATACAACCCCAAAACCAATGAGGTCCAGGCGGCCCGCCAGGGCTTTGCCGGGGCCCACCCCCTGGCAGGCGAAGCATTTTCCCAGGGGGCTTTGCGGCTCATGTATGAGCTGGAACAATATCTGGCGGAAATCACCGGATTTGCCGGGGTGACCCTGCAGCCGGCTGCCGGGGCCCACGGAGAGCTGGCCGGCATGCTCATCATCCATGCCTATCATGCCAAACAGGGCAGGCAGCGGTCCAAGATCATTATCCCGGATACAGCCCACGGCACCAATCCTGCCTCTGCCACCCTGTGCGGGTACAAAAGCGTCAACCTCAAATCAGGGCCAAAAGGGATCCTGGAACCTGATGCCGTGGCAGCGGTCATGGATGAAGACACCGCCGGCATCATGATCACCAATCCCAACACCCTGGGACTTTTTGAAGAACATATCAAAGAGATCTGTGACATTGTCCATGCCAAAGGCGGCCTGGTTTACGGGGACGGGGCCAATATGAATGCCATCATGGGGGTTATGAAACCGGGGGATGCAGGCATTGATGTGCTGCATCTCAATCTGCACAAGACCTTTTCCACCCCCCATGGCGGCGGCGGGCCCGGATCCGGACCGGTGGCCGTGACAGAGGCGCTGATTCCCTTTCTGCCCATACCCAGGGTGGAAAAGCAGCTGGATTCCTTCCGCTTCGTCACTGACTGCCCGGACACCATCGGCCGGATGCACACTTTTTACGGCCATTTTGGTGTCATGATCAAGGCCTATGCCTATATTCTGTCCATGGGAGCCCGGGGACTTCTGGATGCCTCCCGCCTGGCCGTGCTCAACGCCAATTATATCAAAGACAGTCTCAAAGATACCCTGAACCTGCCCTATGACCGGCCCTGCATGCATGAATGTGTATTCAATGATGCCAGACAGAAACCCTATCACATCACCACCATGGATATGGCCAAACGGCTGCTGGATTACGGATTTCATCCCCCCACCGTGTATTTCCCCCTGGTGGTGGAAGGCGCTTTTATGGTGGAACCTACGGAAACCGAATCCAAAGATGACATTGACCAGTTCATCAATGCAGTGAAAGCCATTGCCAGGGAAGCGGAATCCGCGCCTGAAAAACTCACCCGGGCACCGCTTCTGCCCAAGGTGACCCGGCTTGATGAAGTCAGTGCCGCCAGAAAGCCATGCCTGAGAGGATAAGACCCAGATTGCGCACCTGTGTATTCCAGGACCTGCAGTTCCTGGAATACCGGCGCGCCCTGGATCTGCAGGTTGATACGCGCTCTGCAAAAATACAGAACCGTTCTTTGCCGGATCATCTGTTTTTTGTCCAGCATCCCCCGGTGTTCACCTTTGGCAGACGGGGCGGTAAGGAAAACCTGATGAAACCGGATCATTTTCTGGAACAACAGGGCATTGATATGGTGCAGACGGACAGAGGCGGCAATATCACCTATCATGGACCGGGCCAGGCAGTGCTGTATCCGGTGGTGGACCTGGATCGGGCCTGCATCGGGGTGGCGGATTTCGTACATGGGCTCGAAGAGATCATGGGCAGAACTGCACAGGATTTCGGGGTGTCCATCAGCCGGGATCCGCGCAACCGGGGCATGTGGAAAGGATCCAGAAAAATCGGATCTGTGGGATTGTCCATCAGGCACGGTATCAGTATCCATGGACTGGCCCTGAATGTATCTTTGGATTTGACGCCGTTTTCCTGGATCAACCCCTGCGGTCTTTCCCGGCTGTCCATGACATCTTTGGAACAGGAACTGCAGATATCCCGAAAAAAAGATATCTGTGTTTCCATGGATGCAGTGAAAAAAAAGTTTGTAACGTATTTTTGCCATGTGTTTAATTTTCAACTGATCAGGGAAGCAACCCATGCGTAACCATACTGCCGGCACCGGCAAGCCTGCCTGGCTGAAAAAACGCCTGCCCAGGGGCGGAGAATATGCAAAAGTCACCCGGCTGCTGGCCGGGGCAAAGCTGCACACGGTCTGCCAGGAAGCCAGCTGCCCCAATATGTTTGAATGCTTTTCCAAAGACACTGCCACCTTTATGATTTTAGGAGACCAGTGTACACGGCACTGCCGGTTCTGCAATATCACGGCCCGCCCTCCCCTGGTTGTGGACCTTCAGGAACCGGACCGGGTAGCCCAAACAGTCCGGGAACTTAAGCTGCATTACGTGGTGGTGACTTCTGTCACCAGAGATGATCTGCCTGACGGCGGGGCCGCCCATTTTGCCGCCGTGATCCAGGCCATTAAAAAACTGGGAAAAGATATGGGGCAGTCCATCCGGGTGGAAGTGCTGATACCTGATTTCAAAGGAGACATTACTGCCTTGAAAACCGTGATGGATGCACAGCCTGATGTCATCAACCACAATATGGAAACCGTGGCAGACCTGTATCCCCTGGTCCGGCCCGAGGCGGTTTACCAGCGCTCTCTGGATCTGATCAGCAACGTGAAAAAACTGAATCCTGATATGCCGGCCAAATCCGGCCTCATGGTGGGGCTGGGGGAAACCGTATCCCAGCTGGAACAGACCATGCAGGACCTGCATGACCACGGCTGCGACATGCTGACCATGGGCCAGTATCTGCAGCCCACCAGAAACCACCTGCCCGTGGAAAAGTATTATCCGCCTGAAGCATTCACCCGGCTGGCAGAGACCGCCAGAAAAATCGGATTCACCAAAGTGGCTGCCGGCCCGTTTGTGAGAAGTTCCTACAGGGCGGAAGAGCTGTTTCAGACTTCTTGCACCTCCCCGCAACCCGGATCTTGACCCACGGCAGGGGTCTACGGTTACCTGCGTTGACCCTGATACATGCAGGACATGTCACAATACATGTCTTGCAGCAGCACAAGCCGCAAGACTGGCCACCCAAGACCTGACAAAACCTGAGAAGACTTTATCTGCAGTAATTACGGCATGCCCCGCGTTCCGGTCATTGGCCGATCAGACAATCACACACTTTTCCTTCATGGTACCGGCAGGGGCGATTTCAATAAAAGATGCCCCGTGGGTGGGCCCGAAACTGCCGGCCAGCACAATGATCAAAGAGTCATCTGCCAGTTTTTTTTCATCCAGCAACCGGCAGATGGACAGTTTCAGGGTTTCCATGGATCCGGCATTCATGGGAATATAATCAGCTGAGACCCCGAAGGACAAAGACAGCTGCCGCATCACCCGTTTGTCATATACCTGGGCATAAATGGGGTTGTCCCCCCGGTAGGCAGCCAGGGCCAGGATGGTGCCCCCTGTCAGAGAATCTGCCACAATGGCTTTGGTATTCAGCCGCAGGGCCGCTTTCACTGCTGCCTTGGCCAGATAGGCAGTGACTTTTTTTTCCGAAGAATAGGGAATGTTGATAAAGCTGCTCAGGTTGGTTTCCACTTCCCTGGCGATTTTGGCCATGGTCCGCACCGCGACTTCCGGGTATTTGCCGCTGGCGGTTTCTCCGGACAGCATCAGGGCATCGGTATGGTCCAGACAGGCATTGGCCACATCTGACACCTCCGCCCGGGTAGGTCTGGGGGAATTGATCATGGAATGCAGCATCTGGGTGGCCACGATCACCGGCCGCCGGCGTTCCATGCAGGCGGTGATGATCTTTTTCTGGATCAAGGGAATTTTTTCAGTGGGAATTTCCACGGCCAGATCTCCTCTGGCAATCATAACCCCGTAGGCATGTTCCAGAATCTCTTTTATATTGTCCACCCCCTGGCTGTTCTCAATTTTGGCAATGATCTTGATGGAAGATTTTTTCTGGTCCAGTATGTCCTGGACCGCGATCACATCTTCTTTGTTCCGCACAAAAGAATGGGCAATAAAATCCAGGTTGTTGTCAGCGGCAAATGCGATAAATCCTTTGTCTTTTTCGCTCAATGCCGGCAGTTTCACATGAACGGACGGGATATTCACGCTTTTTCTGGCATGGATCACCCCGTCATTTTCCACATGGCAGACCAGGTACTGGTCATCTTTGTGCATCACGGCCAGGGCCACCGTACCGTCATCAATGAGTACAGAACTGCCCATGGGTACATCATTGACAAAATCTTTGTGGGAGACATAGATGATATCATCATGGGAGATACCGTCCGGATCTCCTTTGATGCGGATATAATCCCCATGCTGCACGCCCAGAGGACCTGTTGCATCACAAGTGCGGATTTCCGGACCCTTGGTATCCACCAGGATGCCGATTTTGTCAGACACAGCCCGGGTGTTTTTTACCACTGTCAGGGCATCTTCATGGGTCATGTGTGCTGTGTTGAGCCGGACCACATTCATGCCGGCCTGATAAAGGCCTGCAATGAACTGGCTGGAACAGTTGAGGTTAGAAATGGTGGCAATTATTTTGGTTTTGCGCTGCATGGTGCCAGCCTCCTTTTTTACAAAATATGATCACAAAGTTTTCAATGCCCACCTTTGCTTCCATGGACGAAGATTTCAAGGCAAAATCCAGATCCCCCAGGGCAATGAGGGCACAGCACAGTTCATTTAAGGAAAATCGCACTGATTTGTCAAAATTCTGGAATACAGGATACGGGCTTTGGGGATTGGGAGCAAGCAAAAGGTCCGGTGGGATTGTGATTTTTTTTCCCTGTTTTTTCCCGGCAGAAGACAGCTGGCCGGTCAGCATTTTCTGGTGCGCTTTTATCTGTTTTGTTACAGCATTGTCATGGGCAATCACTGCAGGCATGATCTTTTGTTTAAAGGTATTAAAATTCATCCGGTCCGGCCGGATCTCCGGATGGGCCGCAAAAAAATCATCAGCAAAAGCTTTTACCAGAACCAGCCGTCTTACCATGTTTTCAAACGATTTGAGGATCTGCAGGGGGTGATATCCCTCCGTCAAAAGAGAGGACAGATAAAACAGGGCCTGACCCGCATTTTTTTCCATCAACGCATTGGTGAGACTGAAAATGGGATCTTTTTTGTCCCGGTGGATAACGGCCTGCACATCTGCCTGCAGAACAGCCGGGCGGTTTCCTGAATAGGCCACAAGTTTTTCAAGGTTTTTGGCAAACAATCCAGGATTAAATCCGGTCAGATCAGCCAGTGTTGAAAAAGCAGCCTGATCCATGGTCTTGCCGGATTGGTGTAAAACTTTGTGAGCGATATTCTGGAGCACTGACCGCTGGTCATCCAGATCCGCTTTTCTGACACCCTGGGCCACAGTGCAGTCGATGATCAGTCCTGAGGTGTCCAGTATTTTATATATTTTTCTGCGCCGGTCCAGAAAAGATGTGGTCATCACCAGAAAATTTTCCTCTGGTATACCTTTTTGTACAAGGTCTGCCAGCCGGGAAAGATCATTTTCAGAATACAAAATTTCCCCGGGACCGGCTTTGGTTGAAAAAACAGGACACTGTTTCACGGCAATGATTTTTTTGCCCGGAAAAAAAGAAAAAGTGGTGACCTGTTCAATGATATCTCCCATGGGGGTGGACCGGCCGTTCAGAACGTCCAGATTGCTCCCGCCAGGTTCTTTTTCAAGGAGAAAAGCTTTTAACTGTTTAAACCCTTCCTGCACCAGAAAATCATCACCTGCCAGCAGTATGCACCCGGGCAGCGGGGTATCTGCGTGTTGGGCCATCCATTTTTCCAGGCCCGTGTGTTTAACGGTCGGCATGGGAAGATCTGGCCAGTTTTACCATCACCGCAAGGGCGATGAAAAAAACCACCGCCCCGATGCCCTGGGACATGGAAAAAAAATCAAAGAAAAAACCGCCCCGGAAATCCCCCCGGAAAAATTCAATGGTGAACCGGAAAACACAATACAGCATAACATAGCTTAAAAACACCATGCCATGGAAGCGTTTGTGTTTCTGGATCCACACCAGAACAAAAAACAGAACCAGGTTGGATGCCGCCATATATATCTGGGTGGGATGCAGATACATATGCAAAGGTGCCAGGCTGTCAGGATGGGTGAATTTAACAGCAAAGGGAAGATCACACTGCCGGCCGTAGCAGCATCCGGCAAAAAGACAGCCCAGCCTGCCGATGGCATGCCCCAGTGCCACACCAGGGGAGATACTGTCCGCGGTTCTGAAAAAGGCCATTTTTTTTATTCTGAGCATCACCACGGATCCGGCCACACCACCGATAAAACCCCCGAAAAAAACCAGTCCCCCTTTCCAGATCTTGACTATGTCCAGAAGATTGGATTGAAACTCTTCAAAATTGATGACCACGTACAGCAGCCGGGCTCCCAGAAGACCGCACACCAGGACCACAAAAAAAAGATCGGAAATGTCATCGGGTTTGATGTCATAAAACCGGGCATTGCGCTTGGAAAACCAGACAGCTGCCATAAACCCCAGGGCAAGAAACAGCCCATATGTATAGAGACTGAAGCTGCCGAAATTAAACAGGATGGGATGCATATTACCTCTGATTTAAAAATCGGGTATTTTTTTGAATACCACATGATATATAAGGACAGCCATGCCCACACTGATGGCCGCATCTGCCACATTAAAGGCCGGCCAGTGGGCGGTGCCCACATAAAAATCTAAAAAATCCACCACATGCCCGTACCGGAACCGGTCCACAAGATTGCCCACAGCACCGGAAAAAATCAGGGCCAGAGCATAGGACAGCACAATATGGGTTCTGGCAACCCGGGTGTAGAACCAGCAGATGAACAGGGCCACCACAGATGATAAAAAAAGAAAAACAATTTTCCGCACCAGGTGTGACTGGGTGGCAAAAAAGCCGAATGCACCGCCTGGATTCAGCACATGGGTGATATGAAAAAAATTGTCAATCACCACAATGTATTCGTGCACGGCCAGGTGCATCACAATCCATTTTTTGGTGGCCTGATCAACCAGCACAATTGCACTGGTCACAGCAATCAGGCGCATGAGTTCTTTTTTCCCCACAACAGTCCTTTGTTACAGAATCTGCTGCAGGGCGGCTGCACACCGGTCACAGGCTGTGGGATGATCCTGGTCCTGCCCAATGGCATTGCTGAACCGCCAGCACCGGGCGCATTTTTCACCTGTTGCCTTTTTTACGGCAATTTCAAGCCCCTGGATCTCTCTGCCCTCAAAAGCGCCTGGTTCCAGGTTTTCCTTCAGCCGGGCCGAAGAAACAATAAAAATATCAGACAGGTCCTGGTCCAGATTTTGGAGTATTTCTTTCAGATCTGTGTCCGGCAGTTTGATTTCAAGGGCGGCATCCAAAGGATGGCCGATGAGCTTGGTTTTTCTGGCATCTTCCAGAGCCCTGGTCACCTCGGACCGCAGGGCCAGGATCTGTTTCCATTTGTCTGCCAGTGCCTGGTCCTGCCACCGGGGATCAGGCACAGCCATGGCTTCCATGTGCACACTTTCTTTTTCAGCCTGACCCAGGGGCATATGGGTATAGATTTCTTCTGCAGTAAACGGCAGCATGGGTGCCATGATTTTGACCAGGGCATCCAGGACAAAGGTCATCACGGTCTGGGCATCTTTTCTCCCGGGGCTGGCCGCAGGAGAGGTATACAGCCTGTCTTTGATGATATCCAGATAAAACGCGGACAGATCCACCACACAGAAATTGTGCAGGGCATGATAAATGGTATGAAATTCATAATTTTCATAGGCCTGCACTGATTTTTGCGTCACCTGAAACAGCCGGTGCAGAATAAACCGGTCCATCTCACACATGCCGGATACAGGCCGGATATCGGTTTTCAGGTCAAAATCACTGACATTGCCCAGCATGAACCGGCAGGTGTTGCGGATCCTGCGGTAGGCGTCAGACAACTGCCTGATGATATTATCGGAGATACTCACATCTCCCCTGTAGTCGGCAGAAGCCACCCACAGGCGCAGGACATCAGCGCCGTACTGCTTGATCACCTTTTCCGGTGCCACCACATTGCCCACGGATTTGGACATTTTGTGCCCGGCCTCATCCACCACAAATCCATGGGTGAGAACAGCCTTGTAAGGGGCTTTTTTCGTACGGCCCACCGCCGTGAGCAAAGAAGAGTGAAACCATCCCCGGTGCTGGTCAGATCCTTCCAGGTACATGTCTGCCGGCCGGCGCAGTCCTGACCGTTCGGTGAGGACCGCTGCATGGCTTACCCCGGAGTCAAACCACACATCCAGGATGTTGTGGTCTTTGGTGAATTCTGCATTACCGCAGGCGCTGCATGCTGCATTGTCAGGCATGAGAAATGCCGCATCCTTTTCAAACCAGATGTCAGAGGAATTTTCTGTGAACAGGGTATGAACCTTGTCCACTGATTCTCTGGTTACATAGATATTCTTACATTTTTTGCAGTGAAAAACAGGTATGGGCACCCCCCAGGAACGCTGGCGGGACAGACACCAGTCCGGCCGGTTTTCAATCATGGCATATATTCTTTCTCTGCCCCAGGCGGGAATCCATTTCACATGGTTGATCTGTTCAAGGGTTCTGGCCCGCAGGCCCTGTTTGTCCATGGAGATGAACCACTGGGGAGTGGCCCTGAAAATCACCGGTTTCTTGCACCGCCAGCAGTGGGGATAGGAATGGGACAACTGTTCATTTTTGAGCAATGCCCCTTTTTCTTCCAGCACTGCATTGATGTGCGTATTGGCTTTAAAGATAAATTCTCCGGCAAACAAAGGCACATCTGAAGAAAAAACACCGGTATCCTCCACCGGAGAATAGCAGTCCAGGTTGTATTTTTTGCCCACCACATGGTCGTCCGCCCCGTGACCAGGAGCGGTGTGCACACACCCGGTGCCGGCATCCAGGGTGACATGGTCTCCTAAAATGACTAAAGAATCCCTGTCATAGATGGGATGGGTGCATTTTTTATGCTCCAGCTCCAGGGGGCTGATCTCGGCTGCAATGGTGTAATTCTCAATGCCGGACGCCTGCATCACCTTTTCCACCAGCTCTCTGGCCAGAATCAGCACCCCGTGGGCATCGGTTTTAACCGCAGCATAGACAAATCCAGGGTGCAGGCAGATCCCGAGGTTGGCTGGAATGGTCCAGGGGGTGGTGGTCCAGATCACTACAGAAACAGGCCCATTTCCCAGGCCGGGAACCAAATGGGAAATATCATCTTTTAAAGGGAATTTCACATAAATAGAGGGTGAGGTATGGTCATGGTACTCGATTTCCGCTTCAGCCAGCGCGGTCTGGCAGGAACAGCACCAGTGGATGGGTTTTTTACCCAAAAACATGTCCCCGGACAGGGCAAACTCGCCGCATTCTCTGGCAATCCGGGCTTCATAGGCATAGTTCATGGTCAGATAGGGATCATCCCACTCACCGGTCACACCAAACCGTTTGAATTCCTCTTTTTGCACATCCACAAACCCGGCAGCATAAGCCCGGCATGCTTTGCGGATCTGCACCGGGGTCATCTCTTTTTTCCTGGACCCCAGTTTTTTGTCCACATTGTGCTCAATGGGCAGGCCGTGGCAGTCCCATCCCGGGACATAAGGGGCGTTAAACCCCGCCATCTGCCGGGATCTGACAATGATGTCCTTTAAAATCTTGTTGATGGCATGGCCCATGTGCAGATGACCGTTGGCATAGGGAGGACCGTCATGGAGAATAAAAAGCGGTTTGTCTTTTGACTGCTCCCGCAGTTTTTCATATATTTTTTGCTCATCCCATTTCTTGAGCTGCTCCGGTTCCCGCTGGGGCAGATTGGCCTTCATGGCAAACCGGGTGGAAGGCAGGTTCAGTGTCTGTTTATAATCCATTCGTCCTCCGAATCTGGATAAATATTGTTTGTCACATCATGATAATATGTTTGGTATCAAACTTTTCTTTTTAGTTCCAAAATGGTGAAAAGTCAAGTTCACTCCAAATAAATTGAAACTACGCTTGACTTTTGCAAACAGAACTATATAATTTGAAAATCGCGCCCGGAGAAAAAGGCGTGCAAGTTATTTTCCGCCGTAAGGTGTATATCCCGACTAAACGTGTGATTACCCCCAAAGCAAGAAGATTTTTTTTTATTTTTATTTATTACAGGAGAGTGCCGACATGGCAAATGGTATCGTAAAATGGTTTAACGACTCAAAAGGGTTTGGATTCATCGAAGTTGAAGACGGTGGAAAAGATGTTTTTGTACATCACTCAGGTATTAACTCAAGCGGTTTTAAATCCCTTAATGAAGGGGATCGTGTCTCATTTGATATTGAAGAAGGCCAGAAAGGGCCTTCCGCTAAAAATGTAACCGTGCTCTAAGCCGGTCCGTTTACAGCAAAACGCACTAAAGACCAGAACAGTTCCTGGGTTGTATAATTCAGGAACTGTTCTGCTTTGGCGTAAGCCTCACCAGACATCGGCGTGCCTCTTCCAAAGGCAGTATATAGTAATCACACTGGATTATAAATCGGGATTCCAGCAATGCAGTGATTTCCTGTGCTGCCATGGGACCTTTTAAAGCATAAATGGTGCCTTTGGGGTGCAGCAAAGGAGCCGCCAGACTGGCAAGGGATGACAGACTGGCAATCCCCCGGGCCAGAACAGCATCAAACCTGCCGGCAAAATCCGGATCCTGGTGCAACTTTTCCACCCGGCCGTGAACAGCCTCAATACCCCTTTTTCCCAGCAGCCGGATAACATGTTTGAGAAAATTCACTTTTTTCCTGGAGGCATCCACCAGCACCATATCCATATGCTCATTGAGCAGTCTCAAAGGCAGACCGGGAAACCCGCCGCCTGCTCCCAGATCCAGAACTGTCCTTTCCTGATGCACAAATGGCTGAACCGCTATGGCATCAAGAAAATGTTTTCGTGCCATTGCTGCAGGTCCTGTGATGGCTGTCAGATTGGTTTTCTTGTTCCAGTTTTCCAGCTCAGTGGCATGGCAGACCATCTGATCAATTTGTTTCTGGGTAAGGGATATACCCATCTGCCGGCTTCCCAGACAAAGGGTCTCACAAAATATTTGCGCATCCTGTTCTTTCACAGGGCCGCTCCTTTTCAGCACAAGACTGCACATCCAAATAATACTATTTTCATTTGGTCAGCTTGAAAAAATGAAAAACACCTGCTTTACATACAGGAAAAAACACCTGCATGCCAGTATTTTTAATGGAAACTGACACAGGTACCATGCATGCCGGCTCTCATCCATAATCCTTCAAACAAACTGCCGCCAAACAGCCCGGGCACCAATATTCTGGTCACAAATCCGGGGCTGATGGCATTTTGCGCACAACATGTTCTGTTTTTCGCAATAAACTATTGACAAAACTAAACAAACAGGATATAGAAACGGTTTCTCATATGCCAAAATGCGGCCTGGGATTCATTTTTTAATAAAATCGCAATATAATAGTATGTGGCAATACCTTTGGCAATAATTGCGTTGAATTTTATTGTTCCAAAGACAAAATTTTATTCATAAGGATAATGTAAAATGATCAAAGATTTAAAGCGGGTAAGAAATATCGGCATCAGTGCCCATATTGATTCCGGCAAAACCACGCTTACCGAAAGGGTTTTGTTTTACACGGACAGGATTCATAAAATCAACGAAGTCAGGGGCAAAGACGGTACCGGTGCGGTCATGGATTCCATGGACCTTGAAAGAGAGCGGGGCATCACCATTGCTTCGGCTGCCACTTATTGTGAATGGAAAAATCACAATATCAACATTATCGACACGCCCGGACATGTGGATTTTACCGTGGAAGTGGAGCGCTCTCTGCGGGTGCTGGACGGGGTGGTATTGATCCTGTGCTCTGTTTCCGGAGTCCAGTCCCAGTCCATTACCGTGGATCAGCAGATGAAACGGTATGAGGTCCCCTGCATTGCATTTGTCAATAAATGTGACCGCTCCGGGGCCAACCCGGCCAAGGTGGCCCGGCAGCTCAAGGACAAACTGGGGCACAATTCAGTTCTGATGCAGCTGCCCATCGGGCTTGAAGACAGACATGAAGGGGTGATTGACCTGGTGGCCATGAAAGCCTATTTTTTTGAAGGCGAGCATGGCGAACGTGTCGCTGTCAAAGATATTCCGGAAAACATGCGGGACCAGGCTCAGGAAGCCAGAGATGAAATGATCGATGCTGCCTCTCTTTTTTCAGAAGAACTCACCGATGCCATTCTGGAAGAATCAGAGATCAGTGATGACATGATCAAAAAAGCGATCAGAACCGGTGTGCTTGAACGGCATATTACCCCGGTGTTTT
Organism: Desulfotignum sp.; assembly: GCA_035268565.1. Lineage (GTDB taxonomy): Bacteria > Desulfobacterota > Desulfobacteria > Desulfobacterales > Desulfobacteraceae > Desulfotignum. The sequence continues at coordinate 44,184 of DATFKQ010000092.1, read as the reverse complement.
TGGGTTCAGCCTACAAAAACAAGGCGGTTCAGCCTCTGCTGGATGCGGTGATAGATTATCTTCCCTCTCCTCTGGATATCAATAACGAAGCCATTGATCTGGACAACAATGAAGAGTGCGTGGTTCTGGAAAGTGATTTCGACAAACCCACAGTGGCCCTGGCTTTCAAGCTGGAAGACGGACAGTACGGCCAGCTCACCTATCTTCGGGTGTACCAGGGAAGCATTATTAAAGGCAGCACCCTGATCAACTCAAGGGACGGAAAAAAAATCAAAGCCGGCCGGCTTATCCGGATGCATGCCTCCCAGATGGAAGATGTGGAGGAAATACCGGCAGGCCACATTGGGGCCATGTTCGGGATCGACTGTGCATCAGGCGACACCTTTGTCTCTCCCAGTATCAACTATTCCATGCTGGCCATGCACGTCATGGAGCCGGTAATTTCCCTCTCCATTGTGCCCAAAGACAACAAGGCCCAGATCAATATGTCCAAAGCGCTGAACCGCTTCACCAAGGAAGATCCCACCTTTAAGACCTATGTGGATCATGAGACAGGTGATACCATCATCCAGGGCATGGGAGAACTGCATCTGGAGGTCTATGTGGAAAGAATGAAGCGGGAATACCAGGCAGAAGTCACCACAGGAAAGCCCAGGGTTGCCTACAGGGAAACCATTACCCAGAAGGCCTTGTTCAATTACACCCATAAAAAACAGACCGGCGGCGCCGGGCAGTTCGGCAGGGTGGCCGGTGCCATGGAGCCATGTGAAGAAGAATTTGAATTTGTAAACAAAATTACCGGCGGCAGAATTCCCACCCAGTATATTCCTGCCTGTGAAAAAGGCTTCCAGTCCTGCATGGCAAAAGGTCCCAAACTCGAATTCCCGGTCACAGGCATCAGGGTGACCATTGATGACGGCGCATACCATGCAGTGGATTCATCGGAAATGGCATTCCAGGCCGCCGCCAGAGGCGCTTTTCTGGAAGCCTATGGCAAAGCCAGACCGGTAATCAAAGAACCCATCATGAAGGTGGTTATTGAAACCCCCAATGAATTTCAGGGCTCTTGCATGGGGTTGATCAACCAGAGACGGGGAATCATTCAGGGTTCCCAGGAAGAAGGGGTCATGTCTGTCATTGAGAGTCAGGTGCCCCTGTCTGAAATGTTCGGTTTTTCCACTATTTTGCGGTCGGCCACGCAGGGGAAAGCCCAGTTTACCATGGAATTTTCTTCCTACAAACAGGTTCCCCAGTCAATTGCCGAAGATATTATCAAACAAAAACAAGAAGAAAAAAAAGCATAAGATCGCAATATAAAGAGAGGGAATATGCTAAAAAAAGATCTCAATCTCAGGAGCCCGATTGAAAAAATCATCGGCATTGACAATATCACCACCAGCAATTTTGGTGCTGTCCTTTCCAGGGCAGGCGTGGGCAAAACCAGATTTCTTGTGCAGATAGCATTAACCCGGCTGCTGCAGGATCAGAAAATTGTGCATGTCAGCCTGGATGATTCCATGGAAAAGATAAATCTGCGCTATAATGAAGGTTACACCAATCTGGTGGACAGTATCGGTTATGTAGATCCCCAGAAAGCGGTGCGCCTGTGGGATGATATAAATTTAAACAAAGTGGGCATCAGCTACAACGAAGCCAGCTTTGATACCGCCAAAATCAGGGACTACCTGAAAAGCTTTAAAAAAGCCCAGCTGCCCATGCCGGCTATCATGATCATTGACGGGCTGGACTTTGATGAAGATATCACAGATCTTCTGGAGGAAATGAAATCGTTGAACCAGGAATTTGCCATTTCCATCTGGTTTGCCATGCAAAGCCACAGAGATGAAGCCCTGGGCAAGGATGGCTATCCAGTGCAGCTGGAAATCAGGCAGCAATTGTTTGACAAGGCTGTTTTTTTGCAACCGGTAAACAATAAAATCCAGGCCATTGTTCTGAAAGACGGTAATAAGACCAATCAGAAGTTTCTTTTGGAACCCGCCACCATGATGCTGGTGGCGGAAAACCACTAGCGCTTGTTGTTACGGGTATCTGAAAAAAGCCCTGGACAGGTGTCTGCCTGACCAGGGCCTTTTTTTGTGGCGTCTGTTGTTATACCCACTGCAGCAAAAAATTTTCAATGGCCTGGTATACCCTGTTCACCTCCTTTCCCCTTAAAATGCCATGGCGTTCATAATCAAAAAGATAAAATTCTTTAATTTCCGATCCCAGTTGATTGAACAATTTTTGTGTTCCTTTGGGATTTACCACAGGGTCTTTTCTGGACTGCACCACCAGAACCGGTTTTTCTATGGTTTTTAATTTGGGTTCCAGCTGTAACATGAGTTTTGCCAGCTGGTGAACCCCGGAAACAGGATTGCGCCGGTAATTGATATGGGGATTTTCCGGATGGTTGACAATGAACTCCCTGGTCATCCCCTTCAGGTTTATCCGTTTTAACATGGTGTTCCAGGTATCAATGGCCGGCACAAAATATGCGCCCATATCATTGAGGCGCATGGGGGGAGCTACCGCAAAAATAGCCTCAACGTCCTGCACCCGTGCAGCCAGTTCAAGCGCCAGGCCCGCCCCGGTTGAAAACCCGCCGACAGCCATTTTTGCACAGGAATGCCGCAGCCCTATCCAGGCTTCTTCAACCGATTCCATCCACAGTTCATATCTGGTTCCTGCCAGATCTTCGGGAGATGTACCATGACCCTTGAGCCGGGGCACATGCACGGTGAATCCCTGTGAATACAGATACCGGGCAAAGGGTTTCATTTCTTCTGGTGCAGCCATGTATCCGTGAATCAACAGAACACCGGATTTTTTTTTCTTCTGATGTAAAAACAAGGGTCTGCCGATGCGTTTTTTCTTGGTTTCCCCTTCCATGTAATGGGCGGCATAATCTGTTGTAAAATCCATATTCATCTTTTCAATAATACGGGTTTTCACCAGTTGCCGTATTTCGTGAAATGATTTCTGGGCAATCTCTTTAAGGCATGCTTCAGCGGCTAATACCGGTTCCACTTCATTGGCCATTACCAGGAGGGGGTTTTCCATACGGATGGCATGAAATTCTGATACGGTGTAAAATCGTGTCTGATCTTTGAAAAATCGCTCTCCATCAAACCGGATAACCCCGGTTCTTTGGGCCAGGGTCAGAAAATTCGCCATGCGGTGCAAGCGGTCATCCACCAAAAGATGGATCTGGTTATGCAAAAAATCATCTGTGACATAACATATCCGGTTTAAAACCAGACAGGTAATGGCATAATACACCTTGCAGGCAAATTCATACCGGTCGATGCCGTTCCGGTTATAGGGATAGTGCTTGAGAATGCAGGCCATGACATGGTCATGGTTCAGGGTGGTCAGTCCATACACCTGTGTCATGTACCGTTCCATCACCGTGACGGCGATCTGTCGTGAAAGCTGCCTGGAAGCAAGATCCTCAAACGGCCGCACCCGCCGTTTTACAACAAGCAGGCTTTCCAGGTAGGGGTGTGAAAGAAAGGCTTTCATGTTAATGGGGGTACCAAACCGGATAGTAATATCAACGCCGGTGAACAGCATGGCCCCTTCTGTCATGAGTTCATCCAGCACCCGTTTGGATGGTTCTTTCATCAGCAGTTTTGCAATGGCACCCAGGATATTTTCCCGGGGGTTGGCTGGATAATAAGTGATGTTCACCGGTACAATATGGGTGGACTGTTCCAGCACAGCATCCATATCCTTGATATTCAGCTCTGCGGCCAGCCGGTGAAACTCTTTGGCACCCGATGTTTTGAGCCGGCGCAGCCGTTCCCGGAAAAAAGCACACCGCAGCCCTACCACTGCAGCGCCGGTGTGGGGCCGCGTATCCCCTGCACCATCCGTAAGAACAAACTGACCGTTTTTGATCAGTTTTTTGTTTTTGACCATCATGCCTTCCGGAAAAATAATCCAGTGGGCCTCACCGGACAAAAGGGTTTTGAGCAGCAGGTCATCTCTGTCCGGTGCTTCGGTGGATACCGCCCCCAATCGCTGCAGCAGCCCTTCCAGTACCGGAACCTGGAACAACTCCCGGGCTGCCAGGGACCAGACCTGTTTTCCTGTGATGGAATGGATATGATAAGGAAGGAACACCGTCTCAATGCGGGTAAAATGGTTGGCGCAGAAAACCACAGACCCTGCCGGAATATTTTCCTGGCCCTTAATGTGTATGCGGGCCCTTGAAAAACCAGAGAGGTATTTCAAGGTATAATTGGACAGTTTAAATGCAAAAGGGTTCATGGACCGGCCTTTACAGCAATATTGCCCTGCAGGTGTCAGGCCCCGGGTGTATTGCCTTTTTTGTGCATAATCATTATACTACGCTACCATATCAGGTTGTCAAAAACTATTTACAGTATATAAGCCTACAGGAGCATTGTTTTGTACGCAAAAATCGTTATTTTGAATTTTCCACCGGAAGTGGCAGAAAAAGCACTGGTCTGCCAGCTGGTTAAAAAATTTGACCTGCTGTTCAACATCTTGAGTGCAAAAATTTCCAACCGTAAAGAAGGGGTCATGGTAATGGAAATTTCTGCAGCGTCACGGGCTGGCTTTAATAAAGGCATTGCCTTTCTCAAGGAACAGGGGGTGCAGGTATCCTCGCCTGAGCACCAGATTTTCAAGGATGAAGAAATATGTACCCATTGCGGGGCCTGTACTGCAGTCTGCCCCACCCAGGCCCTGTATATAGAGCGGCCGGAAATGCGGGTTATGTTTGATAAAGAAAAATGTTCTGTATGTGAGCTGTGCATCCTGACCTGCCCCAGCCGGGCCATGGGACTGTTCTCCAAAGCCATGGAAGCCATGGTCTGATGAAAACGCCGATCATAGCCGTTGCCCTGAGCGGGGGCGTGGATTCACTGGTATCCGGTTTTTTATTGAAAAAAAAATACAGCCATGTATTTGGTCTGCATTTTACCACAGGATATGAAAAAGAACCCAAAAACATGGCACATCTCAAAGACCAGCTGAAAATTGACATAGTCAGCCTGGATCTGTCGGAAGCTTTTGAACAAAAGGTGGTGAACTATTTTGTATCCACCTATATCCAGGGCCAGACCCCAAATCCCTGCATGGTCTGCAATCAGAAAATCAAATTCGGCATCCTGCTTGAACAGGCAAAAAAACTGGGGGCGGATTATCTGGCCACCGGCCATTATGCCACCATTGTCAACACCCTGACTCAGCCGGAACGGGATATTTCTTATGCCTGGCTTGAAAAAGGAACAGATGAAAAAAAAGACCAGTCCTATTTTCTGGCCCGGCTCTCCTGTCACCAGCTTTCCCGGATATTGTGCCCCCTGGCGGATTTTACCAAGGATCAGGTCAAAGCGCTGGCTGTCCGCCATAATATTGCCCCGGTCAGTGCAAAGGAAAGCCAGGATATCTGCTTTATCCCCAACACGCAATTTTGTGAATTTATTGCTGACAAAACAAAGATGCCCTCTCAAAAAGGCCCTGTACTGGATATCAGCGGCAGGCAGGTAGGCACCCATAACGGGGTTTTCCAATTTACCATCGGCCAGCGGCGGGGCATCAACTGTCCGGCATCTGAACCCTATTATGTGAATAAAATCGATCCTGTGACAAACACCCTGCATGTGTGTTTCAAACAGGATCTGGCCCGGACCCAGATGGCTGTGGACAGTATCATATGGAATGATCCAGACAGTGATGATGTCCAGGAACTGAAAACCAAAATCCGGTACCACCACAAAGAAGCTGAATCCAGGCTGTTTCGCAAAAAAGATGGCGCCAGGGTTGTTTTCAAACATCCCCAGTATGCTGTCACCCCGGGCCAGGCAGCGGTGTTTTATAAAGGAAAAAGGGTATCAGGGTCCGGGATCATTCAATGAAGACATTTTATATCAAAACCCTTGGATGCAAGGTCAACCAGTACGAATCTGACGGGATTGCCGCAAGTCTTGAAGACAAAGGCATGGTCCGGGCCCAAAAAGCTGTTTCCTGCGATGTGTGCATCATCAACACCTGTGCGGTCACGGCCAGGGCAGGGATGCAGTCCCGCCAGGCTGTCCGGAAACTTGCCCGAGACAACCCCAAAGCAAATATCATTGTGACCGGCTGCCATGCCCAGACAGATCCCCGGGGTATGCAAAAAATCGCCCACCCCCTGCAGGTGGTCTGCCACCAGGACAAAACCCGCATAGCAGATCATCTTTTTGCCGGCCCAAAGACCGCACCACTGGCATTCAAATCTGTGGACCACGGACCGGAAAATCGGTTCCGCTCCTTTGACAGACCGGTTTATGGCGGCATGACAAGGGCCTACCTGAAAATCCAGGACGGGTGCAGCGCATTTTGCACCTACTGCATTGTACCCTATGCCAGGGGCGCTTCTGTAAGCATGCCTGAGCACATGGTGCTGCAGCACCTGGAAGAACTCGGCCAAAAAGGGTTCAGCGAAGTGATCCTCACCGGGATCCATGCAGGTCTTTACGGCAGGGATCTGACACCCCGGTCCAGTCTGGTCCGGCTGGTGGAAACCATCCAGAAAAAAAAACCGGTACACCGGATCCGGCTTTCCTCCATTGAACCCAATGAGATTGATGACCGTCTCCTGGATCTGGCCGCACCGGGGGGGATTCTGTGCGATCATTTTCATGTTCCGCTGCAATCAGGGGATGATACTGTATTAAAAAAAATGAAACGGCCCTATACAGCCGGATTTTTCGCAGACACTGTTGCACGCATCCGTGAAAAATGTGCCTTTGCCGGCATCGGTGTGGATGTTATGGCAGGATTTCCCACCGAAACCGACCAGCAGTTTGAAACCACCTTTAACCTGATCAGGCAGCTGCCGGTTTCCTATCTGCATGTGTTTCCCTTTTCCCCCAGACAGGGCACCCCTGCCTTTCATTTTACCCCGAAAGTGGAAGATGCTGTCATCAAAGAGCGCTGCCGCAGACTCCGGGAACTGGGACGACAGAAACAGGCCGCCTTTATCACGGCCAATCTGGGACGTGTCCTGGAAGGTGTGGTGCACCACAGCCAGGATCCGCGCACCGGCCGCCTCACCGCAGTGACAACCAATTACCTTAATGTGTTTTTGGAAAAAAACGATTCCATCAAGGGAAAAATGGTTGATCTTGTATGTGAACAATGTGATAGTAACCTGCATATTTTGGGAAAACTGCACGCTGTTTTATCCTGACAGCTGTATGCTTTACCCTGGGGATGGGAAAAAGCAACCCTTACAAAAAAACCCTATATGGAGATGTTTTTCATGGAAGATGTATATACGAAACTGGCTGTTCACCTGGACAATACGCCGGGGGGATTTCCTGCCACTGAATCCGGCGTTGAGCTGCGCATCCTCAAACAATTGTTTTCTCCAAAAGAAGCACATCTGGCCCTGTGCCTGGTGATGATGCCGGAACCTGCAGACACCATCGCAGGGAAGGCGGGAAAACCGGAACAGGAAATTTTACCCATTCTCAAAAACATGGGTGAAAAAGGCCTGATCCTTCATATTAGGAAAAACAACACAGACACCTTCATGCTGCTGCAGTTTGTGGTGGGCATCTGGGAATACCAGGTAAACCGGCTGACCAGACAGCTGATTGCCGATTTCAACGAATATGTTCCCCATCTCATGGCCGCCCAGAATAAAAGCAAAACCAAACAGCTCAGGGTGGTGCCGGTGGAAAAATCCATCAACACGCAGCTGCACATCATGGACCATGAACGCCTGGAAAACCTGATCAGACAGCAGTCCAAAATTCTGGTGGCACCCTGCATCTGCCGCAGGGAACATGATATGGTGGGCAAGGGCTGCGGCAAAATGGAAGAGGCCTGCCTGGTGTTCGGTGGCGGGGCATATATTTACGAAAGCCGGGGTATCGGCAGGACCATCACCCAGGATGAGGCCCTGGGCATCATCCACAAAGGGGTTGAACAGGGTCTGGTACCCCAGCCCTCCAACACGGTAAAACCTGTCAACATCTGTCTGTGCTGCGACTGCTGCTGCCAGATTTTAAGCAATATCAAAAAATCTGCTGCACCGGCCAGACTGGTCAATTCCAACTTTCAGGCACGTGTGGATGACAACAGCTGCACCGGGTGCCAGGCCTGTGAACAAATCTGCCCCATGGCTGCCGTTGTCATGGATGACACCGGCATGACTGCAGTGGTCAATGAAGAAAGATGTATCGGATGCGGTCTGTGCGTGACAGCCTGTGAGTTTGATGCCATTTCCCTGACTGATAAAAAAGATATGGAACGGTGGGAACCGCCGCAGACGCTGGTGGATACATACATGCGCATTGCCAGGGAAAAAGGGCTTTTTTAAAAGCCGCGTTCTTTTCTGACATGGTCATAGGCTTCCTGGATTTCCCTGAATTTGTCATTGGCAAACTTGACAAATTCTTCAGGAAGGCCTTTGGCTTCGATCTTGTCCGGATGGTATTCCGTGGCCAGCGTGCGGTATTTTTTCTTGATCTCGTCGTTGGATGCGGTTTCATCGCACTTGAGAATTGCGTAGTATTTGTTGGTCTGGCGGATATGTTTTGATTTCAGGCGGCTGTAATCCGTTTCTGAGACATTGAAAATCCTGGCAGCAGAAAACAAGGTCGCTTCTTCTGCAGGTGCCAGCCTGCCGTCTGCCGCTGCCACCCGGAACAGAACATCCATCATCAGGGCAATAATATTGGGCTGGGACCGGAACACGGAATAAAACTGCCGGGCAAAGGCATCAAAGTTTTCATTGGACTGGACCGCCTGCCTGAATATGTTTTTGGCTGTTTCCTGTCCGGTGGCATCCAGCTGGAGATCCTGTTTCATGAATGCTTCCACCTCCAGAATTTCCTTTTCGCTTACCTGGCCGTCTGCCTTGCACAGTTTTGCCAGCATGGAAAATGCCGCAGTAAAAAAAACCAGCTGGGCTTCTTCATTGGAAGACAGTGACCCGGTTCTTCCGGAAATGGAGGCAAGGTAGGCATCTTCTTTCTTATCCACAAAGGCATGGCCGAATGCCGCACCTGCCACAGCACCAATGGGCCCGCCCAAAGCAAATCCAATGGTGCCGCCGATCATTTTTCCAAGCCAGCTCATAAGTAAAAATCCTTGTGTCTAATTTTCAAAGGTTATATATAACACAAATGTTTAAGTCGTCAAACAAATAACAAAAAGAAGGTATATGATCTTCAAAAACCTTTTGGGTATGCTGATTCTGCTGTTGAACGCCGCCGGACTGGGCTTTCTGATTTATCTGGGCATTCTGGCCGGTATTGATCATTTTTTTCCAAGACAGCCCGAACCCGACCCCCGGACATCTCTGGCAAAAAAAGACCCTGAAATCATAAATGATGATATCATACCACAGGAAGAAGATCTTCTTAAAGATCTGGATTTGTCTGATCTGGACAAACTTGACCTGGATGATTTTGAATAAGCATTGCAAAAAATTTTCGCATACCTTTTGCTCAGGCACACACATGTCAGGCATTGTTGTGCTGCCTGTGCCAGTGTTTCTTTTTTTTGGTTTTTTCTTTGACCGGTGCACACCGGATTTCAATGCTGCCTGTGCCCAGCAGGGTTTCAACTTCCTGGAAAAAGACAGGGTCAGAACAGGTGGCAAAGTCATCATCCAGTTTTATGAGAATTTCAGGAGTATCCTGGATATGGATTTTCAAGCAGGTGGTACAGTCGCCGGGATACCGCTGTATGATGGGCTTGAGCTGTTCTAAGGCATCGGTTCCCACCTGGTCCGCATCCAGGACAATCAGGATGCCGTTGGTCCATTCTTCCCCGGCCTGGTCCACCGGTACAATTTTTTCTGCCAGCAGTTTGATACCATTGTCTTTTTTTTGAACTTCAGCCTCCAGTATTACCACCTGTTCCTGGGAAAGCAGGGGGTGACATCTGGCATAGGTATTGGGAAATACCACAATCTCCACACTGGCGTTGCGGTCTTCAATGGTGCAAAAGGCCATCATATCCCCTTTTTTGGTCTTATGGGTCTTGCGCACCTTTATTATGCCCCCCATGCGGACCATTTTTTCGTCCGGCATTTCCTGGAGGGTGAGGGTATTGACATTGGCAAATTTTGCAATGGTCTTCTGGTATTTGTCCATGGGATGACCGCTGATATAAAATCCCAAAACTTCTTTTTCCATCTCCAGCAGGATATTGTCTTCCCATTCTTCCATATCAGGCATCACCGGAATACTTACAGGAACAGCTGATCCCATACCTGAATCAGCAAACAGATCCAGCTGGGAATCAGCCTTTTCTTTTTGAATCCGGTTCCCGTGGTCCAGGGCATCTTCCAGCATGGCCATCATCTGGCTCCTCCTGGCACCGGTGGAATCAAATGCCCCGCACTTGACCAGGGCTTCCATGACCTTTTTATTCACCTTGGACAAAGACACCCGTTCGCAAAAATCATACAGGCTTTCAAAAGGACCGTGTTTTTCCCTCACCCCGACAATGACATCAATAGCGGCGTTTCCCACCCCTTTGACCGCAGCCAGGCCGAACCGGATGCAGCCTTTTGCCACGGTGAACTGGGCATCGCTTTCATTGACATCCGGCGGCAGCACTTTGATGTCATGGGACCGGCATTCATCCATATATTTGAGAACAGCATCAGAATTGCCCCGTTCACTGGTCATGAGCGCTGCTATGAATTCCAGGGGGAAATTGGCTTTCAGGAAGGCTGTCTGATATGCAATCAATGCATAGGCAGCACTGTGGGATTTGTTGAACCCGTACCCCCCGAATTTTTCCATGAGGTCAAACAGTTCCTGGGCCTTTTTGGGATCATGGTTGTTTTTTGCAGCACCCTCCAGAAACAGTTTTCTGTGGGTCTCCATCATGGCGGCAATTTTCTTGCCCATTGCCTTGCGCAGCCCGTCTGCATCAGCCATGGAATAATTGGCCAGAACACCTGCGATCTTCATGACCTGTTCCTGATAGAGGATCACACCGTAGGTTTCCCTGAGCACCGGTTCCAGCTCGTCAAACAGGTATACCACCTCTTCTCTGCCGTGTTTTCTTTCCACATAAGTGCTTGCCATACCGCTGTCCAGAGGACCCGGGCGGTACAGGGCCACCAAAGCCACGATATCGGAAAAAGTGGCCGGCTTGAGACGCAGAATCAAATCTTTCATGCCGGAACTTTCCAGCTGGAATACCCCGGTGGTATCGGCTTTCTGGAGCAGGGCAAAGGTTTTTTCATCAGCATAGTCCAGATTTTCCAGATCCGGCGGCTGTTTGCCCTGTTTTTTGATCAGGTCCATGCAGTTCTTGATAACGGTAAGGTTCCGCAATCCCAGAAAATCAAATTTTACCAGCCCCAGTTTTTCCACATAATTCATGTCAAACTGGGTGATGGTCTCCCCTTCCTTGCCCCGGAACAGCGGCAGGTACTGGTTAAGGGGTTTGTCCGACACCACAACACCGGCAGCATGGGTGGAGGCATGCCGGGGCAGCCCTTCCAGAAGAAGGGCGGTCTCCAGCATCTGGATCTTTTCTTCAGAACTGCTGCATTTTTCTTTAATGGCCGGCACTTCTGCCAGTGCTTTTGTCAGGTTTTTAGCACCGTCCGGAATCAGCTTGGCAATTTCATCCACTTCAGACAACGGTACTCCCAAAGCCCGCCCCACATCCCGGATCACGGCCTTGGCCTTGAGTTTCCCAAAGGTGATGATCTGGCAGACATATTCCGGGCCGCCGTACCGGTCTATGGTGTAATGGTAGACCTGGTCTCTTCCTTCAATGCAGAAATCCACATCAATATCAGGCATGGAGATTCTGGAAGGGTTTAGGAACCGTTCAAAAATCAGGCCGTGTTCAATGGGATCCAGGGCAGTAATGTCCATGGCGTAGGCCACCATGGATCCGGCAGCCGACCCTCTGCCAGGGCCCACCGGCACCCCTATTTTTCTGGCATGGGCGATAAAATCCGCTACAATGAGAAAATAGCCTGGAAATCCCATGTCCAGAATGATCTTGATTTCATAGGCAATACGGTCCCGGTATTCCTGTTCAATGATATCTGGATTCTTTTTTTTGATGCGGGCCAGTTTTTTTTCAAATCCGTCCATGGCCTTTTTCTGAAAAATCTGGGCCTCACTGCTTTCATCCTCTGCCGCATATCTGGGAAAATGGTATATTTTATCATCAAATTCCACATTGCAGCGGGCCACAACCTTTGTGGTGTTTTCAATGGCCCCGGCAAACCGGCCCAGGCTGTCTTCCATTTCTGCAGGGGATTTGAAATACAGCTGGTCAGAATCAAATTTAAACCGGTTCTGGTTGGTTATGGTATCCCCGGTCTGGATGCACAGCAGAATATCATGGGCTTTTTTGTCTTCTTTGTTCAGATAGTGGCAGTCATTGGTGGCCACCATGGGAATGGACAGCCGGGCACTGACATCAGCAATGCCCTGGTTGACCTTTTGCTGAATCTGCATGCCGTTTTCCTGGATTTCCAGAAAAAAATTGTCCTCGCCCAGTGTCTGCATATAAAACCGGGCGGCAGCATCAGCACCTGCCATGTCATTTTGGATTATGGCTTTGGGAATGTCCCCTTTCAGGCAGGCAGACAACCCAATGAGTCCGGAAGCGTGGGCAGCCAGCAGTTCTCTGTCAATCCTGGGTTTGTAATAAAATCCCTTGAGCTGGGCAATGGACACCAGTTTGCACAGGTTGGCATATCCTTCCCGGTTCCTGGCAAGCAGCACCAGGTGGCTCAACCCCTTGTGATCCATCTGGGTTTTATGGTTCACCGTCCTGGGGGCCACATACACCTCGCACCCCAGTATGGGTTTTATATCCGCTTTTCTGGTTTTTTCATAAAACTCAGCCACACCGAACATGGTGCCATGGTCGGTCATGGACACGGCATCCATACCGTATTCTTTGCATTTGCGCAAAAGCGGGTCCAGGCGGATGGCCCCGTCCAGCAGCGAATATTCCGTATGCAGGTGCAGATGGTAAAACAAACAGGAAGGATCGGTCATGGGCGTCAGCTGCTTTCCACTCTATAGTTAGGGGCTTCCTTGGTGATTACCACATCATGGACATGGCTTTCCTTTAATCCGGCAGCAGTGATTTTTACAAAATGCGCCTTCTGGTGCAGATCTTCAATGGTGGTGGCACCCAGATAGCCCATGCCTGCCTTGAGACCGCCGATCATCTGAAAAATATTTTCCCTGACAGTGCCCCTGTAGGGGATACGGCCTACAATGCCTTCCGGTACCAATTCTTCGGCCTCTCTGGTGTCTTTCTGGTAATACCGGTCAGAAGAACCTTTTTTCATGGCTTCCACCGATCCCATTCCCCGGTAGGCCTTGTAGGAGCGGCCCTGGTAGATGACAATCTCCCCGGGACTTTCCCTGGTACCGGCCAGAAGGCTTCCCAGCATCACGGAATGGGCCCCGGCTGCCAGGGCTTTGGCAATGTCACCGGAAAATTTTATGCCGCCGTCGGCAATGATGGGAACCCCGGTCTTTCTGGAGATATCCTTGCAGTTCTGCACAGCTGTGAGCTGGGGCACCCCTACCCCTGCCACGATGCGGGTGGTGCAGATGGATCCCGGGCCGATACCGATCTTTACTGCATCCGCCCCTGCATCAATCAGGGCTTTTGCCCCGGTCTGTGTGGCCACATTGCCGGCAACCACCTGGGAATCGGGAAAATCGTGCTTGATCTGCTTGACCGCATTAATAACATTTTTGGAATGACCATGGGAGGTATCAATTACCAGGGCATCGGCGCCGGCACGGATCAAGGCATCCACCCGCTTCATCATATCAGATCCCACACCGATGGCGGCACCGGCCCGCAGCCGCCCATAGGAATCTTTACAGGCATTGGGATATTTTTTGATTTTCTCAATGTCTTTTATGGTGATCAGCCCGGTGAGCTTTCCATTGGTATCCACCACCAGCAGCTTTTCAATGCGGTGTTTGTGAAGCAGGATCTTGGATTCCTCCAACGTGCATTTGTCTGTCACGGTCACCAGATTTTCACTGGTCATCACATCTCTGGCCGGTTTTTCCAGCTGGGTTTCAAACCGCAGGTCCCGGTTGGTGACGATCCCCACCAGTTTCTCCCCTTCTGTTACAGGGATGCCGGAAATACGGTATTTGGCCATGATATTGAGCACTTCTGATATGGGCACATCCGGATGTATGGTCACCGGATCCACGATCATGCCGCTTTCCGACTTTTTGACCCGGTCCACTTCCGTGGCCTGCTCTTCTATTGACAGGTTCCTGTGGATAAATCCCATGCCCCCTGCCCTGGCCATGCTGATGGCGGTCAATGCCTCTGTCACGGTATCCATGGCTGCCGAGACAATGGGGACGTTGAGTTCAAGTTCCCGGGTCAGCCGGGTTTTGACCGACACCTCGTCAGGAAGAATGGCGGAATAATCAGGAACCAGAAGGACATCATCAAAAGACAACCCTTCATCCGGTAATATTATGGACATAAAACGCCTCCAGAAAGGAAAAAATTGTTTATTAATACCATTAAGGGCAGCCATTACAGGAATGGGAAACAGCCGGCCGGATTTGAAACCTCAACCCAGTATATAAACACGTACTCTTACCAAATTAAATCTTTTTAGGCAAGGTTTTGACATCAATCTGTGGGCTGATTTTTGAGCAGCGTGAGTATTACAGGAATTGCCGGGGGCATCCGCTTACTAAAGCCGGTTATATTGCGGATCATGGTAAAATGGCTGCCTTTTACCCGGGTTAACTGCACAGGTTCAAGGCGGACAGAATCCACAGAGACCAGACCATCACCCAGAAAATTTCCCACAGCGTTGTTTTTTGATAAGGGAGTGATAACGCCGGCTATCGCATGCATGGGTATATCTTTTGGCAAAGGACGCTGGTTTAGTTGTCTTAGAAACCGGCTGTGGGGCAGAAGATCGATCCCGGCGGCACCGGTACCGTCCAGCAGACAGTGAAGCCAGTGTGTACCTGGTTTGAAAAGATGAAACACCTGATCCCTGATTTCCGTGAAAATTCTCAATCTGGCCATCTGGGTGCCATGGTTGGGGGTTCCCACCATGATGAACTGTCTGACAACCGGAACCTTCCGGGCAGCAGCAGCTTTGGCATAATCATATGCAGGGCAGGTGAGCATGTCCCTGACCACCAGCCCCCCCATGGAATGGGCCACCACAAATACAGGCCGTGGATCTCTTATGGCCAGCAGGCGCATCTGCTCAAAAAAAAACCGGGTTGATGCTGCAACAGCCTGGTCATTGGGATAGGTCATGACCAGAACCTGGTATCCTTTTTCTGTGAGCACCGGGGCCAGATTCTGCCAGATGATCCCCGGGTCATCCAGACCGTGAACCAGAATCACCCGGTCTTCACCAGAACGGGCTGAAGGTATTTTGCTTTGTTGAAACGGCGTGATACCGTATCTTTTTTCCAGTGCCAGTGCTGCTTCTGGAAACCGGTTTTTAACTGCCTGATGCAAACCATGCCGGATCTGGTGTTCCCACGGCAAAAACAGGGAACGGCCGACCTGAAAACAGACAAATCCGGCAACAATAATCCCCATGGCTGTCAGCCATTTATGGCGGCAGCACCACATCATCAGACCAAGCCTGCCATCTGCAAAAAAAAATGTGATTCTAAAACCATTCAGGGCACAACCCACAAGGCAGTGTCTGAAACACGGGCAATTATATGCCGTGATACAGAGCCCATAAAAAAAGATTTGTTGATCCCCCTTCTGCCGATAACCAGGGTGGTAAACCCATTTTCTTTTGCATACTCCACCACAGTACTGCCGATGCGCCGACTGCCCGCAAGGGTCTGAATCTCAATCCGGTCTTTTGATATTCCCATCTGTTCGAATTTTTTCATGGCCAGGGGATAAAATTTGTCCACACAGGCCCGGTCTTTTTTTTCAATGATCTGCACAAACTCAGGGTCCAGGTCTTCATCCAGGTCAATCTCACAATAATTGCGGGCTGTATTGGTGACATGCACCAGCGTAATTTTGGTATCTTTGTTTTCCGACACCATGAAACTCACATGGTCCACTGCCCGCAAAGAGTCTTGTGATCCATCTATGGCCACCAGGACTTTTTCAGGGTGGACATCTCCCTGCACCAGCCATACCGGCAGGGCCTGGGACCGTTCCAGTACGGCATCAGAAACACTGGTGTCAAAAAATTTCTGGATTCCTGCCACCCCCCGCCGGCCCACCACAATGGCATCCAGCATGTTTTTCTGGGCATACTCAATAACATCCTGGGCCAGTCCGAGTTTTCTGGGGTGGGTGACAAGTTCGATGCGGTCTTCCAAAAACCCTGCCTGGGTCATTTCTGACTTGAGGTCATGCAAAACCGCCATGGCATTCTCATTGTTCTTTTTGGTGACTTTTTTCAACTGGGCCCGCACATGCATGTCTTTTGCCGCCTCTTCTTTGAGATACAAAGAAACCGGGGGTTGTACATGAAAGAGCACACAATGCAGATTTGTTATAAATGCGGATACCTGTACCGCATACCTGACAGCGTGCAAAGAAGACCGGGATTGATCCACTGGTATGAGAAGCTTTTTTTCCATGTCCTGCTCCTTTTTTATGGTATGTAAAGATCCTGAGAGTGTTTACAGTCTGAATATAACATAAGTCCGAAGATTTTACAGGCTGCCTGTGTGGAAAATGCCATGTTTTTTTTAGTTGCCCGGACCAGCACATATGATATGATGGCCTTTGCAACCAACTTACAGGAAAACCGCTATGCTGCTTACAATCAATCCGGAAAACCCCCAGGAAAGACTTATTTCCCAAGTGGTGGATATACTCAAAAAAGGGGGGATTATCGCCTACCCGACTGACACCTTTTATGGTATCGGGTGCGATATCATGAACAAAAAAGCCATTGAACAGGTGTATGCCATCAAGCAGCGCAGCCAGTCCAAGCCCTTCAGTTTCATCTGTCCCGATCTCAAGGACATCGCCACCTATGCCAAGGTATCCAATGTTGCCTACCGGAATATGAAGCGGCTGCTGCCGGGTCCGTATACGTTTGTACTCCCGGGATCAAGAATGGTTCCCAAAATCATGCTTACCAAGCGCAGAACAGCCGGTATCCGGGTACCCGAACACATGATTGCCGTGGCATTGGCCAGGGAGCTGGGCAATCCCATTATATCCACATCTGCCACTGACCCGGAAGGCCGGGTTTTCCAGGATCCTTCCCTGCTCCATGATTATTTCAAAAACCGTCTGGATGTAGTGATTGACGGAGGGGCGGTCCCGGGAACAGCGTCGTCTGTGATTGCTTTAATTGATGATATACCGGAAATTATCCGTTACGGTGCCGGAGATGTTGAGATCTTTGAATAGGGTCTGGGCAATTTTGCGCAGAAAGGATATGGGCGTTTCCTTTGGATAAACCGGAATCAGCCGGCCTTCAATGCCGGCCAGTTCTCCTGCCCAGTGAACCGCATCATCCAGATTTCCCAGCCGGTCGATGAGATTGCGCTCCAGCGCGCTCTGCCCGGTATAAATCCTGCCGTCTGCAAGTTTTGCCATATCTTCCTGTACGATGTTTCTGGCCCGGGCAATATCTGTGACAAACTGCAGATGCAGCTCATCCACCAGCTGCTGCAGCAGTTTTTTCTCGTTTTCCCCCAGTTCCCGCAAAGGAGATCCCATGTCCTTGTATTCTCCGCTTTTGATGACCACAGGGGAGATGCCGATTTTTTTTGCCACCTCCATGATATTCACATATTCCATGATCACCCCGATACTGCCGGTAATGGTGCCTGGATTGGCCATGATTCTTTCAGCAGCTGCAGCCACATAATATCCCCCTGAGGCAGCAACCGATCCCATGGAAGCAACCACTTTTTTGGCTTTCCGGGTTTTCATCAGTTCTCTGAATATCTCCTGGGACGGCCCGATACCGCCACCAGGGCTGTCCACCCGGACGACGATGGCCAGGATTCTGTCATCTTCTCTGAAGGATGTGATGTGTTCAATGATTTTTTTGGATGACAAAATCGGACCGGTCACCTCTATGACGCCGATATTTGCCCGGGGTTCCTTATAGGTACCGGCGGTGTCCATCATTTTTGCACCTGCAAATATCAGGGCCACCACCCCCAGAAACAGGGCAGTGGCACAGGAGGCCATCATTAACAAAAAAAACAGAACCGGATGCCGCCGCGAAAACATAAGTCTTATCCCCAAAAAAACGGGCCGGATAAAATAATATTTTTACCCGGCCCTGATTCAGTATCAAAAAACCCTGTGTGCTACAGGGTAAAAACAGTTTTATTCATCTTCTTTATTATTTTCCTGGGCTTTGTTGGCTTCAATCTGCTCCTGGATATTGGAGCGCAGGATCTCCCCAAAAGAAGACGTGGCGGGTTTCATGTTCTTGGCAAATTCTTCCAGGTATCTGTCATCATCATCATCTTCCAGACGCTTGATGGAAAGTCCGATACGCCTTTCATCAGAATTGATGTTCATTACCTTGGCTGTGATGGTATCGCCCACCTGGTAATGGTCTTTGGGGCTTTTGATGTTTTCCTTGCTGATTTCAGACACATGGACCAGGCCCTCAATGCCCTCTTCCAGCTCCACAAACACACCAAAATCTGTGAGATTGGTGATCACTCCGGAAATTTCCTTGCCCACTTCATACCGCTGGGCCACTGTTTCCCATGGATCTGACTGGGTCTGCTTGATGCCCAGGGAGAAACGCTCATTGGCTTTGTCAATATCCAGTACCACCGCCTGAATGGTGTCCCCTTTTTTGTACACTTCAGACGGATGCTTGATGCGCTTGGTCCAGGAAATATCGGAAATGTGCACCAGTCCGTCAATATCATCGTCAATGCCGATGAACAGACCGAATTCCGTAATATTTTTAATTTTTCCCTCAATGATGGTGCCTACCGGGTATTTCTGGGAGATCACTTCCCAGGGATTTTCCTGGGTCTGTTTGATGCCCAGAGAAATACGGCGGTTGTCTGGTTTGAGATCCAGGACAACGGCTTCCACTTCTTCTCCCACCGTTACCATCTGGGACGGATGGCGGATTTTACGGGTCCAGGACATTTCGCTTACATGGATAAGCCCTTCCACCCCTTCTTCCAGTTCTATGAATGCACCATAATCGGTGAGACTGACCACTTTGCCCACAATTTTTGAACCAATGGGGTATTTGTCCACTGCCGTGGTCCAGGGGTCAGGGGTGAGCTGTTTCATGCCCAGAGAAACCCGTTCTTTTTCAAAATCAAAGGACAAAATTTTAACCGTTATCTTATCGCCTACTGAATACAGTTCTGAGGGATGTTTCACCCGGCCCCAGGAGATATCTGTAATGTGGAGCAGTCCGTCCACACCGCCCAGGTCCACAAAAATACCGTATTCCGTGATATTTTTAACAATACCTTCCATAACCTTGTCATTTTCAATGGCCTGAAGGGTGGCAGCCCGCAGCTTTTCACGTTCCGCTTCCAGCAGGACCCGGCGTGACAGAACGATATTGTTGCGTTTCTTGTTGTACTTGAGGATCTTGAACTCATAGGTCTTGTTGACCATCTCATCCATATTGCGTATAGGGCGCAGATCGGCCTGGGATCCCGGCAAAAATGCCTGCAGTCCGATATCAACGGAGAAACCACCCTTGACCCGGTTGGTGATAACCCCTTCAATGGTACCGTCTGCATCATAGATTTCTTTGATGGCATCCCAAACCTTGACTTTCTTGGCTTTTTCACGGGACAAAAGAACAGTTTCTTCTTCCTCATCCCATACTTCAATCATTACCTCAAAGCGATCATTGAGTTTGACATTGACATTGCCTTCCTCATCAATGAATTCCTGAATAGAGATCCGTCCTTCGGATTTATATCCCACATCCACCAGCACCATGTCACGGCCCACGGATATAACGGTTCCGGTAACCACCTGGCCTTCTTCGAATTTTTTGAGGCTGGATTCATAAATGCCCAGAAGTTCTTCCATTGACTCTTCACCGGTAATTTCAGGAACCTCCGGGGAAGTGTATTCCTCCTGGTCTTCGAATTCTTCCTGGGCATCTTCCCCATTATCAAATTCTTCTTCTTGTGCCGCAGCCTCTTGTGCCGCAAATTCCGTTTCCTGTGTCTCTGTTTCTTCAGTATTCATGTCTTGATTTTCGTTTTCTTCAGTAATGTTGTTCATTAATAATATTCCCCCTAATCGAATTTAGTTACCTGTCCTCATTGGGTCAAAAAGAACAAGTACAATTTACCTTTATAGCAATAAAAAAAAATTAAATCAATAAAATAATCTTATGTTTTGATTGATTTTACAGATAGGTGTGCATCTTATCCACTACCTGCCTGGGTGTGAGAGAAGATGCGTCAATATGTATGGCATCAGGGGCCGGTTTCAAAGGTGCCTGGGCCCTTGAGGTATCATCTGTGTCACGCTTTTGTATTTGTTCTTTGACCCGGGATAGATCTTTTTTTTCATCCTGCATCTCATCATAGCGCCGTCTGGCCCGCACAGACAGATCAGCAAAGAGAAAAAATTTGGCCGTGGCATCCGGAAAAACCACGGTACCCATATCCCGGCCTTCAAACACAGCATCCTGCTGCCGGGCAATCCCGCGCTGGATTTCCAGCAGGGCCGTTCTGACAGCGGATTTGGCAGAAGTGGCAGATGCCAGCATGGTGATTTGTGGTGTCCGGATATGGGAAGTGATATCTTTTCCAGAAGAAAAGAGCCGCAGGCCATCTTTTTCTAAACTGAACTGCAGATCCAGGGTGGATAGAAATCTTTTCAGGACAGCATCGTTTTTCCAGGCAATATTCTGCTGCACAATCTCATATGCAACGCCCCGGTAGAGTGCCCCGGTATCAACCCGGACACATCCCAGATCCTGTGCCAGCAGCCTGCTGACCGTTGTTTTTCCGGCTCCGGCCGGTCCGTCAATGGTGATGATGCGATGGGGCATGTGTGTTTATCCTTGGCTGGTTTTCCCAAAAAGCGTCCGGCACCTGCTCACAGCACGTTTTTCAAGGCAGTGATAAATGTCTGGTTTTCTGCAAAGGTACCTGCATTAATCCGCAAAAACGTATCAAACCCGTATGATTTCATGGACCGGACAATCACGCCCTTGCCGAGCAGTTTATGAAAAATCTGTGTGGCATCGGTTTTGACATCCACCATCAGAAAATTGGCCTGGGTGGGCAATGGGTGCAGTCCCATGGCAGACAGCTCAGCTGTCAGAAAATCAATACCCTGGTGAATGACATCAATGCTGTGTTCCAGAAACACCTGGTCGGCCAGGGCTGCCTTTGCCGCTGTCTGGGCCAGGCCGTTGACATTGAAGGGCTGACGGATCCGGTTGAGAATCAGGGCGGCTTCCTGGTCCATGATGCCGTACCCGATCCTGAAACCGGCCAGACCATAGGCTTTGGAAAATGTTCTCAAGGTCACGATTCTGGGATCCTGCAGGGGTTTTTCCAGGGAATTGAACACATCCGGGTCCCTGACAAACTCCATATATGCCTCATCCACCACAATGAGCACATCAGAAGGAATTTGAGCCGCAAACTGTTGAAAGGCATCCCTGGAAATAGTACTGCCGGTGGGGTTGAAAGGATTGGTAACAAATACCATCCTGGTGTGAGGCGAGATGTTTTGGGCTATTGCACAAAGATTGGTATCAAATCCGTCCAGGGGCACCATCACCGGCACGCCTTTTGCTGTTTTTACACTGATTTCATACATGAGAAAAGAAGGCAGGGGCATCAGGGCCTGATCCCCGGGGTCTAAAAAAGCATGGGCCAGAAGGGCGATAAGATCATCAGACCCATTGCCCAGCACGATGTTTTCCGGTGCCACCCGGTATTTTTCAGCCAGAGCGCAGCACAGATCATGGGCAACCGGTTCCGGATACCGGTTCATGCCGGCCAGACTTTCCAGCACAGCGGCATGCACCATGGTGGAAAAACCCAGGGGATTTTCATTGGATGCCAGTTTTACAGCGGAATGGATATGATGTTCCCGGCACAGCTCGGTTAAAGGCTTACCAGCTTCATAGGGTGTGATACCGGCAATGGACCTGCTTGTCTTAAACTTCATTTATAAGGAACTCCTTGTGGTAGAACCCCAATATTTAGTTAGTATTTGAATTTTTGTCAACACCTGTGATAAAAACACCTGTGATAAAAATCATGGCACAACAATATTAATGGAGATAATACATGTCCCCGTGTGTAAATCTTGGGCTTGAGAATCTAAAGCACTATCCTCCGCCTGCTTTACAGGGTTGTCGGCTGGGACTTTTGGCCAATCCCGCATCAGTTGATTCACAATTTACCCATGCCCTTGCAGCCATTTCCGAGCTTTTCCCGGGACAACTCACCGCAATATTTTCTCCCCAGCACGGATTTTATGCGGAAAAACAGGACAATATGATCGAATCAGACCATGGCATGGAACCGGATCTGAACATTCCCATCTACAGTCTTTACAGCAGCACCCGGACCCCTGATTACCGGATGCTGGCAGACATCGACACCCTTGTGGTGGATATCCAGGATGTCGGTACCCGGGTGTATACCTTTATCTACACCATTTCCCTGTGCATGGAAGCGGCCGCCCACATGAACAAGCAGGTGGTTGTTTTAGACCGGCCCAATCCCATTGGGGGCTGCCAGGTGGAAGGCAATGTCCTGGACCCTTCAGCAGCTTCGTTTGTGGGCCGGTTTCCCATTCCCATGCGCCACGGCATGACTGTGGGAGAAATCTGCCAGTTCTTCAACCAGGAATTTTCCCTGGGGTGTGATCTGACCATTGTTCCCATGACCGGGTGGAAACGCAGTATGTACTGGCAGGATACCGGCCTGACCTGGGTCCCTCCTTCCCCCAACCTGCCCACCCCGCTTTCCTGCATGGTGTATCCGGGCCAGGTGATTTTTGAGGGCACCAATATCAGTGAGGGCCGGGGCACCACCCTGCCCTTTGAGTTGTTCGGCGCCCCGTTTATGGACACCTCCCAAATGGGGCCGGTGCTGAACCGGATGGTTTCCGGAGCCTGGTTCCGGCCGGTATGGTTTCAACCCACCTCCGGCAAATGGCAGGATCAGGTCTGCAAAGGATTTCATATCCATGTGACTGACAAAACCACCTTCAAGCCCTATGCCGCATCCCTGCTGGCATTGCAGTTGATTATCAGATATCACCCGGATGCATTTGCATTCAAGCAGCCGCCCTATGAATATGAATATGAGCGGCTGCCCATGGATCTGATACTCGGAGACAAAACTATCAGGGAATGCGTCACTGCCCTGGCAGACATAAAAACCCTGGAAGATCGCTGGCAAAGGGATCTGTCCACCTTTAAAGCTATTTCCAGAAACTATTACCTCTATGACTGAGGTGTGTTCAGATAAAACGGTTTTTCAGACCACAAAAAAAGGGCCGCTTTTCAACAGGCCCTTCTTGATAAACAATATGCGCAAACCGGTTTATTTGCTTTTTTTCAACTCGTTGAGCTCTTTTTCAAGTTCATCAATTCTGGACTGGTCATCAGCAGGGAGATCCTTGCCCTCCTTGTTTTTCCAGGAATCCTTGAGTTCATCAAAGCCCAGATACAGAGCCAGCCCACCGCCCAGCAGCAGTACAGGCGGAATACACCCGGCCAGAAGATCCAGAAATTCGCCAAACCAGACTGCCAGCCCCACAACACCGAGAAGAACAGCAATCGCACCACCAATTAATGTTTTCATAAAGACATCCTCCTTAAAATTTTATTCAACACCCAAATCATCAAAACAATTAAACAACTACTTATGTTTGTCAATGGCGTGTGAAAAATAACACAGCACAAGCGATT
Source organism: Desulfotignum sp. (assembly GCA_035268565.1). Classification (GTDB taxonomy): domain Bacteria; phylum Desulfobacterota; class Desulfobacteria; order Desulfobacterales; family Desulfobacteraceae; genus Desulfotignum. The sequence continues at coordinate 20,303 of DATFKQ010000092.1, read as the reverse complement.
AATCAAGGCTATTTTGGGAGGGTTTCCTACCTGATGCAGCCAATTATGATATTGCCTTTAAAGACCAGTTTTGATAATACCAAGTTGCTGAGTACCGACACAGCAAGGCCAACTATTAAAGGGAAATTGCATGAACCTGTTTGCGCTGCTTAAAACCATTGTTCCCAGAACCAGAGCAAAAATTCGTACCACCATCGATTGCCTGCTGGGAGACACCCATGACTATTTTTCCAATCTTTACCCCGGCAACCACAGCTATATCACCAAAAAAATCCTCTTCCGGCTTGTTCGAAAACTTACCCTGGATGAGCATAGCCTGGAAAAAATTCACTCTGTGGACCCAAGCAGCTATATTGTATTTGTCAGCAAGAACAAACGGCTTTTTGATTTTTTATATTTTCATACCAGACTCAAACAGCTTGACCTTCCGTATCCGGAACTGGGGTTTGACCTGCGGTTTTTTTTCCTGCTGCCAATCAAACGTCTGTTCCGGATCTGGCTGTCCCAGCTGGACTACTTTTTTCATCATTTTTCTTTCAAGGATTTTTATGATTCCGGATATGCGGAACAGGAGCTGGCATCAGGAAAATCCGGGTTTGTCTGCCTGATTGAAGAAGAGGATTTTTACAACCGGTTCATCAAAGCATCACCTGATCCTTTGTTTCATTTGATAGAATTTCAAAAACGCACAGAAAAACCGGTAATGATCGTACCTGAAGACATCATTTATGTCTCCAAGCCCATGCACAAGAATCCCGGCCTGGGAGAGATTCTCTTTGGTACCCATGAAAAACCCGGATTTATCAAACGGCTGTATATTCTGATACGGCACCCGGAAAAAATCCGGGCAGAAATTGCACGGCCCGTTAATCTCAAAGAATTCATTTTGCGGCCCGATATCAGCTGCCTGGATTCAGAATTTCAAACCCACCGCCTGAGAAGTTATCTGGTGGATATTTTAAACCGGCAGCGAAAAAGCATTACCGGTCCGGTGCTCAAATCCCGCCAGGAAATAACCGAAGATATATTGACCAGACAATCATTACGGGAATTTCTGGCTGATTATGCTGCAAGAAACAATATTTCTTTGAAAAAAACCAACAAAAAAGCAGCCGCTTATATCAATGAAATCGCAGCCAATTATAACCTGCAGGTTATCAATTTCGGCAACTGGCTGCTGACCTGGATATTTAAAAATATTTTTGAAGGACTGATGATTAACCAGAAGGAAATCAACCGGATGCGGGAAAAATCCACCGAAGCCCCCCTGATTCTGGTGCCCTGTCACAAAAGCCATCTGGATTATCTGCTTTTGCCCTATGTCATGTTCAGAAACAATATGCCCTGCCCCCATATTGCCGCTGGAAAGAACCTGTCCTTCTGGCCTTTGGGCCCTCTGTTCAGAAGGGGTGGTGCATTTTTTCTGCGACGTACTTTTAAAGGCGCTGAACTATATGCCAAAATTTTTGCAGCATATCTGGAAAAACTGCTCTATGAAGGATTTAATATAAAGATCTTCATTGAAGGCGGCAGAAGCCGTACCGGCAAACTTCTGCCGCCCCGGCCCGGAGGCATGGCCATGATCATCAATGCATACCTTAACGGTGCCTGCGACAATCTGTATTTTGTGCCCATCTTTGTGGGGTATGACCGGGTTCTGGAAGAAGATGCCTACCTCAAGGAAATTGAAGGAGGCCATAAAAAACCTGAAACCCTCAAGGGGCTGATCAGCACCCGCAAATTTTTGAAAAAAAAATACGGCAAAGTCTATATCCGTTTTGATGAACCTGTTTCCATCAAAGACTATATCCAACAAAAAAATATGGACCTGTCCCGGGCCGGGGCCCGGGAATATATGGATTTTGTCAAAAACTTCAGCTACCAGGTAATGGCAGCCATCAACAAAAAAGCCGTGGCTACGCCCCACGGTATCATTGCCAGTGCTATCCTCAACAGCCCGACCAATAATTTTGCCAAAGGCCATATGATCGAACAGGCCAATACCTACTTGAATATATTGATGGTCCACAATGCAGAATTGTCCGAGACCCTGCTTCTGGACCTGGATAACACCTTTAATACGGTTATCTTCAATTTTTTATCCAGAAACTTCATTGAACTGTCAGACGAAGATGAAGAAGAAATAACAGATGAGACCTATTTTATTGTCAAGCACAACAAACGGGCCATCCTGGATTACTATAAAAACTCGGTGATTTCTTTTTTTGTGCCTTCTGCCTATACTGCGGTTGCCATTCTGGAGGTTGACCGGTTCAAATTTGCCCTGTCTGATCTGGTTCAAAGGTACCGTTTTTTACAAAAAATGTTTCAAGATGAATTTTTCTGTGACCAGGAAATCACCTGTGAAGAACACATTTCCAGATGTATCAAAGGATTTATCAATGAAGGGATCCTGGTACCGGATATGGACCGGCAGGACATGCTCAACCTCACCTCCCGGGGATTGCGCAAACTAAAATGGTTTGCCGCTTTTATGCTGCCCTTTTTTGAATCCTATGAAACCGCACTCCAGTATTTTGAACGGGAAAAAAAACCTGTTTCCAATGAAAAGGAACGGGCCAAAAAAATCCATTCTTACGGCATTCGTTTATATAAACGCAAACAGGTACACCTCAAAGAGTCTTTGTCTCTGATCAATTATCGGAATGCTGCCAGATTTTTTTCTAAAAACGGCATCAACGGAGCTGAAGACCAGATCCAGATTGATTATTATAAACAGATCATCACCCGCCTGTCCCGGCTCATTATCTCCTGAAACACCCATGAAAGCACTGATACTGGCCGCAGGATTCGGCACACGGCTTCTTCCTTATACAAAAACCATTCCCAAACCGCTTTTCACCCTGGGGTCCATCCCTGTACTGGAACATACCATACATCTTCTTATCCGGTCCGGGTGCCGGCAGATCATCATCAATACCCATTACATGCCCGAGCTGATCACAGGTTTTATAAAAAAGCACAAAAAAGAGTTTGATGCGCAAATCCGCTGTATTCACGAACCTGACATCCTGGATACCGGCGGTGCCATTGCCAATGTAAAAAATTTCATGTCAGACCGGGATTTTTTTGTCATCAACGCTGATGTGGCCTCCAATGTTAATCTGACAGATGTCTACAATTTTCATGTCAACAAAAGCTGCCTTGCCACCCTGGTACTCCATGACAGAAAAGCGTTCAACAAGGTTGCAGTGGATGCCGGCGGGTGGATTACAGATTTCAACCAACCCGGCACAGGACTTGCCTTCACCGGTATCCAGGTGCTGTCCCCCCAGATCTATGATTATCTGCCGGACCGCAAGGTTTTTTCCAGCATTGATCTGTTTACAGGACTGTGCCCAAAAAAGCAGATTGCAGCCTATGTGGCTGAGGGTGTTTTCTGGGAAGATCTGGGCACGCCAGATGCCTATGCACGGACTGCCAGGCAGTGGATGGGGGCGGCTGCCCTTGAAACAGATATTCAGAATACAAAAATACTGCCGTTGGCTGGTGACGGATCTGACCGGGCCTGGTTCCGGGCTGTGCCGGAAAACCCTTCGGAAAATCAAAAAACCCCTGGATCGGTTATCATCTGTGACCACGGCATCTGTCTGCCCGGCACTGACGCAAGGGCGCAACTGAAGGCCTTTGTCCATATCGGCACCCATCTGTTCACACACCAGGTGCCGGTACCGGCCATACTGGCCCATGATTCTCTGGCCGGGCTGGTGGTTTTAGAGGATCTGGGCGACACCCATTTAGCAGACCTGGTGCAAAATACCAGGAATACATCAACGATAAAACTGATGTACCAGCAGGTCATTGACCAGCTGGTACTTTTTTCTCAACATGGGGCAGACAGGTTTGATCCATCCTGGACCTGCCAGACCGCTTTTTATTCCAAATCCCTTATCCTGGAAAAAGAATGCCGGTATTTTATGGAAGCGTTTGTGAATGGTTATCTGGGGAAAAATCTGCTCTTTGAAACTTTTGAAGATGAATTTTGTTTTGTTGCACAAAAAGCTCTGGAGGCAGGTTTTCAAGGGCTCATGCACCGGGACTGCCAGTCCAGAAACATCATGGTGAAAAACGACACCTTTTATTTTATTGATTTTCAGTCTGCCAGAACAGGGCCGTTTCAGTATGATCTGGCTTCCCTTTTGATCGATCCCTATGTTACACTTCCCATGCAGGTACGCCAGGATCTTATATCCTATGCCATGCACCGGCTGGGCCTTGGATCCAAAAACCAAAGACAGCAGTTCACACAATGTTTTCAGTTCTGCTGCCTGACCCGGAATCTGCAGATGCTCGGGGCATTTGCCTATTTAAGCCGGAAAAAGAATAAAAAGGGCTTTGAAGCATATATTCCAGCGGCTGTGGCCTCTTTGAAACAGCTGATACAAAACATGGAACCATACCCTGTGGCCGGTCTCAAGGAACTCATAATGCAATTGTAAGGGAAAACCATGGAAAAAATTCATATCATGGTCAATGGACTGCCCGGCAATGTTGCCGCAACCATGGCCAGCGCTGCCATCACAGACCAGCGGTTTGCACTGATCCCCTATTCTTTGACAGGACCTGATATTGTCAAAGATTTTATTGCGGTAAAGGATGTGCGCATCTGTCTGGTGAAACCGGACGTTCGGGAGGAAACAATCACAGACATCCAGAAACAGTTTGCCCCGTTTATCGCCATTGATTATACCCATCCCACAGCTGTCAACACCAATGCAGGATTTTACATCCGCCATAATATTCCCTTTGTCATGGGCACCACGGGCGGAGACCGAAAAGATCTGGAAGCCCGGGTATCCAGTTCCCAAACCCCGGCTGTTATCGCGCCGAACATGGCCAAGCAGATAGTGGGGTTCCAGGCCATGATGGCTTATGCAGCTGAACGGTTTCCCAATCTTTTCGCAGGATACACACTGGAAATAAAAGAAAGCCACCAGCAGGGAAAGGCTGACACTTCCGGTACTGCAAAAGCGATGGTAAACTATTTCAACAAACTGGGAGTGGAATTTGATCCGGAAGAGATCCAGCAGATACGCGATCCCCGGGTGCAGAAAAATCAATGGCAGATACCGGAACAATACCTGTCCGGCCACGGCTGGCACACCTATACCCTTACAGCCCCGGATGGATCTGCCCTGTTTGAATTCACCCACAATGTCAATGGGCGCAATATTTATGTTACAGGCACCTTTGATGCTGTACTGTTTTTAAAAAAACAGCTTGCAGACCCTGAAAGACACAAACAGGTGTTTACCATGATTGACGTTTTAAATCAGGCCTGACCTTTTCCATGAACCTGTTTTTCAAAATTCTGCTTATCCTTCTGGGTCTGGCCTATCTCATCACCCCGGTGGACATCATCCCGGAAATTCTGGTTCCGTTTCTGGGATGGGTGGATGACGGGCTGGTCTTATACTGCATTTTTTACCTTATCCGGTATGGTCAGCTGCCGTGGTTCTTTTTCAAACGCAAAACTGATGACGGATATGGCCAAACATCCACCAGCCGGACCAGACCTGCGCCTGGATCACACACAAAAGACAACGGGTCCCGCAGCTGGAAAACTGCAGGAAACCAAAAGTTCACATCCAAAACAAACAGTTCCCCCCCAAGGCCGGCACATGAAATTCTTGGTGTTGCACAGGATGCCTCCTGGGAGGAAATCCAGGCTGCCTATAAACAGCTGGTCAAAAAATACCATCCAGACAAACTCTCCCATCTGGGAAAAGAATTTTCAGACCTGGCTGCCAAACGCTTTTTAGAAATCCAGAAAGCGTTTGAATCCCTTAAAGAAAAAAAGGGCCGATAGCCCCATGTTCAGCCGGCCAAAGGAATCCCTGTGATGGAACCCCTTGTTGTGGACAACCATGTTTTTGAAATCCAGTGGCACAGGCACAAAAACAACAATCGCCCGGTTCTGGTGTTCCTCCATGAAGGTTTAGGATGTGCGCAGATGTGGAAAACCTTTCCGGAAATTCTGGCCAAGGTAACCGGGTGTAACGCCTTTGTATTCTCCCGACTGGGATACGGCAGATCCGGCACCTGCAGACTTCCCTGGAAAATCAACTTCATGCATATCCAGGCCCTGACGGTGCTGCCGAAAATTCTTACCGCTGCCGGTATCCAGGAGCATATTCTCATCGGCCACTCAGACGGCGGGTCCATAGCCCTTGTTTTTGGCGGCAGCCGTAACGCCGGCGGGCTTAGGGGTGTGATCACCGAAGCTGCCCATGTTTTTTGCGAACCTGTGACCCTGGCATCCATCCGGTCGGCCAGACATGCCTATCTGGCAGGAGGCCTCAAAGAAAAGCTGCGCCGGTACCATGGCAAAAACACGGACACCGCTTTCTGGGGATGGAATGATGCCTGGCTGCATCCGAAATTTGTGCACTGGAACATCACAAGGTATCTGGCCCGCATCCAGGTACCGGTACTGGCCATCCAGGGAAAAGACGATCCCTACGGCACCGCACAGCAATTGACCGCCATAGAAAATGGCGTTCAGGACTGTGAAACACAGCATATCGAAAACTGCGGCCATACGCCCCACCATGAGCACCCTGATTTGGTGGTGGCCTGCATGGCCGCCTTCATCAAATCCCTTTTGCAGTAAACCTGCAGGAGGTCAGGTCAAAAATGGCAGATCCCTTTTATGGAACCTCATCCTTTTTTCCCTTTTTGATACCCGCCTCTTGCGATTATCTTGTCAAAAATGACCGCCGGCATTGACAAACCGTTGGATCTCTGGGATATAGAAACATTTTTCATTGTACAGACAAAAGGGAGAAACCGTGTGACCGGCGTAAGTGAAATTCTGGTTCTGATCCTGTTGATATCCGGTCTGCTTATTGTGCCAAGGATGCTCAAACCGCCACCAGAGAATAATACCCAAAACGCGGTTTTACGCTTATCCAAAAAAAAACGGGCCGCCATGGTTGCCTCTGTTTTGTTTCCCATTGCCTGTGCCCTGATCATCAAGCCCTGGCAGGGCCATGCCGTGTTGTTTGCAGCCATAGGTTTTGCCCCGGTAGCCCTGGCCTGGGCGGTTTACTGGGTGTTGTCAGCCCCAAAAAAATAACCACTGCCTGACCTGAACAATCCATAAAAAAACAGCCGTTCAGATCCTGTTTACCGGATCTGAACGGCTGTTTTGTCTCAGATAAAATAGTTGGCTATCTGACAGAGGGGCTCAATGACGGCTGTCTTTTGATTCATTTACAGTATCATAGGCTGCTTTGGCAATACAGTATGCCATGCCCGCTCCCAGAATCCCGACAGCATACCACAAACCGCCGAAAAAAAGCAGATGCCCGATATCCCAGACCCATTCAAAGATAAATGGAAACATAATTTTTCTCCTTTACTAAGATTCCTGCGCCTTGGATTGATTCAGTTCCCGTTCCTGGGGAAACACCGGCAGATAGCGGTATGTCACCGCAATAAGAATGATGCCGTAGGCCACAGGTAAAATAGTGGTGGCCACTTCCTGCCAGGAGGGGATATACAGGGCCCAGGTATCAAAAGGCATGACCGGTACTGCCATTACCTGAAGCACCATGACCCAGCGGTTGAGGCTTACACCGATAACCCCCAGAATGATGGCGACCAGCCGCAGGTTGGGGTTTTCCCGGGTGCTCTTGTTGATGAGCAAAAGACCGGGGATCAGGCCGCAGATGATAACCTCGGCAACCAGAATCCAGTAGCCGTAAAAGCTGTTGTTCGTATAAAAAAAGCTGAACTCGTATCCAAGGCTGGGGGCGGTGACCGTTGCCCAGTATATGGTGTCGATGATTTTGGCAATAATATAGGTGAATATCATCCATCCGGAAATTTTGGCAAGCAGATGGACCACATTGTCCTTGACCAGTTTTTTGCCGGTGACAGCTTCGGTGATCCGGGTCACCAGGAGGGTAAAACAAGGACCGAATGCGGCGGCAGACCAGGTGAAAAGAAAAAAGGTCCAGGGCCAGATCAAAAGACCCTCCCGCACGGCAAAAGGCCTTCCGTACAGGACACCGGCAACCCCGCCGAGCGATCCCTGGTGGAAAAAGGACAAAAATGCGCCGGTGGCCGCAAATATGGCCATCACACCGTGCATGTTGTGGGCCAGGTGATGGAAAAAAGGCACTTTGTTGAGCTGCCTGTTTTCCAGAACATTGGGGATGAACTCAATGGTAAGCACCGCAAAATAGGCGGAAAGACAAAAGGCCACCTCAGTGAGCATGGAATGCACATTGGCATGCCAGAATATAAACCAGCCCCGCAGCGGCTGCCCGATATCAATAGCCAGAATCAGCAGTGCCGAGCTGTAACAGATAAACCCGATGATCACCGCAAAATTTATAATATTCTTGAGTTCATCCACTTTGAAAATATATTTGAGCAGGCCGGTGAAAAACGCCCCGCCGCCCAAGGCTATAACAGCCAGATCCGCCCAGATCCACAGGGCAAATCCGTAATAATCATTCATATTGGTCTGGTTCAACCCTTTGAACCAGCACAGCAGCATGGCATAAACGCCCCAGAGCAGGACAGCAGTCACAAGGGCTATTCCCAGCATGAATTTGGGAAACGAACACCGTTTTGCACCTTCAGGTATTAATGCAGCATCCATATTCAATTACTCCTCACATAGATTTTGGATTTTCTAATCATGGGAAGCAGACCCATAATGATTTTTCACCTTTTCCCATTCACCATCCAGGTAGCTGTCCCCTACTTTTCTGATCCATTCCCGTTCTGAGATATAATAGACCTTGGGGTTGGTTCCCAGGCGCTCCAGCAGCCTGAACACCTTGGGATTTCTAGATTTTCTCACCACATCTTGGTTCAGCGGATCTGGATGGGGATCAGGTTTGACGACCTGGTGAATCTTGTGGGAAGGATTGTTCAAATCACCGAATATGATGGCACCGGCCGGACATGCAGTGGTGCATGCAGTCTGGTATGCGTCTTCCGGAATTTCATCGGTTTCATTGTAATAGGCCTGTTCTCTGGCCAGCTGGTACCGGTGGTAACAAAAACTGCATTTTTCCACCACGCCCCGCATTCTTGGCGATACATTGGGGCTCAGATACTTTTCCATGCCTTCAGGCCATACAGGGTCCCACCAGTTGAAATACCTGGCATGATACGGGCAGGCTGCCATGCAGTACCGGCATCCGAAACACCGGGTGTAGATCTGGGAGACAATACCGGTGTCATATCCGTAGTCAGTGGCGGTTGCCGGGCACACGGTCACGCAGGGGGAATGGCCATGGTCTCCTTTACCGCCGCAATGCTGGCAGGGCCTTGGCAGATAAGCTGTCTCAGTATCTGGAAATGATTTGCCGTTGGTAATCTTGTAAATCCGCATCCAGGTGAGGCTGTCCTTTTTATTGGATTCATCCTCCTTAAACGGAATATTATTTTCAGCCATGCACGATACCGTACAGGAACCGCATCCGGTACATTTGTCCAGATCAATAACCATTCCGAACATATGTGCTTTTTTATCTTGTATCATCAGAACCTCTTTGAAAGTTTGTCCACACCATTTAGGCCTTTGAAATCCTGGCTTTGATTCCAAAAGCAGCATCCAGTCCTGAACCAGGTTCAATTACCGGGCTTATCAGTTCATTTACATTCACGCCCTTGCCGGCAACATATTTGTTATCAAACCAGTGGCCGAGACCTTTGACCATTCCAATGACACCCGGCATGATCCCTTCATTAAAATCAAGTCGCACGGTTGCAGATCCGGCAGGGGTGGTCAGGGTAACAAAGCCCCCGTTTTTTAATCCTTTTGCAGTCTGGGGATTTATTTCCACAAATATGTCCTTGTTCTTTATCACCCGGTCGGAGACTGTTTTGATGGCAAAAGGAGAGGACGCCGGCACCGTACTGAGAACCCGCATGTTGTCTATGGGCACCAGGACAAGATCAAACTCCCCCTGGGGTGAGATGGTTGGCGGGTTGTCAGCAAGAAAAGCAAAATCGGTCTCCACCCTGCCGGTGGGCGGATCTTGTAAAATCTGGGCATAGCCTTTTTTGTACAAAGCACCCCATATACCGGGAACCACATTTTTGAGACAGGTTTCATAATTGTCCCATTCAAAACTCTGGGCCATGGTGCCGCCGCAGGCCTTTGCCAGCCGGATCAATGCATCGCCCGGACTGCGGGTGTCGAACACAGGATCCACCACGGGCCTTGCCAGTCCGACAACCGAACTGGCAAGGCCCGCTTTGGAGGGGACATCTTCAAAGCGTTCCAGAAATGTGGATACAGGCAGGATCATATCCGAGGACAGGGCGGTTTCATCCATAAATGATGAAAAACTGACCACAAAAGGAATTTTTTCAAATGCCTTCACAGCCTGCCCAGGCTCATTCAGTGTGTAGCAGGGATTGGCATTGTAAACAAACAATGTATCCACCACCGGTGGATCAGACTGGTTCACTTTTGTCACAAGTTCCTGTACAGATGCTGCTATTTTTTTTCTGGTGCTGCCTTTTTTGGCCACGGTATCCTGCACCGGATCAGGAAATGCCAGATAATTATGGACCGGTTTGACAAAAGTGCCGCCTTTTTTATTGATATTGCCGGTGAGACAGTTGAGGGTGTGTACAGCGGCAAATTCCTTGAGGCTCTGGGCACCGTCTCCGCGGCCTTTGCCGGGGATGGCCACCGGCATTTTTGCTTTTGCAAACGCAAGGGCAGTCTTTTTGATGTCAGCGGCACTGATCCCTGTAATGGCTGCCACCTGCTCCAAGGGGTATTTTTGCTTAACCATTGCGTTGAACCGGTTGAGTCCCCCTCTGAAACCGGCGGCAAATTCCGGATCAAACAGGTTCTCCTGCAGCAGAATACCACACATGGCCATGGCCAGATCCGCCTGAGTGCCCGGATTGATGGGTATCCATCTGTCTGCTGCAGCGGCAGTAGTGGAAAGCCGTGGTTCAATCTGATAGAGTTTTGCATCTCTTTTTCTGCGGCCGGCATTGGCCTTGAAAAAGGCAACCGGAGAACCCCAGCCTTCGATGAAACCAGCACCGAAACTTAATATAAAATCAGCATGGTCCAGATCAAATCCCAGGGTGTGTCCACTGCCGTGGAGGGTCTGGGCGGTCAGGGCCAGCCAGGATTCAAGGGTTTGCATGGTAACATGGTTGGGAGAGCCGAAAGCCGCCATAAAATGCCGGAACAGCCCGGCAACCGACCCCTGATCTGTATCCGTGATACAGGCCAGGGTATCAGGAGACTGGTTTTCCCGGATTTTTCCCAGTCTTTTTGCCACCAGGGATATGGCCTCTTCCCAGGATATGGGTTCAAAGCGGCCATTGTTTTTTTTCAAAGGGGTTTTCACCCGGCTGGGATCATACAGATACTGGGTCCCGGCAATGCCATGAAGGCACGCCCCGCCGTAATTCACCGGAAAAGCGTCACGTCCTTCTATTTTCACGGGCCTGTCGTCTATTTTTCTGACTTTTATGCCGCAGGTTCCCGGACACAGGGTGCAGACCGATTGGTCATAGGATATTTTTCCGTCGGGCGGAACAGGCGTCCAGGGCCAGTTCTGGGTCCAGATGGAAGAATCATCTGTCAGCTTGGCCCCCACAGGGGAGATTGCAATACCTGCAACCGCGCCCAGTCCCAATCCCAAGAAGCTTCTTCTGTCAACTTTCATATATAAATCCTCTGTAAAGTTTGCAATTCTTGTGTTTGGTTTATTTGTGGCACTGGAAACAATACCCTTTATGGCCGGTTTCTTCCTGGTGGCACACTGCGCAGTCATCCATTTTCATACTGTCCCAGGAATTTTTCTTGATCCCCCAGATATTTTTTCCCCAGATATCACGGCTGTAACCGGTAAGTCTGTTTTCTTCATAAGGCCTGGAAGACGTGGATTCACCGATGTGGCCATGGCAGGTTACGCAGTCCATGCCGGCTGCCCTGATATGGGCTGCGTGGGAAAAGTACACACAATCCGGCTGTTTTGCATACACATACCAGGGAACCTCCCGCCCTTTTGCCACATACTCTGCTGCAAAAATGGCTTCATCTTCTGTTGTACCCATGGGTTCATCTGTATGGCAGTCCAGGCAGGATTCTGTTTTGGGGATGCCTGAAAAGGTACCATCTTCTCGGAGATAATGGCAGGATTCACAGTCCCCTGTCTCCTGTACATGCAGGGCATGATCAAAATCAAAAGGCTGCTCGTGTTTGGAATACAGCAGCTTGGGAAACAGCAGCCAGCCGGATAGAAAGCATATCAAAAATGCCAACATAAAAAAAACGACACCCAGTCCCAGTCCGGTGTCATTTTTTGGATCACCGGCAGCACCTTCCTTTGTACCATCCATGGAACCATGTTCTGTTTTGTTTTCTATTTCACTCATGAAAACTCCATCAATGTTAAAATGTTGATGTTTACTATAACCATTTTATCCAGGCACCCACCCGGACATATATTTTTTTTGCACCCGACACAGCACGGGCCGGCTGCAATCCGTTCCAAACAGCACAATCGCGTTATTCTATAGTAATATCTGAATTTGTTGTCAAGATAAAATGAGGCAGGGATAAAGGAAGGCAAAGGCAGAGAAAAAGTGAAACCGTGAAACTTTCACATCCTTTTTCATGGGAGGAAAAAGGATGTGAAAGTATTTTTTTGAACCCGGGGGTTCTACCCGTAACTGTGCAGACCGGAAAGCAGAAAGTTAACCCCGAAATAGGTGAACAATACCGCCACAAATCCCACAATGGAAACCAGTGCCAGGTTGCGGCTGTGCCATCCCCGCATCAGGCGCAGGTGCAGGAAAATGGCATAAACAAACCAGGTGATCAGGGACCAGGTTTCCTTGGGATCCCAGGACCAGTATTTTCCCCAGGCTGAATTGGCCCATACCGCCCCGGTAATAATACCGATGGTCAAAAACAAAAAACCGAAAACCACCATCTGGTAGGTGAGTTCATCAATGACTTCCCAGGACGGCAGCCGGGCGGAAATGGCACCTTTGGCCGGCTGGGCGGGTTTGACAAAGTAAATGATACTGAACCCGAAGGCTACGGCAAAACCGGCATATCCCAGAAAGCAGGTGATGACATGGGCAATGAGCCAGTTACTTTTCAATGCCGGAATCAATGGATTTATTTTCGAACTGATACCAGGATCAAAAGAAGCATAGGCAATGGCCAGAAATATCAGGGGAGAAATAAAAACGCCAAATCCCTGTTCCTTGTACTTTAGTTCCACAAAAATAAACAAAGCAGCCATGGTCCAGGAAAAAAAGACCAGAGATTCATACATGTTGGAAAACGGGGCATGGCCATACCCCATTTGATAGGATTCCACCCATCGCAGCCCGATTCCTGCCGTATTAAACACAAAACCTGTGCACAGTATAAAAAAACCTGCTTTAGCCAGTACTTTTTTCTTAAAGGCAAAGGATCCTATATAAAAAACCGTGGCCAGCCCATAAATAAAAGTGGCTGAGGATAATACAAAGGAGCTGTTCATATTCATTAACCTTTTTTAAATTGATTTTCCAGATGGGTTGCCATTCTTGCAAGTTTCAGCTTCAGGTTCTGGGCGCTGCGGTTTGTCCTGCCGGCCAGATGGATGCGGGTGCCACCACCATCCATGGGGTTCAGGGCAATGAGAAAAGACTGGTAGGACATAAAAAAGGTCACCCAGCAACCCAGTATCATAAGAACAAAACCGGCATATACATACCACACACCCGGATCTTTGGTGACCTGGAGTCCGGTATAGTATTTTTTTTCAAATTCTTTGACAAAGAAAGAAAATCTGCCCTTGCGCATTTTGTCAAAGGTGGGAAACTGCAGGGGCAGACCGATCTGGAATTCTTGTTTTCCCTTCAGGTTCACTTTGCCGAAAAAGGCCTCACCCAGGTTGCGGCCCCTGAAATCAAAATGGGGTAAAAATCCCTGGAGCTGGAAACTGCCTGCATCCTCGGGAAGGGGTATGGTTTCACCCACCTGCATGGTCCGGGTGATTTCCTGTCCGGTGCTGTTGTCTGCAACAGTGACCACAGCTGCCCCGGGGGATGCTGTTCCGTAAGAAGACTGAAATATATTGATCCCTTTGTAGCGCAAGGGATGGTTGACCCGGATATCTGTGGTAAGCGTTTTGTCGCCGTCTTCTATGATGGTCAGATTGGATCGAAATTCTTCAGGAGCGCCGGTATCATAAAATTTCACTTCAAATTCATTGCACTGGATCACAAAATCCAGATGAACAGGTTCTCTTGTTTTGGCGGTGAACACCGTTCTGGTCTGCTCTCCTTCATCAATTCTGACATTGGCCTTAAATCCGAAAACAGCCCCTATCAGGGCACCCAGCAGTAAAAGAATCACACTGGCATGTACAACAAAAACCCCAAGACGGGTCCACCGCCCTTTTTCCGCATACATTATCCGGGTGCTGTCATCCTTTTGCCTGTGCACCGGTCCCACCTGTTTGGACAGCCATTTTTCACAAACTGCAGCCACAAGATCTGGATCCTGGTCTGCAACAAATGTCTGTTTTGTTTTTCCCTGCAAAAACCGGTCAGGATTAAACCGGATCTGTTTTGGAAAAATAATTTTCCATATCAAGGAAAGCCGTTCCACTGAGCAGACAACAATGTTGATGCACAAAAGTACCAGTAAAAACAAAAACCACCAGGCATGGTACATGTCATCAATATGAAAGACCTTTATCAGGTTATACACGCCTTGTCCGTAAAGATCGATATATTGGCGGGGGGTTCCGTTCTGGAGCACCACTGTTCCGATGATGGAAGTGACAGCCAGCAGTACCAGGGTATAAACCGTCAGTTTGACAGAACAGAAAAATTCCCATATCTGCCGGGGGATGGTGTCTTTATTTTTCACTTTTTTTCTTTCATTGTCAGGTTAAATTTTTCATACCGGATCAGCAGTATTGCTTCCCGGTTCACTGGCCAAAGGGCCTGATACACTGGAGGGTCCTTTTCAAAGAGACACCCCTGACATCCTTGATAACATCCGGGCGGCCAACGATAACGGTCTTCGGCCCGGGGACCCCGGCATACAGCAGCCGGCTGGCAAACATAACCAGTTGCTTCACAAACCGCTCTCTTATACCAGAATCAAAAAACTTGCGCAAAAACTTTTCACAAATATGATTAATTTGTAATGTTCCATATGTCCTTTTTTATGGGCACATAAAACCCTGAAACTGTTCATGGCAGCAAGCGATGCTGTCATGTTTACCAGTGTTTTTACAAGAGATGAAGAGAAAAAGGAGGTCTTTGAAAGAAGACAATGTCTGTAATACAAAACAGCACCTTTATACAAGGTGCTGCCGCTGTTATACGTGTTTAAGCTTGTTTTGCTATCTTGAATACGTCGGGTATACAGCGCTTTTTCTGGTGGATTGTCTTCTGTCACCAGACACATTTCGTCTGTCCACACCCTTTCTGCGATTATTTTTAAAGGAAAGCTCCACAAATATGCCTTCTCTTACACTGCTCCTTCTGTCGGCCCTGGCTTTTCGCCGGTCCCTGCGGAATTTGCGGGTGACAGTTCTTCTGCGCTCGGAAAATCCCCGGATCCTGTAAGGAGCATCAATGGCTTCGTCCTTAACCGGTAATATTTTATAATCAAAGACCATGATGTTTTCCATATAGTTTTCAGATTAATATTGCACCTGTAACCTGATCATACATATCGTCTCTCATGGCATTTATCTTTAATTTTTTTGCATGGTGTCGTCAATATACTGATGAATTCTTAAAAACGGTACATACAGAGAATCAGAGGTTTTAATGTGATCCACAAGCCAGTTTCGCAGTTCCAGGATGGTGTCCATGGTCAGGTTTGCGATATCTTCTGCAATCTCCCGCCGCAGGCTGATGGCGCTTCTGATGAACCTGCGGTGTGCCCTGGAGTGGATCTCCCGGTCAGGATATTTTCTTTTCCGCAGAATTTTTTCCTCTGCAGAAAAATACAGTTTTCCATAATCGTTGATTTCAGAAATCAAATTGGCAACAGCTTTGGGATCTGCTTTTTTTTGTTTCAGATCTATCAATTCATTAAAAAGATCAAACATTTTTTTCTGGTGATTGTCTATTTCCTGGACATCCACACTGAATGTGTGATCCCATTCGATCTTAAGATCGGTTTGTGTCATTATTATTATCTCCTCAATACTTCTTTTTTTTCCGGAACCATGCATTTCCGACAATTGCAATGGAAATCCCCAATGCCAGAACCGTGGTAATCACAACACCCTGTCTTCCAAACCGCGGATAAATAACCCGGGGAACCATGTAGATGTACAATACTATATGACAGATTCCGATACAGACAAGGCGATACCAGTTTTTTTTCATTTAATCATCTCAAGCAGCCTGGCATGGATATTATCAAATCCCCCGTTGGACATGATCAATACCAGATCTTCCGGGGCAAGCCTGGGCACAAGAAATGCCAGCACCCTTTGTACATCGGCAAAATGGTGGGCTTCAACCCCCAGATCGTTAATATCTGAGACCAGTTTTTTTTGTGAAAGCTGTTCATTTTCCGGGATCTTTTTTTTCACATACGGATTGCATATACAAACCAGATCAGCCTGTTTAAAAGCCTGGGGATAGGTTGTCTGGAAAAAAGTGCGCATGGAGGTGTTGGTTCGGGGTTCAAAAACGGCAATAACACGGCCTTTGCTGTAAAAGGGCTTGACCGCCTGAATGGTTTCTTTGACCGCTGTCGGGTGATGGGCAAAATCATCCATCACCGTGATCCGGTTTTTAATTCCCCGGATTTCCTGGCGGCGCCTGATGCCGGAAAAAGAGGCCATGGCTGCCTGCACCTGACCGGTATCCACACCGATAATATCTGCTGCAGCTGCACAGGCCGTACCATTCAAAAGGTTGTGGCCTCCCTGCAGCCGGGTTTCAATTTCATAGGATGTCTGGGGACCCTGGATCCGGGCACGGGTAAGAAAACCCTGGGGTACAGAATCGGTAAAACACCAGTCTGCCCCCCTGCCGTATGTGATAACATTTTTGGCATTATTTTTCAGGATATCCATGAGATGGGGACTGTCTGCATAAGCAATGACATGCCCTTTGTCCGCCACTTTTTTTACCAGGCCCGCAAAAACGGTCTTCACATGGTCCAGATCCTTAAAAATATCAGCATGGTCAAATTCCACCCCGGTGATAATGGTAATATATGGATCATAGTGCATGAACTTGGGGCCTTTGTCAAAAAAGGCTGTATCATACTCATCTCCTTCAATTACCATGTAATCACCTGTACCGATCCTGAAGCTGGACTGGTAATCTTTGAGGATACCGCCGATCAGAAATCCGGGATCCAGGCCGGCTGCTGTAAGGATATGGGCCATAATGGATGCAGTGGTGGTCTTGCCGTGGGTACCGGTTACCAGAATAATTTTTTTGTCCGCTGCAACAAACCGGTTCACCGCCTGGGGCATTGACAGATAGGGAATACCACGCTTCAGTACTGCCTGTGCTTCCGGGTTATCCCGGGTGACCGCATTTCCGATAATGACAAGATCCGGTTCATGGGACAGATTCTGTGGGCCGAACCCGTTAAAAAGCGGTATACCGCCGTCAGCAAGAAAATCACTCATGGGCGGATACACATGCTGATCTGAACCGGTGACGTCGTATCCCATCTGTTTTAACACACAGGCAAGGGTGCCCATACCTGTGCCGCAGGCAGCTGTGAGGTGGATTTTATGGATGGGGGACATGGACTAAAGATCCGCCATTACCGCTTTTGCCGCGGCAATGGTATCAGTAATATCTTCATTTGTATGTGCCAGAGATACAAAACAGGCTTCGAACTGGGATGGTGCCAGATATACGCCTTTTTTGAGCATACCCCTGTAAAACGCGGCAAACCTTTCCAGATCGCTGGTTTTGGCCTCTTCAAAATTGCGCACCTTGCGCGCATTAAAGAAAAACCCTGCCATGGAACCGGCATACCCGCTTTGAAAGGCAATGCCTGCATCATCTGCAGCTGCCTGCAGCCCTTCCATCAGTGCCTTGGTCCGGCCGTACAGGGTGTCATACACCCCGTCCTCCTGAAGGGCAGTCAAGGTGGCAATGCCGGCCGCCATGGCCAGCGGGTTGCCTGACAGAGTACCGGCCTGGTAAATGGATCCGGTGGGGGCTATCCGGGCCATGATATCCCGCCTGCCGCCATAGGCACCCACAGGCAGCCCTCCGCCGATGATTTTACCGAAACAGGTCAGATCCGGTGTAATGTTGAACAATCCCTGGGCAGAGCCTTTGTCTACCCGAAATCCTGTCATGACCTCGTCAAAGATCAGCAGGGCACCGTGTTTTTCGGTTTCCTGTCTCAGGGTTTCCAAAAATCCCTCTTCAGGCATCACCATACCCATATTTCCTGCCACCGGCTCCAGTATGACCCCGGCCACCTGATCCCCTTTGTGTTTCATCACCTGGATGAATCCGTCGATATCATTGTACGGCAATGACAAGGTGTTCTGAACAACCGACTCGGGGACACCCGGACTGCCGGGAATACCTAAAGTGGCCACCCCGGATCCGGCCGCCACAAGCAGGGTGTCGGCATGGCCGTGGTAGCAGCCGTCAAATTTGATGATAATATCGCGTCCGGTAAATCCCCGGGCCAGGCGTAAAGCACTCATGGTGGCTTCGGTGCCGGAATTGACCATCCGCACCATTTCCACAGACGGCACCATCCGGGTTACCATCCTTGCCAGCCGGGTTTCCAGTTGGGTGGGGGCCCCGAAACTGGTCCCGGTTTCCAGCACCTCCCGGAGGGCCTGGATGACGGCCGGGGGCCGGTGCCCGAGGATCAACGGTCCCCAGGACAATACATAATCAATGAATGCATTGCCGTCTGCATCATACAGCCGGCTTTTATCCCCTTTTTCGATAAACAGCGGTTTTCCGCCCACAGAGCCGCAGGCCCTGACCGGAGAATTAACGCCGCCGGGAATAAGGTCTTTAGCCTCATCAAATAAAGCGCAAGATTTTGAAAATATCATATGGTTTCTCCTGACATCTAAAAGTGTAGTATCCAGACCAGGCTGGACAGTGGCGTGTTTCATAAATCTGTAACTATACCAAACCTGCTTTTAACCGGTCAACCGGTTTGTTTGCCTCTGCAGGTGAAAAAACCATTGACAAGCGGTTTTCCGGCTGGTATTTTGCCTTTTGTTGAAATTCAGCGGGCCGTTAGCTCAATTGGTAGAGCAACTGACTCTTAATCAGTAGGTCGAAGGTTCGATCCCTTCACGGCCCACCACCCGAAAGACAGGCTTGAAAGACTTCTCCACGGTTTTTCAAGCCTTTTTTATTTCCCTAAATCCTCGCCAAATCATTCAAAAAAGTTGTGTTTTGCGCCCATTTTGCGCCCAAAAAATAAGTAACTGGTTAATTAGTATCAAATTCGGGCATATTATTTTGCTTTTTTCAAGGAAAAGTTGACAATGTTTATTTATTGATATATGCATAAATTTAACAAAGCAACTGATTAATATACGGAAGGACAAAATGCAAACAGAACACGGAACAATTAAAAAAACAGAAACCGGCCTGGAAGTGATTTACGAAAATGGAAAAACCATGCTGGTTGTTGAGAACTTAAAAACAAACAACGTCCCTGCACATGAATTAAATGCAGCCTGGGGAATCGGACGCAAACCACGAGGCAAAAAAATTTATAGATTTATTGTAAAAAATAATGGTGAAGTGCTGGCAGTAATTTAAAACCGGACCATAAAATAAAATCAGCTGCCCTCACCGGTGGCTTTTTTTATTTGGTCCCGGAAATAAGACAATTGCCGGGCTGCATTAAACAAGGTTGAAATTTCTGCTCCGGCCCTCATGTATCCGTTTAAATATTCCAACGCTGCCCTTTTGCCTGCATCCATCTTTTTGTATTTGAAAAAATCAATGACAATTCCCAAAGCTATTCTCCTTTTTTTTCCAATCCTGTATCACAAAGGGAATTAAATGTCTTGACTGAAATGCACATATTTTGTTAAGTATATACTTAACACTGTGAACACTTAATGGGGTGATGTTCATAAAATTTAATAATTTTAATAAGGGGTTTTTATGCAAATTGAAGTTGTTCACCCTGAAGAAATTTCAAAACGGGGATTGGAGGAAACGCCAAACCCCAAGGTGTTTATTTCAGATAGGGAAGTTATTGTGCTGAATGATGAAGGTGGCGCTTTTCTGCTAACCGCATAAGGGTCATTTGGCCGAAAACTGAAAAGCCCCTGTAA
>DATFKQ010000091.1:0-4049 GCA_035268565.1 Desulfotignum sp. | reverse complement strand
ACCAGGTAGTCCGGGAGTTTGGTGTCCCTGCCCACCAGAAGGGGCCGCAGAAAATTATCCACAAGGCCTATCACCCCTGCGCCGAATCCGATGAGAATAATGCTCTGTATCCAGCTGCCTGCAGCAAACAGATAGATTGCCACCGGTGCCCAGATCAGGCCGGCTCCTACCATGGGAATCAAGGACAGAAAAGTCATGACAACGCCCCACAGCAATGGGGCCGGGATGCCCAGAATCCAGAAAATAAAGCCCCCCAGGCTGCCCTGTACCACCGCCACCACCAGATTGCCCTTTATGGTGGCACGGGTGACTTCGGCAAATTTTGAAAAAAGCAGGCGTTCGCGTTCATCTCCCAGGGGCAGGGCACGGGTCAGCAGGGCCACCAGCTCGGATCCGTCCCGCAGCATGAAAAAAGCCAGATAGAGCATCAGTCCGAGGCTGACAACCCATTGTACGGCATCCTGGCCGAACTGTACCGCGTTCTGGGCGATGAACTGGCTGGCGGTAATGGCGGCACTGGACAGTTGTGATTTAAAGGTATTCAAATCAATATCAAAACGTTCCATGAGAAGCTGTATGGTTGGAAATGCCTGGCGCACCTGTTCTATCCGCTGTTCGATGTTGATGTCCCCGCTCTGCAGCCGCTGGTAGAGGGCAGCCCCTTCCTGGAAAAAAGAAGCAAGCACAAAAAGGGTGGGAATGACCCCGATGGTGATGCACACCATCAAGGTAGACAATGCAGCCAGGTTGGACCGGTTTTTCCACAACTGTAAAAACCGCTGCTGAAGGGGATAAAACAGCAGGCCGATGACACAGGCCCAGAACACCGCAGCAAAAAACGGTTTGAGCAGGTAAAAAAACACGGCCGTCACCAGGACCAGCAGGGCCAGAAAAGATCCTTGTTCCAGTTTTGTCATCAGGGGTATTGTCCTGTCGTTGGATTAAAAATTGTAGTAAACGTTTTGGTGCTTACACCAGTTTCTTCTGCATTTTTCAAATGTGATGCTTATGTGAGGTTTTATGACCCACACAGCTGTATCTGTAAAGTAATATTTCATGATAACACAGATCCCACCCCCAAAAATCAGAAAGATGTTTTTTCAGGGTTTTGCGCAGATGATGCAAAATAGCCTGCCGCCACTGTGGCGCTGATGATCACCACCCCGCCGGCAAGGGTGGTGGGGGCCGGTATTTCATGAAGGATAAAAACCGCCAGCACAATGCCGTATACCGGCTCCAGCCCGGCGATAACCGATGCGGTCTGGGCACGGATCTGTTTAAGAGAGCTGATGAACAGGGTATGGGACAAAGCGGTGCACACCACTCCTAAAAAAATCAGGGCCGGCAGATCTCCTGCAGGCGGCGCAGGGGGATGGAGCAGAACAATGGGCACCACCAGGCACAGGGCCGCAAAAGTATTCTGATAAAAAGCCACTGCCACCGGATCTGATACCCGGGCGTTTTTCCGGTTCACCAGGGCAAGAATGGCAAAGGTCAAACCGGACAAGGTGCCCAGAAAAGCGCCCAGGGTAATCCGGTTGGACAGGTCAAGGTCCGGGATCACCAGGCAGATGCCGGCAAAGACGGCCGCTGCCGTAAAAATATCCCGGCGGTTCAGGGGTTCCTTGAATACCACAGGTTCCATAAAGGTGACAAACAAAGGAAACGAAGAAAAGGTCACCAGACCCACTGCCACGCTGGACACCTGGATGGACCAGAAAAACAGCACCCAGTGCGCTGCCAGCAAAATTCCCTGAAGGATGAACAAGCCCAGCATCTGCCGGCTGAATCCTGTCAGTCCGGTGCCGGATACGGCCCTGGCATATACCGCCAGGGCCACGGCCCCGAAAAAGGTTCTGCCAAAAACAATGTACAGCGGACCGGCAGCAATCAATTTGCCGAACAGCCCGGCCAGGCCGAACAAAAAGACGGCACAGTGAATCCGGAATAAGGGATGCGTCACCAGACGGGGCATTTTCAGGGCCATGGCCAGAAACTGTTTACCGGGTCAGCTGGGCGTATTTGATGCGGGTCGGGGTTTCCATCTTGAGACCCAGGCGTTTTTTGCGGTCCTTTTCATAGTCAGTGTAGGCCCCTTCAAACATAAGGGTCTCACTGTTGCCTTCAAAGGCCAGGATGTGGGTGGCGATGCGGTCCAGAAACCACCTGTCATGGCTGATTATCACAGCGCATCCGGCAAAGTTCTCCAAAGCTTCTTCCAAAGCACGCATGGTATTGACATCCAGGTCATTGGTGGGTTCGTCCAGAAGCAGCACATTGGCCTGTTCCTGGAGTATGCAGGCCATGTGCACCCGGTTGCGCTCCCCGCCTGAGAGATTTTCCACTTTTTTCTGCTGGTCAGACCCGGAAAAGTTGAATTTTCCCACATAGGCCCTGGCATTGATTTCCCGGTCTCCAAGAAACAGGGTGTCATTGCCTCCGGATATCACCTCATAAATGGTTTTTCCCGGATCCAGAGAATTGCGCTCCTGGTCCACGTAAGCCAGTTTTACACTCTGTCCCAGTTCTATTTTTCCCGCATCCGGCTTTTCTTTGCCGGTGATCATGTTGAACAAGGTGGTTTTGCCGGCACCGTTGGGGCCGACCACTCCCACAATGGCACCAGGGGGGAGGACAAAATTCATGTCTTTGACCAGCAGTTTGTCCTCAAAGGCCTTGGTCACATGCTCTGCCACAATGACCTTGTCCCCCAGCCGGGGGCCCGAAGGAATAAAGATTTCCATTTCCTTTTCCTGGTCTCTGGCATCTTTTTTAAGCAGGTCTTCATAGGCCTTGATTCTGGCTTTGGATTTGGAACGTCTGCCCTTGGGGGACATGTTGATCCATTCCAGCTCCCGCTGAAGGGTTTTCTGGCGCTTGCTGTCCCCTTTTTGTTCAACTGCCAGGCGCTGGTGTTTTTGCTCCAGCCAGGAGGAGTAATTGCCTTTCCAGGGAATGCCTTCCCCCCGGTCCAGTTCCAGGATCCATCCCGCCACATTGTCCAGAAAATACCGGTCATGGGTCACGGCAATGATGGTGCCCTGGTACCGGTTTAAATGTTCTTCCAGCCAGGCCACGGATTCCGCATCCAGGTGGTTGGTGGGTTCATCCAGCAAAAGAATGTCCGGTTTGGAAAGCAGCAGCCGGCACAGGGCCACCCGGCGCTTTTCACCCCCGGAAATTACGGCTACTTTTGTGTCTTCCGGCGGGCACCGCAGGGCATCCATGGCCATTTTCAGCCGGGCATCCAGGTCCCAGGCATCCAGGTGGTCCAGCTGTTCCTGGATTGTTCCCTGGCGCGCGATGAGCCGGTCCATCTCATCATCTGACATGGGTTCGGCAAATGCTTCAGAGACCTTTTCATATTCCGCCAGCAGATCCACAGTTTCCTGGACCCCTTCTTCCACCACTTCTCTGACGGTTTTTGCAGAATCCACCAGGGGTTCCTGTTCCAGAAACCCGATGGTATACCCTTTGGATAAAATGGTTTCACCGGAAAACTGGGTGTCTTTTCCTGCCATGATTCTTAACAGCGAGCTTTTTCCTGAGCCGTTGAGGCCCAGGACCCCGATTTTGGCCCCGTAAAAATAAGACAGGGAAATATCTTTAAGTACCTGGCGCTTGTCGTGAAACTTGCTCACATTGATCATGGAATAAATAATTTTTTTGGTATCTTCTGTCATGTTTTTTTCCTTACCCTGTAACGGCAATGCATTCAATTTCCACCAGGGCATCCTTGGGCAGCCGGCCCACTTCAAAGGCGGATCTGGCAGGTTTGTGTCCTGCCAGGGCTTTTTCATATACCGTGTTCATGCCGGCAAAGTCTTCCATGGATGCCAGAAATACCGTGGCTTTCAGGATTTTGTCCAGGCCGGAGCCGGCAGCTGCAAGCACGGCAGCCACATTTTTCATGACCTGTTCGGTCTGGGCTTCAATGGTGTTTCCTGTGATTTCCATGGTTTCAGGATCCAGGGGAATCTGGCCGGAAGCGAACACCAGGTTGCCCTGGACAATGGCATGGCTGTATGGACCGATAGCAGCAGGGGCTG
>DATFKQ010000090.1:0-25318 GCA_035268565.1 Desulfotignum sp. | reverse complement strand
GATCAGCTGGACAATGTTCATTACAAATTCTCCTTTTTATTATTTGTGGTTGCCGGGTTTTTGAGTTCCCTGAAGCGCTGCAGCAGTTTTTTTCTGGTTGCCAGAATATCCTGTTCCAGAAGCGACAATTCTTTTTTTCTGTCCTGAATTTCCTTTAGCTTGGCCTCTCCGAAATGCAGGCTTTTTTCAATCTGGGCCAGTTCGTCCATGTCGGTGTCAGCCATGCCGATCATTTCTGATATCTCATCCAGAGAGAATCCAAAGCGTTTGCCCCGCAGGATCAGTTTGAGCCTGGCCTTGTTTCTGGCGGTGTATATCCGCTGGTTTCCAGCGGTCCGCCCGGGTTTTATCAGGCCTTTTTCCTCATAAAACCGTATTGTGCGCGTACTGATATCCAGGTCATCTGCTATCTGGGATATGGTAAATGTGCGTGCATTTATAATATCGTTCATGTCTGTTTCCTGTGAAGAATACAAAGCTGATAATAGTTAACGTTTACGTAAACTATAGGTTTTGTTTTGTCAAGCAAAAGAAAAGCAGAAAGTACGTGTTCTGAGAAAAACCCGGATTTGACTTTTTTCTGCATTTGGTGCAATGATTTGCCGTTTTGAAAATGCGGATACAAAAAGGGGAACAGCCATGCGGGAAACCATTGATCTGAACTGGAAAGAGTTCGGCAGTGCATTGCTCAATGCCACCCCCAACGGGGTGGCGGTGTTTGACAATACCCTGCAGGCAGTGATCTCCAACCGGCTGGCCAGAGACAGCCTGGACCTTTATCCGGGGGCATTTTTGTCTGCTACGGTGCCGTCTCTCATGGCAGCGGCCCGGCAGGTGCTGTCTGCCAAAACCGTTGAAACCGGCATGGTGGTGAAAAAAAACGACAGCCGGTATTCGGTGCTGCTGGCTCCCATCCGCCATAATGATGCTGCCATCGGTGTACTGGCGGTGTTTGAGGACATGACGGCCCTCACCAACATGACCAACCGGATGAAGGGGTTTCAGCAGCTGTCCATCGAACTGGACACCATCATTGACAGCTCTAATGACGGGTTATGGATCTGTGACGGTAACGGGGTGGTAGTGAGAATAAATCCAGCATCTGAAAAGATGATCGGCATCAAAGCCGCAGATGTCATAGGCAAACACATGTCAGAACTGGTGAAAAAAAAACTGGTGGATCGGTCCGTGACCCTGGAGGTACTTAAAACCCGCAAAAAGGTGTCTTTGATTCAAAAAACCCGTATCGGCAGACAACTGTTTTTGACTGCAACCCCGGTGTTTGATAAAAACGGGGAACTTTTCCGGGTGGTGGTCAATGAGCGGGATATCACACAAATTACCCGGCTCCAGGAGCAGTTGAAAGAAAATGCCGCGCTGACTGAACAATATAAACGGGATATCCTGGAAAAGCAGATCGAAGAAACCGAATCCCGAAAGATTATTGCCCAGAGTGCCAATTTTCAAAAAATCATCCAAAAGGCCATAAAGCTGGGGGAAGTGGATTCCAGCGTGTTGATTCTGGGTGAATCCGGGACAGGAAAGGGGGTGATTGCTGATTTGATTCACAAATATTCATCCCGGGCCCATCATCCCATGATCAAGATCAACTGCGGGTCCATTCCCGAGACCCTGGTGGAAAGCGAGCTGTTCGGTTATGAAAAAGGGGCATTCACCGGCGCCGGCCACAAAGGCAAATCCGGCAAATTTGAAACCGCAGACAAAGGGATTATTTTTCTGGATGAAATCGCTGAGCTGCCACTGGCATCCCAGGTGAAGCTGTTGAGATTCCTTGAAGACGGGGTGATATCCCGGGTGGGCAGTACAAGGAACCGGCCGGTGGATGTGCGGATTATTGCCGCCACCAACCGGGATCTAAAAGAGATGATAGAAAAAAAACAGTTTCGAAGCGATCTTTACTACCGGCTTAATGTGATTCCTGTAAAAATCCCGCCGCTGCGGGAGCGAAAAGATTGTCTGGTGCCTTTGGTCAACCATTATATGGATTTTTTCAGTGACAAATATGAAAAATCCAGAATGGTATTATCCAATGAGACCGTGGATGCGCTTTCAGCGTATCCTTTTTTGGGCAATGTCAGGGAATTGATCAATATCTGCGAACGTCTGGTGGTCATGTCCAGAAGCAGCCATGTCCGGTATGAGGATCTTCCCGGCAGCATCAGAAAACATATAGCTGCCAGTCAACCCGCCCTGGATGCCTGGCACCCGGATCAGACCCTTGAACAGATGACGGCCCGGTTTGAAAAAAAGGTCCTGGCTGCAGCGGTGAAAACAGCAAAGACCCAGGTGAATGCGGCAAAGATGCTGGGCATCAATCAGTCCACCATTGCCAGAAAATTGAAAAAATACGGTCTGACCAAACCCGGTGCGGCCCCCGAAGGGGAGGGGCCTTCGGATTGAAGGCCCGGGTTTTTTTTCAGGATCGTTGTTCTACTCTGCGGGTGAATATCGGGCCAGGTGAATTATGGGGCGGTTTCTTCTGCGGGGATGCCGTCTTCATCCCATCCTCTGAGGCGGTAATAATCCTGGACCAGTTGGGTGAGCTCGGTTTCGGTGATGCCGCTGCCATCGGGAAGTTTTTCTGTGAGCAGCCGTTTGGGCAGAAAATCATCTGAGCGGGTCAGGCCCTCCTGGAGATTGAAGCGGCGGGTCAGGTTGGTGACCCGGGAAGCCATTAGCGTCAGCTCTTCTTTGGACAGCTTTCTGCCGGTGGCCATGGACACCAGGGCGGACAATTCTTCCCAGGGGTAGAAATCTCTGTAAAACCGGCACAGAATAAAGGTGTCGAACAGGGTGCACCGGTCCTCAAAATCAAGAAACATCTCAGCCTTGCCTGCAATCTGATCCGGGGCGATCATGCCGGCCAGCTCGGGTTTGTAAAAAGTACTTCTCAGATGACACGCCCCCCGTGGGGAAACCGCATAGGCCAGTCCCATGCCTTTGAGGGTGCGGGGATCATACCCGGCCGGCTCCATTCCCTTGACATGAACGGCCATGTCCGCCATGCCCATTTCAGGGGCCGCAGTTTTGATGCCGTCTGCCAAAAGCCCCCCGATCCCCTCCCGCCGGGCAATTTTGCCAAGCAGGTCTGCCACGGCATCGGCATCCCCGTATGTCAGGTTTTCAGAGATTTTTTTCCGGGTGCATGCTTCAATGGTCAGGGCTGCCAAATTCCCGGCGGTGATGGTATCCATTCCCAGGCGGTCACAGATATCATTGAGCCAGGTGATCTCTTCAATACTTTGAATCATGCACAGCCCGCCAAAGGCATAGATGGTTTCATACTCCGGCCCTTCCAGTTTCAGTCCGGCATGGCGGCCTTGCTTGACCGTGACCAGTTTGCCGCATCCCATAAAGCAGGTCTTGCAGGAGCGGGGCCTGGCATTCATGTCTTCGGTCATGCGGGCGGCATTGATCTGTTCATAGTGATCACAGCTGCCCCGGGACCAGTATTTTGCCGGAAACGCACCGGCCTTGTTCAATCCATCCACCATGACCGGCGTCCCCTGGCTTCGGTAGGTGCGGGTGGCCGGGTGCTGGTTCAGGTCTTTGGCCATGGTTTTGGCGTATTGTTTGATGGCTTCCGGATCATGAAAGGTTTTTTTCTGCTCCCCATGGAACACCAGGGCCTTGATGTTTTTGGATCCCATCACCGCGCCCATGCCGGTGCGGCCGGCAGACCGCCAGTAGTCGTTTTCGATGACGGCAAATTTCACCAGGTTTTCACCGGCAGGGCCGATGACCAGGGCGGCGGCATCTTTTATGCCGCACAATTGCTTGACCGCATCTTCTGTCTCATAGGTATCTTTGCCCCACAAAAGGGTGGCTTCATGAAACACAACGGCTGTGTCGCAAATTTCTATCCACACGGCAGATGCAGCCGCGCCGGTGATCAGGACTGCATCATATCCGGCCCGGCTGATGGCCGGGGCGGCCCGGCCGCCAGAGTAGCTTTCGGCATAAAATCCGGTCAAGGGGGATTTGGAAAAGATGCCGTACCGGCAGCTGCCGTATATCAGGCTGTCGGTCATGGGCCCCAGGCCCACGATAAGGTGGTTTTCCGGTGCCAGGGGGTCCACCCCGGGCGGGTTGTACTGTAACAAAAGGTGGGTGGCCAATCCCTTGCCCCCCATGTATTGTTCCAGGATTTTGTCATCAATGGGTTCAACCCGGGTGGTCCGGCTGCTGCAATCAATGATGAGAATGCGGTTGAAAAATCCTTTCATACTGGCTCCTTAAACCGGTTGCTCCGGTATTTTCCTGCATATGGGTTTCCTTTTTACAAAAGATCTGTCAGGTTATTTTATTACTTGCTGTAACCCGTCTTCCAAGATGGACAGCCCCCTGTCTAGTTGCTCATCAGTAATCACAAAGGGCATCAGAGTCCGGATGACATTGCCGAAATTGCCGCAGGAAAGAATAACCAGCCCTTTTTCATAACAGATCCGGGTCAGTTCTTTGGCTGTCTCGGAAGCGGGCTCCTTTGTGGTTCTGTCCTTGACCAGTTCCATGGCCAGCATGGGGCCCTTGCCCCTGACCTCGCCGATGATCTCATGGCGGGCCGCCAGGTCGGTGAAACGCTGTTGCAGGATCTCCCCCAGCTGCCGGGAACGTTCCAGCAGGTTGTCTTCCAGCAGGATCTCCAGGACTGCCAAAGCTGCCTTGCACGACAGTGGGTTGCCGCTGTAGGTGCCGCCAAGGCCGCCGGCATGCGGGGCATCCATAAGTTCCGCGCGTCCGGTGACAGCACTCAGGGGCATGCCGCCGGCCAGGCTTTTGGCCTGGGTGATAATATCAGGCGCAATATCCCAGTGTTCCGAGGCCAGAAATTTGCCGGTTCTGCCGGCTCCGGACTGGACCTCATCCATGATCAGCAGGATGCCGTATTTTTGGGCTATGGCGGCCAGTTTTGGAAAATATTCCGGGGGCGGGGTGATGAAGCCGCCCTCTCCCTGGATGGGTTCGGCAATGATGGCGGCACAGGATTCCGGATCCACATGGGTGATGAAAACCGATTCCAGCAGGTCGGCACAGGCAATGTCACAGGATGGATAGGTGCATCCGAGGGGGCACCTGTAGCAGTAGGCATAGGGGACCCGGTACACTTCGGGCGCAAACGGACCGAAACCATATTTATAGGGCTTGATCTTGCTGGTCAGGGTCATGGTCATGAGGGTCCGGCCGTGAAATCCGTTTTCAAAGGCGATCACCGCCGGTCGTTTGGTGGCATACCGGGCCACTTTCACTGCATTTTCAACCGCTTCCGCCCCGGAGTTGGCAAACATGGTCTTCTTGGGAAAATTTCCCGGTGCCAGGGTGTTTAATTTTTGGGCCAGCTCGATGTAGGAATCATACATGCCAACGTGAAAGCAGGTATGAATGAATTGGTCTGCCTGGTCCTTGATGGCCTTTACCACCTTGGGATGGGCATGGCCCACATTATTAACGCCGATGCCGCCGGCAAAATCGATGAATTCTTTGCCGTCCACGTCCGTCATGACGGCTCCGCTGGCTTTTTTGATGACCGCCGGTGTGAGATTGGCCGGTCCCTGTGCCACATGTTCCTGCCGGAGTTGGTTGTAATACTGGGTGTTGGTAGAGGTCATTTTTATGTCTCCAAAGATTTGGGTTGATGGTTTCCTTATGTTGAGACCACAGCAAAACATATGCCAGTGACGGATTTTATTTGGAACATGGGCGCAGAAAGCTGGTATCAGGTGTTTTAACGGACTTTTAATCCAGAGGGGATACAAACAGGGATATCTAAACAGTTCAAATCTGCATAAATATGCATATTTGCATATAATGAAGATAGTTATGCTTAAATCCCTGTTTTCATATTAAAAGAATAATTTATTCGCGTTTCGGAACCATGGGGAAATATGCGGATGTGCATATTTCCCCATGGTTCCGGCGGGTGTTTTTTTTAAAATGCGTTGCACACCGGCCGTGTCTGCTGAATGGCACGGTACTTGCTGACAGACTATTTCAGATTGAAGTGAATGCTGTGGGTCAATGCATCTAATGAACTTTTATTCAGGAGGAAATCATGACAAAAAAACGCCAAAACAGCTGGACAAAACTGCTGACAGCGGTCTTGTGTCTCATCTTTTTAATGGGAATGGCTGCCACGGTCCAGGCCAAAACCTTCCGGTTCACCTGTCAGAATGTCAATGCCATGGAGCACCCGGGCTGGAAAGTTATTGCCCAGATGGCAGATGATCTGAAAATCATGAGCCAGGGACAGATCCTCATCGATCAGGTTGGGCCCGGCGGTCTGGTCAAATCTCCCCAGACATTTGAAACAACCGGGTCCGGAGCCATTGACATGGCCATTACCTATGGTGCCTATCACGGGGGGATTGTACCGGTGGCAGCCACCAGTTTTGCACTGCCCGGAGATCCCAGGGACATGTGGGAAACACTCAATTTTTATTATGATGAAGGCGGTCTGGACTTTTTGCGGGAACAATACGCCAAGCATGGTGTGTATTATGCCGGTGCCATGGTATGGCCCGGATATGCCATGTTTTCCAGAAAAAAAGTAGAGAGCCTGGATGACATCCAGAATCTCAAGGTCAGGGCTGCCGGAACCATGGCCACGATGCTTCACCGAATGGGTGTGTCCACAACCTTCATTCCCTTTGCCGAGATCTATGTGGCCATGTCCAGGGGCGCTATTGATGCGACGGTCAGCGGATCCCATGCGGAAAACTACCTCCAGAACCTGCATGAGGTGGGTAAATACATGGTGGTGCCGGATTTTTCCGGGGTGCAGACCCTTGAAGTGCTGGTGAACAAAGCCAAATTTGATTCCATGCCAAAGCATCTCCAGGTCATGTTTGAAACCGCCGTTCGAAAATCATCTTTAGACTTTACCCGGTCTTTTATGCAGATGGAAAAGAGAGCGGAAACCGACATGTTGAATGCCGGTGTTGAAAAGGTGGTGCTGCCCCAGTCCACAGTGGATGAAATTCAAAAGGCGGCGGATGAGATCTGGGATGAGGTGTCTGAAAAAGATGAATTTTCTGCCCGGTATATCCAGATGATCCGAAAGAACCTGAAAGATCTGGGGTACTGAATGTCCGGCATTCCGGGCTGGGAAACCAGCCTGGAAATACCGGTTCTGTTGACGGATGTGAAAAAATAAAAGCAAACCATCGGGGTGAACATGGGAAAACTGGAACAATCCATAGGGGTTATCGGACGCATGAACCGCCAGCTGGGGAAGATATCTTCCTTTGTGCTGATCCTGATCATGCTGTTTTTGTGCTATGAGGTGTTGATGCGCTATTTTTTTAACTCTCCCACCATCTGGGCCCATGAACTTTCCGGGTTCTCCTTTGCGTTTTATCTGGCCCTGACAGGCCCCTGGCTGCTGCAGCGAAAAGAGCATGTCAGTGTGGACATCATCTACGGCAAATTTCCCCGCCGGTTCAGACTGATCGCCGACATTATCGCGTATCTGGTGTGCATCATTTTTTTTGTGGTGCTTTTCTGGGTGGGCGGCAAAGATGTCCTGCACACCTTTAAAATAAACCAGCATTCCTACACGGTGTGGGGGCCGCCCCTGGGTCCGGTAAAGCTCTTTGTCCCCGTTGCTGCCCTGCTCTTTATTCTGCAGGCAGGTGCCGGTATCTGTGAAACCGTGCTCAAATTCAGGGAGGAATCAACCAAATGAGCCCTGTCCTTATCGTTCTTTTGATGTTTCTGGCCCTGGTGGTTCTCTTTGTTCTGGGTACGCCTGTGGCCTTTGCCCTGGGTACTGTGGGGCTGAGTTTTATTGTGATGGTACTGGGTCCTGCCAAGCTCCAGATTCTGCCCCATGCGGTCTTTGCCCAGATGTCGGGAGAGGTGCTCATGGCCATCCCTTTATTTATTCTCATCGGCAGCCTCCTGGATAAGTCCGGGATTGCCGATGACATGTTCGAGCTGATCTATAAATGGCTGGGACCCATGCCCGGCGGGCTGGCTGTGGGCACCGTTCTGGTCTGTGTGGTCATCGCCGCCATCGTGGGCATCGTGGGGGCTGCCACGGTGACCATGGGGCTGATAGCCCTGCCGGCCATGCTCAGCCGAAATTATAAAAAAGAGATCGCCATCGGGTGTATTTCCAGCGGGGGGGCCCTGGGATTTCTCATACCCCCCAGTGTGACCATGATCGTCTATTCTTCGGTTACCGGCGTTTCCATCGGAAAGATGTTTCTGGGAGGGATTCTTCCCGGCCTGCTCCTTGCCGTGCTGTATATCATTTATATCATCATCAGGAGTTTTGCCCAGCCCGGCATCTGTCCAGCCATCCCCAAAGAAGAACGCGCCACCTGGGGAGAAAAATTTCTGGCTCTCAAAGGCCTGTTCCTTCCTTTTCTGCTCATTTTTTCCATCATGGGTACGATTTTCATGGGTCTGGCCACGCCCACAGAGGCATCCGCCGTCGGGGCACTGGCCGCCATCGGGGTGGTGGGCCTTCACGGCAAGCTTTCCTGGAAGGTTTTTTCCTCTTCATTGTACAGAACCTCCCGGCTCGGCAGTATGGTGTTGTGGATCATCATCGGGGCCCTGGCTTTTTCCACGGTCATCAATTCTCTGGCCCTTCCTTCTTTTTTGACCCAGATCATCGAATCTGTGGGCCTTAATCCCTGGACCGTCCTCATTGCCATGATGGCCAGCCTCTTTTTTCTGGGTATGATCATGGACGATCTGCCCATTATCATGATCACCACCCCCATCTATGTGCCCATCATCACCAGCCTGGGTTTTGATCCCCTCTGGTATGGGATCCTGTTTATTTTGAACATGCAGATGGCCTATTTAACCCCGCCGTTCGGGTTTGTGCTGTTTTACATGAAAGGGGTGGTGCCCGAAGGTATTACCATGGGGGATATTTACCGGTCCGTGGGGCCGTTCATCATTCTTCAGGCAGTGGGATTGATCATTGTCATGCTGTTTCCCCAGATCTGTTTGTGGCTGCCTGCTATGATGGGATGATGGTGAATAGCGATATTCACGAAGTATTTTATTTGATTTGAAACCAGGATGGGATTATGAAACCAGAAGACAGCAAGGTGATGCGGCTCCAAGATGCCGTTGAAAAATATGTTACAGACGGGTGCCACCTGACCATCGGCGGGTTTACCCTGAACCGCAACCCCATGGCAGCGGTGTATGAGATCATCCGGCAGAAGACAAAAGACCTGCATGTATATGCCCATTCCAATGGCCAGGGGGTGGATGAGCTGATCGGGGGCGGGTGTGTTTCTCATCTGGAGATCGCCTATGGCGGCACCGGCAAGTTCATGCCCACCTGTATCCGGTTTAAAAATGCGGTCCAGGAAAACACCATTACCGTAGAGGATTATTCCAATTTCCAGATGACCCTGCGGTTTCTGGCCGGGGCCATGGGGATTGCCTTTCTGCCCACACGGTCTTCTCTGGGAACTGACATTATCAACAAGTGGGGGTTTCCCAAAGAATTCAGAAAACAGCATGACCGGATTCCCAACCAGAAACTGGTGGTGATGGACAATCCTTTTGACGGATGGTGTGACACCAAAAAAGTGGTACTGGTGCCGGCCATCACACCGGATGTGACCATTATTCATGTGCAGATGGCGGACTTTCGGGGTAACTGCCGCATTGAGGGACTGACTTTTGCCGATGTGGAGCAGGCCAAGGCGGCAAAGACATTGATAATCACCTGTGAGGAACTGCTGGATGATGATTACCTCAAAACTGATCCGGACAGAAACCAGATCCCGTTCATTCACGCGGATGCTGTGGTTAAGGTCCCGTTCGGGGCCTATCCCACCGCCTGTTTCAAGTATTATGACTATGATGCCGCATACATGAACGCCTATGCCCGGGCCGCAAAAGATGATGATGCATATCAGCAGTATCTTGCAGCGTATATCTTTGACTGTCCCACCCATACACACCTGCTGGACAAGGTGGGCAGAGGCCGCGTGGAATCCATTCTTGCGGACAGAAATAGAGGATATGCCAAGAATCTGGATCGAAAATAAGGAAAAAAACATGGACTATACATTACGGGAATTGATGACCATCTGCGCTGCCCGGGAGATCAAAAACGGGGATATCGTGTTCTGCGGCACCGGTATCTCCATGCTGGCGGCTATGGCTGCCAAAAATATTAATGCCCCGGACAGCGTCATTTTCTTTGAAACCGGGGCTATCGATTCCAAGCTGGAAGATATCCCCCTGGCAGTGGCAGATCCCAGGATCATGTACCATACCTCTGCCAACGGCGGCCTGATGGAGGCATTCTGCACCATGCAGAACCCCATGTCAGGGGCCAGGATCGTAGGCATTCTGGGGGCGGCCCAGATCGATATCTACGGCAACCTTAACTCCACGGTGATCGGGGAGTATACGGTACCAACCGTGCGGTTTTCCGGCAGCGGCGGGGCCTGTGACGTGGCTTCATTCGTCTCCCGCAGCATCATCTTCATGAAGATGGAAAAGCGCAAGTTCAAGAAAAAACTGGACTACCTCACCAGTCCCGGGTTTCTGGATGGACCTGAGGGACGGGAAAAAGCAGGGTTGCCTCCGGGCGGACCGGACAAGGTGATTACAGACATGGGGGTGATGGGGTTTGATCCGGACACAAAACAGATGTTTCTGACCGGCTGTTTTCCAGGGATCACCCCGGATCAGATCCTGGATAACATGGAGTTCGAAATCCGGACCGACCGGGCCGTGGAGATTTCCCTTCCCACCGAGACCGAATTGACCCTTCTGCGGGAAAAATGTGATCCCCACGGCCTGATCCTGTAACCTGGAATTTCATTTGCCGGGGAGGAATGAACTGATAAAAATGGCTGGTTACGGTTCCATGATGTCTGTGTCTTTTATCAGACAATCATGGAGAACCGGGTTTGGAGAGGGTCGGATTATACGGCTTCATTTCCTCTTCGGTAAGCTTTCTCATGTTTTCTCCACAGCAAACCAGGTCGCCGTCTTTGCCTTCAAGTACAAGCACCACGTTGCCGCATACGTCACATTTGTAAATTTCATCTTTTTTTGGCATTTCTTTCTCCTTTCTTTGATAAAGTGGCTGGATTGCCTGTCTTTATATGGTGGGCTTCATCCGTGCTTTATTCGGCCCTGTTCTTAATACTATCTACATGATGCATACAAAATACAATACAGGATTTCCTGTAATTTTTTACAGGTGGATACCCATTCTACTATGGATTCACGCCTCATCCCTGTCGGGCGGGGCCATAAACTCGGGGCCCTTCGGGTCTTTTATATAATCGGCCAAAATACGGTCCACACGCCCTCTGGCACTGTGATCAAGCTCCCAGCCAAACACCTCGGGCAAAGGCCCCATCTGCCGGGGGGTACGCCCTCCCCAAAGGGCGATCTCCACGCTTTGATCCAAAATCCAGCGCACAGCCAGGGGCAAAAGTTCCTTGTTCTTTTCAGCAGCCAGGCCTTTGAGTTCATCCGCGGCCTTCAGATACTGGTCAAAACGGGGCTGCTGAAATTTGGGGTCAACGTTTCGCAGGTCATCTCCTTCAAATTTCCGGTCACGGTGCATTTTCCCGCTCAAAAGCCCCCTGCACAGTGCGCCGTAAGTCATCAACGCTATGTTATTGACTTTGCAGTACGGAAAGATATCGTTTTCCATGTCACGTTCAAAAATATTATAGGGGGGCTGGCACAGATGAATAGGGGCTTCGGTGCGAAAGTTGTCCATCTGTTCAGGTGAATAATTTGATACCCCGATGGCACGGATTTTTCCCTGCTGCAAAAATTTTTTCATGATCCGGGCAGTTTCTTCAACCGGTACCAGCGGATCCGGCCAGTGCACATAATAGATATCAATATGGTCTACACCAAGGCGGCCCAGAGAATCATCAATTTCCTGCGCAAGTCTCCGGGGGGAAGCATTGCGCAGAACCTGTTCATCAGCATTCCATTCCAGTCCCGCTTTGGTGGCAATATATACCTGTTTGTCTTTCTTGTACTGTTTCAGGGCTTTGCCCACGAGTTCTTCGGATCTTCCAAACCCGTATACCGGAGCAGTGTCCACTAAATTCACCCCCTGATCCAGGGCCGCGTGAATGGTTGCAATTGACTGGTTCTCATCTGTTCCTCCCCACATCCATCCCCCAATGGCCCAGGTTCCCAAAGCCACACGGGAAACTTTGATATCTGTTCGGGAAATCGTCACATATTCCATATTGCGCTCCTTTT
This sequence comes from Desulfotignum sp., assembly GCA_035268565.1. GTDB lineage: Bacteria > Desulfobacterota > Desulfobacteria > Desulfobacterales > Desulfobacteraceae > Desulfotignum. The sequence continues at coordinate 13,075 of DATFKQ010000090.1, read as the reverse complement.
TTGTGCATGCCTGCCGATTTGGATTGTTCAGGTGTTTATTTGTTGCCAGATATACCAAATTCCAGTAGAAGCCCATATGCTGGAAAACCACCATTTCCTGATTTTAGAATATGCAACCAACCTGATTTTGCCTTGCGCGGGTATTGGACAAAGATAATCGCTGTACGGTTTTTCCCTTAATTTCTTTTCGTGATAGCGGCCGGCAGCTGACGCAGATCAGATACGATCCCTATCATGACGGGCAGCAGAAAGAGCAGAATAAAACTGGCAAAAAGAAGACCAAAGGCCAGACTGATGGCCATGGGGATAAGGAATCGGGCCTGAATGCTGTTTTCCAGAAGCATGGGCAAAAGCGCCAGGCTGGTTGTCATGGTGGTCAGCAGGATGGGCCGGAAGCGGCGCCGGACAGCACTGATTACCGCTTCTTCCGGTTTCAGCCCGTCATTTTTGCGCAATCTGTTGTAGTAATCTATCAGGACCACTGAATCGTTTATGACCACACCTGTCAGTGCCACCATGCCGAAAATCGAGATAAATGAGATATCAAATCCCAGCAGCAGATGGCCGAGCAGGGCACCGACCATGCCAAAGGGAATGACGGCCATAATTACCATCGGCTGGATATAGCTTCGCAGCTGCGCCCCCAGCATAACAAATATGATGAGCAGAGCGATGAGCATGTTTTTGGCAAGAGAGGCCATATCTTCACGCCGGTCCTCACTTGCCCCGGCGATCCGGGCATAAAGTCCCGGATAATTGTTGCGCAGTTCCGGAATATCCTGCGCCATAATGGCATTGAGCACTTCATTCGGGGTGGTAAGCTGTTCATCTACATCTGCGGTGACATTAGCGACCCGCTGGCCGTCCACCCGCATGATCTGTGCATAGGTCCGCTGCTCGGTGATTTTGGCCATTTCATTGATCGGAGCCTGTCCCCCCTGCGGCAGCATGACCCTGAAGTCATAAATGGCGCTTAACTGTTCACGCGCTTCTTTGGGGTAACGGACCATTACCTTCAATTCTTCGCGTGCTCTTTGTATGCGCTGGACTTCATAGCCGAAAAAGGCATTGCGCAGCTGCCTTCCAATGTCCCCGGGGGTCAGACCTGCGGCATGGCCTTTGGGGGTAAGCGCAAACACATATTCACGTTTGCCGGCCTTGAGGGTGTCGGCGATTTCCGACACCCCTTTCATGCTGGCCATTCTCTGCTGCAGGCTGCTGACTGCGGCATCAAGTACCTCGGTCCTGGAATGGGCCAGCTCGATGGTGATATCTGCTCCTGCACCGACCAGGCTGCTGTTATAGGAAAGTTCATCTGCGTTGGGAATTGTACCCACAGCTTTCTCCAGCCGCAGTTCCACCTCTTTGGCGGTGACCGTCCGCAGGGGAGCATCTATCAACTGTATGCGCAGTTGTGTCTGATTGCTGGTTGTGGCTGCCACCCCCTGGGATGCACCGGGATGCTGTTCCTCAAAAAGGGACCCGATGATGATGGACGTGCTTTTAAAAAGGTTTTTTCCAGTTTCATCATGCAGATTATCACTTACTGTCCGGGCGGCTGCCGTCATGTGTTCGGCATGGGATCTGGTCACCTCAAAAGGTGTGCCCACCGGCATGATCAGGGTGGCGCTCACCTGGTCGCCTTCGATCTGCGGAAAAAAAATAAAACGGATGATGTCACCTTGAATCAGGCCGAAAATGATAAATAGAATGGTGGTAAAAAGGACCAGTACCATATAGCGCAGCCAGATGGCCTTGCGCAGCAGAGGCAAAAAGAACCTGTCCATGAACAAATACAGAACCGTATTGAATTTCCGGCTGGTTTGGGAGATGATACCGCGGCTCCAGCGGCTGGAGGAGGAAAGATGGGCAGGCAGAATGGTAAATGCCTCTGCCAGTGATACCAGAAGGATGCTGATTACAAATACCGGGATAGGCCGCATGATCTGTCCCAGGGTGCCGGTGGTGAATGCCAGGGGAGCAAAAGCGGCCACCGTGGTCAGTACCCCGATGGTGACCGGCATACGCACGGATGATACACCGCTGATGGCGGCGTCGGCATCCTTTCTGCCTGCCTCCTGTTCAGAAAAGATCGATTCCCCTGTAACGATGGCATCATCGACCACGATACCCAGGACAATGATCAGAGCGAACAGGGTGATCATATTGAAGCTCATTCCGAACAGATAGACGATCAGCAGGCCTCCGAGAAAAGAAATGGGGATACCCAGGCTGGTCCAGAATGCCAGCTTCAGATCCAGAAATAAAAGGAGCACGAAAAAAACCAGGACATAGCCCATCAGGCCGTTGCGCAGCAGAAGATTCATCCGCTGTTTGAGGATCACGGTCTGGTCTTCCAGCACATCAAGCCGGATGCCGTCCGGCAGGCGCAGTTCATCGAGAAAATCGATCACAGCCCGCTGCACGGCCAGGGAATCCTGGGACTCACTGCGGGAAACCTCAATAAAAATGGCTGGCTCTCCGTTGTAGCGGGTGACCAGGTTGTCGTCTCTGAAGCCGTCGATGATCTCGGCAATACTTTTTAACCGCAGAAGGGAACCATCCGGAAGACTTCTGACAACAATGTTTTCAAAGGCTTCACCTGTATAGCCCTTTTCCTGGATCCGCAGCAGAATGTCTCCTGCATCCGACTCCACTGTTCCGGCAGGAATATCCAGAGACCAGTTTGCGACTGCTGCGCCTACTTCCTGCAGGGTCAGGTTATAGCGGCGCAGATTTTTTTCTGATATCTCAATGGAAATTTCATAGTCCCGATCCCCCTTGAGACTCACCAGTGAGATGCCGCCGGTTCTCAGCATGTCGTCTTTGATTCTTTCGGCCCAGTGTTTCAAGATCAGTTCCGGCACAGCGCCATGAAGCACCAGGGTGATGACTGCCGGCTGGGGCTTGACCATGGCTATCATGGTCTGTTCGGCATTTTGCGGTGGGAAATCAATAAGCTGGTCCACTGCGTTCTCGACATCGTCAAGCACCTCAGTGGTATCCACAAATTCTTCCGTTTCCAGGGTGACCACTCCCAGGTTCTCCTGGGCTACACTCCTCACCTGCTTGATGCCTTCCACCCCGATAAGTACCTCTTCAAGGCGCCTGGTAATGCCGTCTTCCACTTCATTCGGCGTGGCCCCGGGATAGGGAACGCGAATGGTAATGGTGCGGGGATCAACAGAGGGAAACAATTCCACGCGCATGTTGAATATTGCCAGAATACCGCCGCAAACAAGAAAAACCATGAGTAGATTGGCAGCCACATGGTTATTGATGAACCAGCCGATAAAACCGGCAGCAGGGGGAGAAGCATTATTTTTGCCGGTCATGGTTTTTTTCTCCGTTTTCCGTATTCCTGCTTGTACGTACCGCCGTTCCCTCGGTTGCTTCAGGCAGGCTGCCGCGCACCACCGCAATTGTTGATCCGTCGCTGCGGGCCACTACCGCTTCTCTGGTAACCTGAATGATGGACAGTTTCAGAAGACGCAGCCTGTTCTCCGGTGTAACTATCCAGATGCGGCCATCCTGCTGCAATGCATCAAGGGGCAGCAGCCAGACATTTTTTCTGACGGGGCCGGTGATCTCTACGCTGACAAACACATCCGGGACAAGGTCTGTATTCGGTTCCTTGAACCCCAGAAAAACACGGGTCATACGGGTCTGCGGATCAAGATTGGCTCCCACCCGTTTAAGAAAGGCGGAAGTGGAGGCACTGCCCAGATACCCGCTGGATACGCTGATATCAGGTTCCTGGCTTTCCAGCAGCCATGCCAGCTGCTGTGCTTCAAGAGGTACAACGACTTCCAGGGCTGCGGGCTGGTAGGCCTGGCCATAGGACTGCCCCGCAACAACATATTGTCCCGCTTCCACATTTAATTTAACAATTCGACCGGAGAAAGGCAGACGATATTCGGTGCGCGACAGATCCAGCCGGGCTTTTTTGAGCCGGGACCCGGCCGCATTTACAGCAAAACGGGCAGCTTTCAGCTGGGGCTCTTGCCCCACCAGCGGGGGTACCGGTTTCCCCGGATTAAGTTCCCGCCATTCCGCTGCTGCTGCTGCAGATTGCGCTTTCTGCAGCCGGAGTTGTGTCTGTGCACGGATAACTTCAGACTGGGCCTGTTCTATAGCCAGTTCATAATCTTTTGCGTCAATGCGGAAAAGCAGGGTGTCAGAGGTGAACATGCCGCCGGCAAAAGCATTGTTGTCAATTGCCACAATACGGCCGCTGACCCTTGGAACAATATCGGTCAGTGCGCGTACCTGCACAGTACCGGTGGTACTGAAGCTGAGACGATGGGACTGCGGCTTTACTTCCACGCTCTCCACCACCATTTCCAGCTTCCCTGCTGCTGTCCTGGTCTCCGGCGCCATATGCAGAGAGGAGAGAAAACGCGACAGCACAAATGTACCAGTGATTAAAATGATGACAGATGCAAGCTGGATCCAGCCCCATGGTTTTTTGGATTTATGTGTACCCTGATCTTCACTCATCTATCCTGATATCTCCTGATAATCAGCCGGTGAAACGGATGGGTTTCTTATGGACCGTCCTCACTCTTTGGTTTGTTGGGGAAGCCTTGCGGGTGCAAGCTCCGGCTGTTTTCCAAGCCAGTCTCCGCCAAGGGCCAGATAAAGGGCAATGCGGTTATTCCAGGCCGCCTGTGCAATCAATACATATTCCTGGGCCGCTCCGAAGCGGCGGCGTTCTGCCACAAGCACATCCAGCAGCGGCACCAGCCCACTGCTGTATTTTTCCATTACCTGCTGCGCTGCCCTGCGGGTGTTTTCAAGGCGGTCTTCCAGGTGGTCAAGTTGATCACCCAGATAACGGCCATTGCTCAAGGCTGTCTCCACTTCCTCCAGTGCCGTCAACACGTTTCCGGCATAATCAGCAGCCAGCTCCCTGGCCTCTGCTTCCTGCAGATCAATATTGGCACGCAGTCTGCCTCCCTGGAACAGTTTCACCATGATATCGGCGACAATGGTGCCGAAGAGATTGGCAGTGTCAAAAAATGTGCTGAGCCCATCATCGCGAAGCCCGATTGCGCCGGTCAGGGTCAGGTCCGGATAGAGATCAGCCACTGCAGCGCCGACCTGTTCGACTGACGCTGCCAGGCGGAACTCATTGGCCCGCAGATCCGGCCTGCGGTCAATGAGCTGGGCAGGCAAACCGGGCGGTACGGTTCCGGGCGGCTGTAATTTCGGGAGTCTGATTTTTTGTGCAGACGTGGTTCCAGGGGAACGCCCCAGCAGGACGTCGAGCAGGTGCAGTTGCTTCCTGATCCGGCTCTGCAGGTCCGGTATCCGGGATGTCACCGCTGCCAGGTTCTCCCGGGCCAGATAGACATCAGTTGCGCTGGTGCCGGTAACTCCCCTGCGGTACCGGCGTTCGACGACATTCAGGGTAAGCTTCCGATTTTCAGCGGTCTCCTGTGCCAGATCAAGGCGCTGCTGCAGGGCAGCCAGAGATATGCGGCGCCGGGCCAGTTCCGAGATCAAAGAATGGACAAGGGCTTCGGCATTGGCCAGAGATGCCATATACTGCAGGCGGGCTGCGGTACTGCTCCGCTCAAGGCCCCCAAAAAGATCGACCTGCCAGCTGGTACTTAATCCTGCCTCCAGCTGGGTAAAATAAATTCTCTCATTTTCGTTACCCTGAAAAGAGGCAGTGCCGGCAGCACCTGTGCCATCAAGGGGTTGTTCAGCGCCTGCCCCGGGAGCTCCGAAACCTGAAATGCCCGAATCAATTCCCTGGAAGCCCCTGAGGGCAGAGCTGGAAACGGAAAGAGCCGGAAGCTTACTGCCCCTGGCGATTCCCAGTTGGGCCCAGGCCTGCTGTATCCGGGCAGCAGCTTCCTTGAGCTGAAGGTTGTCGGCAAGAAGATGATCAACTGCATTGTCCAGCCATGGATCATTTATCTGTTGCCACCAGCGGCTGAATTCTTCTCTGGAAATAACCTGCCGCATATCATCGGGCACGCTGTAAAATGCCGCCATTCCGCTGGCAGGGGTTTCCGGCCTTTGATAATCAGGTCCCACTGTGCAGGCCGTGATCAGCAGCAAAAAAAAAAGCAGTGATCCGAAAAGTTTCACCATCTTATCCATATCAGGGCAGGCACTTGTTTGTTTTTGAAAAAAAGTGTGAAAAATCCCTCACTTTCAGGCAGCCGGATAATCATTTTTCAGGCAGCCGGACCGGATAATCATTCTGACGCTTTTGTCAGTGCGTCTTGTTATACAGCGGGGAAATATCCCTGAGGGTGACCACAATATTTTTTAAGGCATCTAAAAATTTGGTGATGTCTTCTTCGGCATTGTCCACACCGTAGCAAATAACCAGGGTGCCCTGGGCATCGGCATGATCCAGTCCGATGGACATCAATACGTGGGAAGCCCGCAAAGACCCGGTGGCACAGGCGGAACGGGTGGATACCGCAATGTCTTCGTCATCGAGCATGAGCATCACACTTTCGCCCTCGATATATTTGACAGACACCGATACCAGGTTGGGCAGGCTGTGATCCAGCGGTGTGTTGATAATATATTCGTCAATATAATTGGGCAATTCCGTGACCAGTTTGTTTTTGAGTTTTTCCAGATGGACCAGCCGTGAATTCATATGCTGCCTGGCCTGGTCCGCTGCTACGCCCATACCGATAATGCCCAGCAGATTTTCCGTGCCGCCGCGTTTGCTGGCTTCCTGAACCCCGCCGTCCAGTAACGGCCATATCATGGTTCCCCGTCTGATGTACAGACCGCCCGCACCGGTGGGTCCGTAAAATGTATTGGCGGCAAAACTCACCAGATCTGCTCCCATTTTCTGTACATCAAAAGGCATAACCCCCACAGAATCAACGGCATCCGTGTGAAAGATTATTTTCTTTTCCCTGGTGATTTTGGCGATTTCTTCAATGGGCTGGAGGGTGCCGGTTTCATTGTTGGCATGCATGACCGAAACCAGGATGGTGTCATCGGTAATGGCTTTGGCAATATCCTGGGGATCAACTCTTCCTTTGTTGTCAACGGAGACAGATGTGATTGTAAATCCCTGGCTTTTTAACCGTTTACAGCTCCGGATCACCGAATTGTGTTCGATGTTGGTAGTGATGATATGTTTGCCCTTTTCCGCGTTGGCCCATGCCACCCCTTTAATGGCGTGGTTGACTGACTCAGTGCCGCCGGAGGTGAAGACAATTTCTTTCGGGGTGTTGGCATGCAGCAGACCGGCTACTGACTCCCGGGCATTTGCCAGGGCCTCGGCTGCCTGCTCTCCTTTCCTGTGCTGGCTGGAAGGGTTGCCATAATCATTGTTGATGGCATCGATCATTGCCTGTTTTACTTCAGGGATCAACGGCTTGGAAGATATATGGTCCAGATTAATAATTTTCATTTTTGATCCGCCTTTCCATGGGTTCGTATTAATGGTGATCTTCCACCAAATCAGACTGGCATGCCTTGCAGAAAGGAGCCTCCTCTTGAATTTCAATATCACAATACGGGCAATAGCATTTCCCGTCAGGACTGTGCTCATGGGTCTCTTTTCTTTTGATTTCAGCCGGCGCCTTTCCCTCTTTGCGGGCCTCATAATCTTTTATAGCCATCTGCAGTGCGTCCGCACCCAGGTTTGAGCAGTGAAGCTTGTTCTTTGGCAGACCTTCCAGGGCATTGGCCACATCCTTGTTGGTGATATTTTTTGCTTCTGAAACGGGTTTGCCCTTTGCTATCTCAGTGAGCATGCTGGATACAGCAATGGCGGAACCACATCCGAATGTCTGGAATTTGATATCATCAATGGCATCATCTTTTATCTTCAAATAGATGGTCATCATGTCACCGCACAATGGGTTTCCGACTTCCCCAACCCCGTTTGCATCTTCTATAACACCAACATTGCGTGGATTTCTGAAATGGTCCATAACGGTTTTAGAATACATGGAATTTCCTCCTTGATTTGTGTCAAAGGCCTTGACAATATTTTGATTTGTCTCTGGTTTTACCCGGCCTTAATACCTACATATTATAATCATACTTCTCATTAAGTAAACACGAAAAAGTGAATAAGAAAGATCAGCAGACAGTTCTTTTGTTCGGAGAGGTTCCTGCGGCCTGAACGGTGAGACAGACCCTCTGAATTTCTTGACAGATACCCTGCAGACGGGTATGCATGAAAAGCAAAAAAATATGACTGCCCGTCGGGAAGCACTGGCAGGCGGTCATGCAAGGGGGGAAGGTGAATGGCTGCTTGGTCGGTATACTTGGTTGAATGTGCGGATAAATCCCTGTACTGCGGGGTCACCATTGATCTTGACACCCGTCTGTTGAAACACAACCAGGGGACCGCCTCCAGATATACCCGGTCACGGCGGCCCGTAACCCTGGCAGCGGTGCGGGAAAACCTGGAAAAAGCAGCGGCCTTCAAGCTGGAATACCGGATAAAGCAGCTGCCGGCCGACAGGAAAATAGCCGCTTTAAAAAAATCACAAGTATAACTTGTTAAATTTCAATAAGTTTGAACCGTTCCTTTTGTTCTGTTTTGTGAAACATCCATGGGACACACCTGTGGTTCATAGACTTGAATTTTTTTCAGTCGCTGCTGAACTCCGGTTGTTCCATTATCTGATGTTAAGTCAGGAAAAGGTGGGAGGTGTTTTCAAAGGCTTGCTGTAGATCACCTTGGCATCGCCGGGGCTGTAGAAATCCGGCAGGGTGGCGGCCACGGTGTATCCGCAGCGTTCGTAAAAGGCCCGGGTCGGGGTGTATTTTTGCTGGGAGGCGGTGTCCACATAGATGGTGTGTCCCCCGGCTTCTGTGATCAGCTGCTCCATTTTTGCCAGCAGGGACTGGCCCAGGCCTTTTCCCTGGAATTTGGGGGCCACCGCAATCCAGTAGATGTCATACCCGCCCAGGGTGCAGGGGATAGGGCCGTAGCAGCCATAGCCGGCCAGCTGGCCGGACTTTTGCGCCATGACAAAATAATACCCGCTGGCCGGGCCTTTTTCCATGCGTTCTGCCACCAGCTGGGCCGCGATCTCTATTTCATCCTCACTGAAATATCCAGTGGCGGCCACCAGATCCCGGCACTTTTCCACATCCCCTGGCACGGGGTCAAGCCGTAATTGCATGCCTCTCGGGGTGGAAGGGGCAAGTGTTCTGTTCCGGGTCGGGGTGAACATGGCTTCGGCCAGACCTTCGAAAAAGTGCCGGGCATTGATACCTAAGTTCCGTGTGTTGTATCCGCCTTCCTGGACCACCAGCAGGGGCAGACCCGCAGCCCCGATCATCTGACCGTTCCGGAAAAAATCTTTGGGAGTCAAAGACCAGGTGCCGGTGGGATCGTTCCGGGCCGTATCAAGGCCGAGGCAGACCACCAGGAAGTCAGGATCGAATGCAGTAACTTTAGCCAGTGCCTGCATCAGGGTGCTGCGAAAGGTTTTGCCGTCAACGGATTCTGCCAGGGGCAGGTTGAGGTTGCATCCCTCGCCTTCGCCTGTGCCTTTTTCATCTGCAAACCCGGTGAAGTAGGGATAGGCAAATGCAGGATGGCCGTGGATGGACACGGTGAGGATGTCAGATCGGTGATAAAAGATATCCTGCTGCCCGTTGCCGTGGTGATAGTCGATGTCCAGGAGGGCCACCCGTCCCTGTTCCCGCAGGTACCGGGCAGCAATGGCCGCGTTGTTGAAATAGCAGAATCCGCCGAAGGCCCGGCGTTCCGCATGGTGTCCCGGGGGGCGTACCAGGGCGTAGGCGATCCTGCGGCCTTCCAGCAGCGCGTCAGCGGCCGTGAGAACGGCATCGACCCCGGCCCGGGCCGCAGGATATGCATTGCGGTGGATGGGGGTGAAGGTGTCAATGCAGTAATATCCGGGCAGGACCGTGGATTCTCTGGGCGGCCGGGTTTTGTTTCTGATGGGAAACACATAGGGGTAGAGGCATTTGTCCGGCGGCACCTCTTCACAGGCCCGGGCCAGGTAATCAATGAAATCCGCATCATGGACCCCGTGGATATGGATGTCCGGAAAAGATCTGGTTTCAAGGGTTTCAAACAGGCCGCTTTTTTCCAGGCGGGACAGGATCCGGGTGATGCGCACAGGGGATTCCACATATCCGCGTTCATGAATATGGTGGATCTCATGTTCCTTGTTCACCACCAGAACGATTTTTTCTGCAAACTGCTCATGCACGGCCCGGCGGGTTTTGTGGGGCCGTACATGGCAGAATGGCCGGAGTTTCACCGGGTTGTCCCGGAAAGAGGCCACCACCTGGTCCACGTATTCGGCCGGGCACAGGTCTTTGTATTTTCGCTCCAGGATGGCCCTCACCACCTTTTTTGCATGGGACCGGCGCAGGGGGGTATCTTTTCCCAGATCATCATACACCAGATGCGGCATGCAGGTATCTTCCGGATCCACCGGGGCTTCATACCCTGTGCCGATAATGGGCCGGGCCCCGTACCGCTCATAGAACCGCAGCCGGGAGATGTTGTCTTTTATCAGGCCGGGATCGCATTTTCCCGGGGTGTCGGGCAGGCACTCAAAGAAGAGCCCCTTTACATTCAGGGCCGCACACTCGGTTCTGACCCGCTCGTACAGGGCACTGCCCAGTCCGCCCCGCAGGGTGTCTTTTGCCGTGGCGATCCAGTCCAGGAAGCAGAAATTGATGTCCGGCTCATGCAGGACCATGGCAAATCCCAGCACCTTGTGCCGCATGTTTTCCGCCACAAACAGAATGGGCCGGAACCCCAGGATGAACGGGTTGCGCAGGTTGTCTCCCAGGTGGATGATCTCCTGCTCCGATACGGTGGGGATTCGTATTTTCAGGATGGATTTAACCTGGCTGAGGGCATCCTGGTTCACCGGGATGGCATCGTCAAAAATACGTCTTATTCTGAACATAACTGGGTGGTCAGTATCCGGCGGATGCCGTGATTATATGAAATGCCTGCCCGGTCCAGGGCTGCCGCAAATCCCGCATCCCGGGACAGGCAGGGGTTGGTGTTGACCTCCAGGACAAACGGTCGGCCATCCGGATCCACCCGGAAATCCACCCGGGCGTATCCGGCCAGGTGAAACAGGTGCCAGCATCGGCGGGCCAGGTTTTCCAGTTCCGCCAGCAGGGGCGTATCTCCAGGGACAAATTCGAACCGCCTGGGGGTGTTGCGGTATTCCTCTGAATCTTCCTGCCATTTGGCCCGAAATCCCACCATGGCTGGCCGGCCTTCCGGGGTGTCCGGGAAAAGGATTTCTGCCGGTGGCAGTATCTGCACCCCGGACCGGTCTGCCAGCAGCGAGAGATTGAATTCCCGTCCGGAAATGAACTGTTCGGCAAAACAGCCCCCGCCCAGACCGTGAGCCCGCTCTTTCAGCAGCCGGTTCACGGTTTTTGCCGCGCCGGTCACCAGGTTTTCCGCCTCCAGTCCCAGGGAACCGTGTTCCCATACCGATTTGATGATCCACAGGAAATTGGGATCGTCCGTCTTCAGGGCATGCCCGGTGCCGGTATCTCTTTTTCCGGTAAGCCTGTTACCGATATTTCCGGATGCAGTGGATGCTGTTCCGGAAGATGTGGCTTCAGATGTTTGGGTGCCATCAGGTCTGTCATCTTCCAGGTCCATACCCCCCTGCCAGGGCATGTCTGCGGGAAAGGGATTGATCCAGGCAGGGGTGGGCAGGCCGGCCAGGTGCAGGCGCTCCTTGGCCATCACCTTGTGGGAGGTGGCGTACACAGCCTGTGCCGTACACCCGGTATAGGGGACAGCCAGTGTATCCAGCAGCGCGGGCACCACATGGATCAGGCTGCCCCGGTTTTCCAGGGACTCCACCAGGTTGAATACCCCCAGTGGCCGGAGCGTTTCAAGGTTCTGCTTTAAGGCGGCCAGGTCAAGGGTGCAGGGCATTGGTATGGGATCGTACCCCAGGCTGGTCAGGGCGTTGGATACCGCATCCACCTGGACCAGGACATCTGCCTCGTCCGGCAGGGCCCGGTCGGTCACGGCATTGTGCACAACGGCAATGGTGCGGTTCATGCCGGCTCCGGACAGGGGGCGTGCATGTGACCCCGCACCCGTTCCAGGGCGGAGGTCAGGATCATGTCTATGAGTCGGACATGGGATGTCCCGAAAAATTCACACACCATGGGCAGGTCGGAATAATGGGGACGCAGTCCGGCCAGGGGGTTTACCTCGATAAAACAGGGGGTGCCCTGTGCATCACACCGGATGTCGATGCGGCCCCCGTCCCGGCATTCCAGCACCTGCCAGGCAGCCAGGGCCAGGTTTTCCACATCCCGGATCAGCGGGTCCACATCCGGTGATAACGGCAGGTACTGGACACAGCCTTTCCATCCCTCCTTGTTTTCAAAAGAATAGACATCCTTTCCCGGATCGCCCAGCACAATAATTTCCATGGTGCCCATTACTTTTGCAGATGTGCCGGTGCCCACCAGGCCGGTGGTGAATTCCCGGCCGCACAGAAACTGCTCGATGAGCACGGGCTGGTCGAACTGGTCCATCAAGTCCCGGCAGACCCGGGACAGGTCCTGCCTGTCCCGGACCACGGAATCGGTGGTGATGCCCATGCCGGTGCCCTGGGCCAGGGGTTTGACAAAATACGGCGGATCAAATGTTACCCGGCGGGTATCTTCCGGAGTTGCAGCCATAAAAAACTGTCCCGTGGAAAGCTTCGCATCCCGGATGACCCGCTTGGTCATGGCCTTGTGCAGGGTCAAAGACATCACCAGGGGATCTGAAAAGGTATAGGGAATCTGGTACAGGTCCAGGATGGCCGGCACCTGGGCTTCCCTGCCCATGCCGTGCAGGCCCTCGGCAATGTTGAACACCAGGTCCCAGCGTTCGCCTTTCACCAGTTTTTCAGTGAGCTGGCGGGCATTGCCGATGCGCACCGGGGTGTGCCCCAGGTCGCACAATGCCTGTTCAATGGCTGCTATGGTTTCCACGGAATCGAATTCCGCTGTTTCCAGTGCTGTGTATCCCTTTTCCAGGTAATCCTGGCGCAGGTCATAAGTCAGTCCGATGATCATTGTTCGTTCTCCCATGATTTTTGTCATT
>DATFKQ010000089.1:0-14484 GCA_035268565.1 Desulfotignum sp. | reverse complement strand
AGATACTGCTTGTAGTTGCTGAATCCCAGTTTTTTGACAAACTTGGATATTTTTGACACCGAACAGTGGCAGAACCCGGCCGCCTGATTGATCCGTATGGTGGGCATTGTTTTGCTGCGGCGGATCATCTGTTCGTGTATCTGCTTTTCCAGCGGATTAAGCGTGTCTAAATCTATGGTAATCATAATCTTCCCAAAGGCCGTTATTCCATGTTGGTAAACCTTACCACGCTTCCCGGAAAGGTGTAAAGAAAAGAAACCGCCCAGGAAGGCTGTGTTTATTGAATTTCAGGGTTTTTTTACAAAATGCCGCAATGGAAAATTTTCCATAAAATATGGAATTTATACAAAAAAGTGGAAAAATTTCCCTTTTTTATTGACAGCCCAACCTGGTGTCTTTAGTATTTGATCAGACGGGATATTAAGCGGGATCACATGATTCTTCTAAACAACATTATAGACGCAGGAGGTCCAAAATTGGACAAAAATACAATTATTGAAAACCTGGGCAAAATACTGACCCCGGCCCAGGTCAACACCGACAGCGAAGACCTTTATGATGCCTCCGCAGACCGGTATAAGAAATATGCGAAAGTCCGGCGGGTTTTAGATGTTCCCGTACCTGCAGCGATCGTATACCCCGGGTCTGCCGAAGAGGTGAGCCAGGTACTGGCGTTCTGCAGCGAATACAAGCTGAATGTCATTCCCCGGGCCGGAAAAACCGCAACAGAAGGAGGCCTGGAAAACTGGAAGGAAAATACCATTGTCATTGATGCACGGCATCTGGACAAAATCCTGCATATCGATCTTTATAACATGCAGGCCACGGTACAGGCAGGGGTTCCTCTCCAGGAACTCGAAGATGCATTGAGAGAGAAAGGATTCACCACCGGTCACTCCCCCCAGTCCAAACCGGTGGCAAAGTTCGGGGGGCTTGTGGCCACACGGAGCATCGGTCAGTTTTCAACCCTGTACGGGGGCATCGAGGACATGGTTGTCGGTCTGGAATGTGTGTTCCCCGACGGGCACATCTCCCGGATAAAAAATGTTGCCAGAAGATCCGGCGGTCCCGACATCAGACATATTGTCATTGGCAATGAAGGATCTCTGTGCTACATCACGGAAGTGACCGTTAAAATTTTCAGGTACTACCCTGAAAACAACCGGTTTTACGGTTATCTTGTCAAAGACATGGAAACAGGCATCAAAGCGCTGCGGGAGGTGATGGTAAACGGATTTCGTCCCTCTGTGGCACGGGCCTATTCCGAAGAGGATGCTGCCCAGCACTTTTACCATTTCCACAAAAACAGATGCGTGCTTCTGTTTATGGCTGAGGGCCCTGAAGGCATTGTCCAGGCCACCTGCCAGGCCATAGAAGCGGCTGTGGAAAAATGCAGAGACGGCATTGTGGAACAGGTGGACTCTGAGCTGATTGCGGACTGGTTCAACAGTCTGAACTGGTCCCAGAAAGACATTGATGACGAGTTTGAGGCAATGAAGGAAAACGATTCCCATGCCGGGTTTACCACAGAGATATCAGCTGACTGGGAAACCATCCCCATAATATACAATAACGTGATCCAGCGGATCCGGCAGGAATTTCCCCGTGCCCATGATCTTACCATGCTGGGCGGTCACTCTTCCCACAGCTATATCAACGGCACCAATATGTACTTTGTCTACAACTACCGTATTCTGTGCGCACCTGAGGATGAAATGCGGGTGTATCACCATCCGTTGCAGAGAATCATTGTTGAAGAAACCCTTAAGCTCGGCGGCTCCATGTGTCATCACCACGGGATCGGCAAGTTCAGAAATGAATGGACCAGGCAGGAGCACGGCACTGCCTACTATATGCTTGAAAAACTCAAACAGGCGTTTGATCCGGAAGGGATCATGAATTTCGGCACCATCTATCCCCAGGAGGAAGGGGCGAAGTACCAGAAATAACCGGAGTGTACCCAGTCGGCATGAAGATTATCTGTGTTGTCAAATTTGTTCCTGATGTGGACAGCCTTGTCTGTGATGTGGAAACCGCCGCCATGGCCGGCACGGATTTCAGGATGATCCTGAATCCGGATGATGTCTGCGCAGTGGCCTTTGCATTAGGGGTGAAGGCTTCCAGTCCGGACTGCCATGTCGAGGTTGTCAGCATGGGACCGCTGTCTGTGCGCCCCCACATGGAAGACCTGCTGCGGCTTGCCGTGGACAGGGGTACCCTGATCTCCGATCCGGTTTTTGACGGCAGCGACACCCTGGTTACCAGTGCGGTGCTGGGCAGATATATCGCCACCCGTCCGTTTGACTGCCTGCTCACAGGAAGCCGTTCACTGGATGGCGGCAGCGCCCATGTGCCGGCGCAGCTGGCCGAAACCCTTGGCCTGGATCAGATGCTGGGCATTATCCGCATCGACCCGCAGCAGTTCGACAGCACACGGGCTGTGTTTGATGTGGAGGATGAGAACACCGTCACCACCTATGAAATGGCCATGCCCGGCGTATTGGGTGTCACCAGGCAGAGCGGGTATAAACTGCCCTATGTCACATTAACAAACATGCGGCGGGATGTTTCAGATGAACTGGCAGTCATCACCAACCAGGACCTTGGCTTTTCTGAAACAGAAATCGGCCCGGCCGGATCCCTGACAAAAGTTGTGAAAACCTATCCCAGAACATATGAAAAAAAGGCCAGGCATACAGTGGAAAATGATGAAGAAGGCATCTCTTACGTTTTCAATTTTTTAAAAGAGAAGGGTTTTCTGTAATATGAAGAAAACGTGCATTTTCCAGGATACTGAAAAAACGGAGAATACCACAGACCTTCTGGAAGCGGCAGAGCGCATGTACGGCCGGGGGCAGTTTGAATCCCATGCAGTCCTTCTGGCGGATTCTTTTGATCCGCTCATGGGGTCTTTTCATCATATCATCCGCGTGGCCCGGGGACTTGTGGACAGTTATGATCCCCGGGGAATATGTGATATTCTGGAAAACCTGCACAAAGAAAACCGCTTTGACAGTATCCTGATTCCGGGTACCAGCCTGGGGCAGATGATTGCCCCGCGCCTGGCGAAAAGGCTGGGGACAGGCCTTGCGGCCGGGGTGACGGATATCAAAAAAAACACCGATTACATTGAAATCATACGTCCTGCCTGGTCCGGTAAAATACGTGAAAGTATTGTTCATAAAGGAACCGGCCCCGTGATGATGAGCATCAGGCCCAACGCCTTTGAATATACACCAGGGGAGCCGCTGCAGACGGTTGTCTCCACGTATACAGAACCGGTGAATTCCCAAAGTGCGGTAAAGCGTCTCCATGTCAAGAAAAACCGGCAGACCTGTGATATCCGGGACAGTGAGGTGCTTATTGCCGGCGGGGGCGGGGTGAAAGACATTTTCCCGGAACTGTACCGCCTGGCTGATGCATTGAAGGGAACGGTTGCTGCCAGCCGAAAACTGGTGGATCAGGGGATCGCACCCAGGAGCATACAGGTCGGTCAGTCCGGGAAAACGGTTTCTCCCAGATTATATATGGCCTTAGGCATACATGGAAGCATGCAGCACCTGGCAGGCTTACGGCATATTGCATCAATCATTTCTATAAATACAGCGGCCAACGCCCCCATTTGCCGTCTGTCAGATATCGTTGTACAGGGGGATGCCCGTCAATTCATCGACAGGCTGATGAAGAAAATTGCTGCCTACAGATCTAAAGGAAACGAGGAGTTGACATGAACATAAACGATTTTACCATGGATTTTTTTTCGCTCAAAGGAAAGAACGCCCTTGTCACAGGCGGGAACAGCGGTCTGGGACAGGCCTTTTCAGTTGGCCTGGCCAAGGCGGGAGCACATGTGACGGCCGTCAGTATGATGGATGATGATGCGCAGACCCGGCAGTGGGTGGAAGACTGCGGTGCAGCCTATACATATGTCTACGCTGATATCACCGCAGACGGCGCATGTAAAAAAGTGGTGGATGCCTGTGTGACCGCCCGGGGGAGCATCGACATCCTGGTGAACTGTGCCGGCATCTGCATCAACAGGGAAGATGTGACAGAATTTACCCGCAAAGAGTGGGATAAAATGGTGTCCGTCAACCTGACCGCAGCGTTTGAGATGACCCATGAAGCCTGCAGGCACATGATTCAGCAGCAGCGCGGCAAGGTGGTGAATATCGCGTCCCTCTATTCTTTTCTGGGCGGGCAGTGGTCTCCGGCCTATGCTGCCACCAAGCACGGTATAGTGGGATTGACCAAGTCCATGTGCGATGAGCTGGCGCAGTTCAATATCCAGGTGAATGCCATTGCCCCGGGGTACTTTGCCACCACCCTGACGGAAAAAACCCGGAAAGACCACATACGCAACGCCCAGATTCTCTCCCATATCCCGGCCGGCCGCTGGGGCTGGACCGCAGATCTCATGGGGGCCTGCGTATTTCTTTGCAGTGATGCATCCAACTATGTGAACGGCACGGTTTTAACCGTGGACGGCGGATATTTGATCCGGTAATTTATAGCGGGTTGTTGTCCCGGATTAAGGATAAGGAATTGAGATGGAAAAATACATAATTGCCATTGACGGCGGCACACAGAGCACCAAACTGGCGGTATTTGATACAGCCGGCCATGAAATCTGTTCAGAAACGGTCCCTCTCCGGCCCATTCATTTTTATGGTGATTCCCGGGCGGAGCATCCTTGTGATGACCTGTGGGAAAGCCTGAAAAAAGCCTGTCACGGCATGTTTGAAAAATTTACAAAAGATAAAAAAAACATCATCGGGGTGGGCCTGTGCTCCATACGGTGCTGCCGGGCATTGATCAGGGCGGACGGCAGTCTTGCATCTCCTGTGCAGAGCTGGATGGACCTTCGTCTGGCAAGCCCTTATCAGCATACAGATGATGCCGTACGGTATGTGACCACCAGCACCGGATATCTGACACACCGGCTTACCGGGGAAACCAGGGATACCAGATCCAATTACGTGGGGCCGTGGCCCGTGGATCCCGAGACCCTGGAGTGGTATGAAAACGGTGAACAGTTTGATGCATACACAACCCCGAGAGAGATGCTGTTTGAACTGGTTGACCCGGCATCAGTGCTGGGAACCATTACAGAAGAAGCCGCCGGTGCCACAGGCATACCTGCCGGTATACCCGTGGTATCCACGGCAAATGACAAGGCTGTGGAAGGACTGGGTGCAGGTCTGGTCAACGACGGCACTGTTCTGGTATCCCTGGGAACCTACATCACATCCATGATGGCGGGAACACAATCCAGTGCCGATGCAGTGCACTACTGGAGCAATCCAGGGGCCGTGCCCGGAGAATATCTGTATGAGAGCAGTGGTATCCGCAGAGGGATGGCCACTGTCACCTGGGTGAAGGAACTGCTTGGTTCCGACCTCCTTGCAGCAGCAGAAAAAAGGAACCTGTCGCCTGAAGCCTATATGAATGTGGTGGCAGCTGATGTGCCGGTGGGATGTGACGGACTGTATACGGTTCTCAACTGGCTGCCCCATCCGGCACGCCTGCATGAACGCGGAATGATGATCGGTTTTAACAGCACCCACAAAGGACCGCACATGTTCCGCTCTGTTCTGGAGGGCATTGCCATGACCATGAAGAATAATGCCCGGGCCATGTGCGACGAAATCGGGATGCCGCTCACCAGTATTGTGGTCAGCGGCGGCGGTTCAAACGGAGAACTGTTCATGCAGATCTTTGCCGATGTCTTCGGGGTGCCGGCCCACCGGAATGTGGTCAATGGTTCCGCCAGCATGGGAGCGGCCATTTGTGCAGCCCTGGCTCTGGGCATATACAGGAACAGGCAGGAGGCCATTGATAATATGGTTCGCCGCAGGGACACATTCATGCCCGTCACGGAGCATGTTGTACGCTATAACAGGATCAATACAGAGGTCTATCAGCATATTGTTCCGGCCACTGACGATCTGCTGCAAAAGTCACATCAGATCTTTAACCCGGCATAAATTCTCCGGTGATAATGGAATCAAGCCGGGATCAGATCGATTTTCCTCTTTGGATTGCATTTTTGAAAAAGCTGTCGAGAACAAACCCGGTGGAGCCAGGCAGCCTCTGCTGTCAAGAAAAAAAAATCAGTTGCTGGATTCCCGCTGCTGCCAGATACTGAAACCCATATCTGATACTTTATCTCTGACCCATGCAGCCTGCCGGCCGACCATATTGCCCGGAACAGTTCCCAGTTGTTTGACACTTTCCCACAGTTGACCGAACAGATTCAGCGTGAGTCCGAAAAGAGCAAAGGAAACAATAGCGAAATGTGCCAAAACCTGCGATTCATCAGGTTGTATATTACTGGTTGATTGAATGATTGGTGTGGATTTCTCCATTTGTTCCTCCTTGTCTAAGGTTAAGCTGTGCCTGTTGGCACCGTTTGTACACTGCGAAAGAATTGGCATTGAAACATTGTTAACATGAATATTTTGTATAAGAAAGATCTCACATTGAAACGTTCCTGTCAAGGAAAAAATTTATTTTTTTTATCCAGCTGGATAACAGATCTTATCCGGACCTGTGCTGAAACAGAAAACACCTGTTGTCCGGAATCAATGGTACTGATTGTTTCAGGGTCACTCCAGAAAAGATTTTCCCGTATTTTTCACGGTGTGGTTGTCCCTCATGTAATTGGCCTGGCTGCCATTGCGCATGATCGCTGCCAGTCCTTCAGGGTCATACGCTTCCACCTGAAAGTCCGGCGCCTGTTCCGGCGCAGTCTGACGGCACAACTGAATATGCCGCTCCAGCTTGGCGATGGAAAAAGACACCAGCTCCTTTAAAAATCCGAAACTGTGCCGCATCTGGTGAAATCCGTATTTTTTCATGAGTGCGTACCCATTGACCGCTTCTTTTTCAGCAATTTCATTGGGATGCTCCTGGCTCGTGGTGCAGGCGGTCTGGATGGAAGGCAGATCCAGACGGTTGTTAACCTTTTCCATGATCAGGTTGGCAATATTAAATGATATCAAGCCGAGATTCACCGCATAATTGTCCTTGATGCTGGCTATGGAAGGCAGGCCGGCATGGACCACCATGACCCCGGGATTGACCACCTGGGCCAGGGTGATGCCGAACAGTGCCTCGGCATGGGTCAACGTGATCAGGCTGGACATGGAATAGGGGGCGGACAACCCGGCCATGGGCATGGTGGAAACATAAATGGGGATCCCTTTTTTCACGCAGGATAAAAACGGCGGAATCATGCTGTCAATGATGTTCAAGGGGCTGTTGATAATGGAAAACTGGATGGTGAATCCCCCCCGGGTTTCATGGATCTGCCGGGCTTTTTCAATGCCCGCTTCCGTGACTGCGGCGGCATACACCGGTTTGTCGCAGTTTTCAATAATGGTTTCCATGACCTTGACCTCCTGTTTGGGAACCAGCACCCCTCTGGCCATGAAATCGATCACATCGGTCTGATCCACGATGCGGGCGATCTGTGCAATATGGTCGAATGTCGGTTGAATCAACTCTTTTGTTGTATCGTCATACACAAAGGGGGCTGTTCCGCCCACACCAAAGGCATTTTCCCTGATCCAGTACTGATCCCGTTTGGGTGTATCAGCCAGGGCCTGTTCCACCAGGGGAGACAGCACATGCAGATGTTCAGTGGTGTTATCATAGGCTGCCATGCCCGTATTTTCCAGAATCTGTCTAACTTCCGGAGAACTGCACCGTATACCGGTTTCTTCCAGTACCCGCAATGCATCCTGATGGATTTGGTCCAGATAATCATTGCTCACTAAATTCATTTATTTTCCTCTTTCGTTGATGGTCAATGTCATCCCGTCCCAGGCAAACACCATGTTGTCAAAGGCCGCCTCAAGGGCACGGTAATCTGTAAAACTGCGGTGCCAGTATTCCTCCAGATGTATAAACACCACCTGTTTTGCCTGAATCCGCCGGCTCAGGGCAACGGTCTGCTCAAAAGTGTACAGGGTGGTTCTGGAGATGTGATCATCCGGATACACATATCCATGTCTTAACCGGGTTTCGAACAGACCCGGCTGGATGAACAGCACATCCGGGTGCTGTACCGCAGGGTCCTGCTCGGGAAACGGCTTGATGTCACAGGGCGCATACACCGCCCTGCCCCCGTTTTTTTCAAACACGTAAATATAGGCCACCTGGTTTCCCCGGTCCACCGGCAGGGCCGTCACCTGAATATCCCCGATCATGGTATTCCGGTCAAAAGGTTCACAGCGCAGAAATCCGGATTCTTCATAAAATGACACCAGGGAGCCGTAGGCGGTGTTGACCTGCCGGAAAGCTTCCAGCAGCTGCCGGGGCATCACCAGGCGGACGGTCTTGTCCGCATGCGCCTCCCACGTCCGGAAATCGATGGTGATCTGCTCCACCACCCGGAACCCTTCAATATGGTCAGGGTCCAGGTGGGTGAGCATCAGATTGCTGACGGCAGCGATATTAAACTGATTGAGCTGCCGGCATATCTCGGCCGGGGTGTCGATCAGGATGTTTTCATCATGCACAAAGGCGGCAGGGCCTCCCCGTTCAAAAGGACCCCCTTTTTGCCGGGCTTCCGTGCAGATGCGGCATTGGCACAAGGGTTTGGGGATCACCATGCATCCCCCGGACCCAAGGACCGTAAACTTCATGATATCCTCCGGGTCTGGTTTCGGGTCCGGTTTCGGTTTCCAGGCCATACCAGGAGTCGGATGCATTCCGCTGCATCTTTGGCCACAGTTTCTGTAGTCCCTGCTCTTTCTGTCCTTTTTTGTCTGCCAGCCACCTATTTAAACGGATCCCACCGGATGGTCTGTTTTTCATATGCCGGCGGAAACTGCCTCAGAAACTCGTCATAATAATACAGTTCCTTAAAAGTAGCAAACCGCAGTCCATAGGCAGCCTTGGGGCGACGGTTGATCTCCTCGGGATCGATTTTGGCGGCAATGATATCATCCATCACATCATCCATGCCCGTACCCATGGCAAATCGCAGCTTTTCCCGGTTTGCGATCTGTTCCGGAAGCATATCCCGGAACGCCTCACGCAAAACAAATTTTTCAATCTGTTTTTCCCCGTAAATTTTCCATTTCATGGGAATTTTTTCAGCAAACGCCACCACCCGGGTATCCAGAAACGGGGTCTTGTATAACACACTGTTGGCCATCCAGCTTCGGTCCATCCGTCTCAACGCAGTATTGTATGCGATATCCAACAACTTTTTTGCCAGACGGTCACGCTGTTCCGGGCTTTTGACCTTGGGGTTTTTCAGTACCATACGATAGCCACCGAAAAGTTCGTCCGCACCTTCTCCCACCAGTACGGCATTGCTGTATTCCTTGACTTTTCTGGACACGTAATAGTTGGAAAGAATGCCGGATATACAGTCTTCATCAAAACTTTCCAGGTACCATACGGCTTTGGGAATGATGGTATCAATATCCTCATCCGTGATTTCATAAACAAAATGTTCCAAACCTAGAAAATCAGCCATCAATTTGGCATTCTCAAGGTCCGGGCCTGGGGCCCGCTTGACCGCACCGGTGAACAGCTTGATGTCGGGATTGAATGTTTTGGCAATGGCTGCCACAATGGAGCTGTCCAGACCACCGCTCAGAGAAACGGCATTGACATCGTCCATCCGCCGTTTGACCGCATCAATGAGCAGCTCCCGCAAAATGGCTGCGGTTTCGGCAACCGTGCCCCCGGGTTCCGGTACATCCGGCCTGAACGGTTCATACTTTTTCAGTCCGTCATAGGAGCTGTAAAGGTATCCGGCAGGGAGTTCATGGATATCGAACTGGACATGATCCTTCAACCCCTTCATTTCACTGCTGAAGTGAAAGACCTCGCCGTTCCACCCGTAGAACAGGGGTCTGGCACCGACCCCGTCCCTTGCCAGAATCACTTCATCATCTTTTTCAACAATGGCGCATACATAGCTGCCGTCCATATGGGAAAAACACTCCCGGTCATATTTCTGATACAGCTCGATAAACAGATCAATGTCCCTCTGACTGCTGTCTGACCGCTCATTGAACAGTTTGCCGTCAAACAGAATATAGGGGGCATCTTCAAGACTGGAGCAGATGGTTCTTTCCGGAGACAGGTTCATTTCGTTGGCACCCAGGGCGCCACGATTGTCGGGAATGGAACGGACGCTTGTATTGTCGGGCCCTCGGTGGCGCATATCATTGAGTATCTTACCTATCATCTGCGCACAATCGTCATCGATTTTCCCATGTTGGGAAACAATTCCTGCTATACAGGCCATTTGCACACCTCCTGTTGTTTTTACTGGTTGAGAAAGATGGCTGGAAACAATTTTACCAAATAGCACTGGTCATAAAAAAAATACTGAGGTGAAACGCAAACTTGATATACAACCAATCCGGCAAAATCATGAACTGCCATTTCCTTTGGTTATAAATTATATCAGTGCAAATATTTCATAATTGAATTATATGACACAAAAAAATACACGTGTCAACACCCCAGATCCATCTGGATCCACCCCCTTTTTTTTTCAGACGCATCCAAGGTTCATTGTGGGGTTTTTTTCTACCGGCAGGCCCGGTTTCGCATGATGTTGGGGGGATCAGCAGATACTTTGAAGCGGGATGCGGCGTTTCCAAATGGTCTGGAAACGCCGCACGCAGTGGCAGCAGACAGTGTCAGAAGTCTTTGAGGTTTTTGGCCCTTTGATCAGGCGAGATCAAAGCGGTCCAGATTCATGACTTTGTCCCATGCAGCGACAAAGTCGGTCACAAACTTTTTCCGGCTGTCTGCGCATCCATACACTTCCGCCAGAGCCCGGAGCTGGGAGTTTGCACCAAAGATCAGATCCACGCGGGTGCCGGTCCATTTGGGTTCGCCTGTTGCACGGTCACGGCCTTCAAACTGGTCGTCGTCTTCTGAAACCTGTATCCACTCGGTTCCCATGTCCAGCAGATTTACAAAAAAGTCATTGGTAAGGGTTTCCGGCCTGCTGGTGAGCACACCATGCGGGGACTGTTTGAAGTTGGCGTTCAGTACCCGCATCCCACCGATGAGCACCGTCATTTCAGGTGCGGTCAGGGTCAGCAGCTGGGCTTTGTCTATCAGCATCTCTTCTGCTGATACTGCGTATCTGGCTTTAAGGTAGTTGCGGAACCCGTCCGCTGCCGGTTCGAGAACGGAAAATGACTCTGCATCTGTCTGTTCCGGGGATGCGTCTGTCCGTCCCGGTGTAAAGGGAACAGTGATATCATGACCGGCATTTTGGGCAGCCTGCTCCACACCGGCGCATCCGCCCAGGACGATCAGGTCGGCCAGGGATACCTTTTTATTGCCTGACTGGGCTTTGTTGAACGCCGCCTGGATCTCTTCCAGGGTCTGCAGCACCGCTGCCAGCTGTTCAGGCTGGTTGACTTCCCAGTCTTTCTGGGGTGCCAGACGGATGCGTGCACCGTTGGCCCCGCCGCGCTTGTCCGAGCCCCGGAACGTGGATGCAGAGGCCCAGGCCGTGGATACCAGCCGGGAAACAGACAGTCCTGAAGCAAGGATGCCGGTCTTGAGATCTGCAATGTCCTTTGCAGTGATCAGCGCATGATCAACTTCCGGCACAGGATCCTGCCAGATCAGTTCTTCTGCCGGAACTTCCGGACCCAGATACCGGGACCTCGGGCCCATGTCACGGTGGGTCAGCTTGAACCAGGCCCTGGCAAAGGCATCTGCAAATTCTTCCGGGTTTTCCAGGTAATGCCGGGCAATCTTCTCGTAGGCCGGGTCAAACCGCAGAGACAGGTCTGCCGTGGTCATCATGGGCCGGAGTTTTTTGGATGGATCATGGGCATCCACCACCATGTCCGCTTCCTCCACATCCTTTGCCAGCCACTGATTTGCACCGGCCGGACTTTTTACCAGCTCCCACTCGTATTTGAACAGCACCGTCAGATACCCCATATCCCATTTGGTGGGATTTGGTTTCCAGGCCCCTTCAATGCCGCTGCCGATGGTATCCCCGGCCCTGCCGCTGCCGAAACTGCTCTGCCAGCCCAGCCCCTGCTGCGCGATGGGGGCGGCTTCCGGTTCAGGTCCCACCAGGGCAGCATCCCCGGCCCCATGACACTTGCCGAATGTGTGTCCGCCGGCCACCAGTGCAACAGTCTCTTCATCGTTCATGGCCATGCGGGCAAAGGTCTCTCTGACATCATGGCCGGAAGCAACCGGATCAGGTTTGCCGCTGGGGCCTTCGGGATTTACGTAAATCAGGCCCATCTGCACGGCGGCAAGGGGATTTTCCAGATCCCGGTCACCAGAGTACCGGTTGTCGCCCAGCCATTCGTCTTCAGCTCCCCAGTAAATATCTTCTTCCGGCTCCCACACATCTTCCCGGCCCCCGGCAAATCCGAATGCCGGCAGCCCCATGGATTCAATGGCACAATTGCCGGCCAGGATCATCAGATCGGCCCAGGAAATTTTTTTGCCGTATTTCTGCTTGATGGGCCACAGCAGACGGCGGGCCTTGTCAAGATTCACGTTGTCAGGCCAGCTGTTGAGGGGGGCCAGGCGCTGAGAGCCGGAACCTGCGCCTCCGCGGCCGTCTCCCATACGGTAGGTGCCGGCACTGTGCCATGCCATCCGGATAAACAGCGGGCCGTAATGGCCGTAATCAGCAGGCCACCAGTCCCGGGAATCGGTCATCAGTGCATGGAGATCCTTTTTTACGGCTGCCAGGTCAAGTTCTTTGAATTCTTCTGGATAGTTGAACCCCCCTCCCATGGGATTGCTCAGGTCTGAGTGCTGGTGAAGGATCCTAAGATTCAGCTGACCGGGCCACCAGTCCTGGTTGGATGTACCGCCGCCGGCGGCCTGCCTGCCTTTTTTTCCTGTTACCGGGCATTTGCTCTCTTCATTGGACATGTTAATCTCCTTAATTTTTTGGATTATAAAATCAGGTATTGCTTAATCAATACTTATCAGAAACGGGTAAAATGTTATTTTTTTTCGTCATACAGCTGCTGCATATACCAAAAAAGTCCAGCCGGTGATTCAGAATTTTAAAATCGGTTTCCAGAGCGACTTCTTTTTTCATTTCATCCAGGCTGTCCAGGACAGGATCGACAATTTTTTTGCATTTGATACAGATGACATGGGGATGGGGAGCAGGTTTGTTACCATCATACCGGTTGCTGCCGTCCGGGAACCCCAGCTCAAGCACCTCGCCAAGGGATTTGAGCAATAAAATATTTCTGTAAACCGTGGCAAGGCTCATTGTCGGAAAATCCGCCCTGATCTGGTCATAAATATCTTCAACACTGGGATGGCTGTCACTTATGGCAAGAATTTTAAGGATAGCCAGCCGCTGGGGCGTAATTTTGTGGCCACTATCCCTGAGTTTACGGATGATGGTTTCAGCCCTTTTATTGTGATCAGCCATTCAATTTTCCCTGATATTAAGTGATAATAATTATCAATTAACATTCATTATCTTGGTTTGTCAATATTTATTTACTGGCAGGCAGGTTCCCGGCCCGGCGCCGGCATGGCTATATGCATATGCACAGGAAGAAGGATACGCGGGTTGACTGCAGAACGGCGCGCATGCCTGTACATGGAAAATGCGCTTATTTTTTTTCTGAAAAGATCTCGGCCATCATGCAGCGGGCACTGCCCCCGCCCACGGATTCAATGGTGTCCAGTGCCATGGGCAGAATTTTTCCATATTGCGCCAGCCGTCTGATCTGCTGGGGGGTGAATCCGTTAAAGGCCCGCTGGGACATGACGATCAAAGGACGGCCGCCGGCAGAATTCACCTGAAGGATATTGCCGCAAAAATGCTGCTCCATCTGGTCCATGGAAATTTCGATCACATCAAAGGATTTTTCCAGAGATGTTTTCACCCGGCTGCGCTGGTTTACATCCTTTATACAGTCCAGGCAGATCACACTGAACCGGTCCCCGATACTCATGATAACATTGGTGTGATAAATGGGTTTTCCCGTGGAACTCCGGGTATCAAACAAAATGCCTTCTTCGTAAAACCGCAGGCGGATAAAGTTTTCAAACTGGTCCTTGTGGCAGCGGTGGGACCGGGCTGCATACACGATCTCTGCCCGGTGGTCGATAACCATGGAGCCCGTGCCCTCCAGAAACCGTTCCTGCTCGTCCAGGGCCCCCACGTGGATCACATTGCGGATCCTGTACCCGTTGGCCACCAGCAGTTTTTCCACATCTTCGGGCCGCTGTTCAAAACGGCGGCTCACAGCTGCCATGGGATAGGTGATCATGGTGCCGTCATGCTCTGTGGAAAACCAGTTGTTGGGGAAAATGGCATCCGGCGCGCCCGGGTACGGGGCCTCCGGTTTTTCCAGCACCAGCACGCATACCCCTTCTGCCCGCAGGGTATCCACCATGGCCTGGAACTCGGCATTGGCCTTTTTATTGATCTTTTGTTCCGAATCTGCCGGCCGTTTCTGGAATTCATTGTCCAGACCGGTTTCC